>CASFZR010000013.1 GCA_949299185.1 uncultured Spirochaetales bacterium
GTGCAATATACGAGGAGCCTCTCCTGAATACCATGAAGCAATTGGACGACGGCCTTCCTTCCGCGTTCAGCACATCCAGTATCCTCACCGGCGATTCGTCCATCGCAAGGAACCTCTGCCGGAATACCGTCCTGTCCCAGAACCGGCTGAAAGGAAGGAGCGCTTCCATGTACTTTATCAGCCATCCGGCCATCTTCTGCCTGGAGACCCGTATCCCGCTCCGCCCGAGGATCTCGGAGAGCCTGTAGAGCGGGAGATGATCATCATATTTGGAGACGGCCACATAGGAGATGAAGGACGGGGAGGCTGCAATGGCGTCGATGCTCCTGCTTCTCATCGCGACCTCCGTCTCCCTTCCTTCCTCGACAGCGCAGACCGCCCTGTATTTAGGATAATGATGGCGCTCCACGACGACGCGCTGCGGCACGTATGCGACCTTGGATACGATCTCATCCTCTATGCCCTCATCATCCGTATAGCTTTCAGCCGCCCCCTCCGTATGGTATACATCATAGGCAGGCGTGGAGGCCGGCACGGAGGAGATCCCGGTCCTCTTCCTCGCTTTCTCATGCGCGCTGACCGCTATCCTCCCTCCATCCTCCAGGGCCGGCTGGGCAAGATCGTAGAGCTCAAGCTCATCGAAGAGGGAAGCCATCTGCTCGGACGACGGCCTGTACTTCTCAAGGAGCCTCATGCGGTTTATCTCCCTGAGATTCGCTATCTCCATATCCTTCTCGAGATTCTGCCTCCTCAGGTCATGCACCTCGCCCTGGAGCATGAGGATAAGGGACTCCAGCTCCTCGCGGGAGCGGTTTGAAAGGATGTCCTTGTCCAGTTTTCCAGGTACGAGCTTCATGGTCATATGATAGCCTAAAATGGAAATAATTTCAATAATTATATGGAATTATTATGGATTCGGGCTATCATTTTCCCCTCATCCCACAGCCTCTGGCGACAGCTCCGGCAGAGGCCTCCACACATCGTATCCTGCAAGAAGTCCCATGACCTGCTGCAGCGTCGCCTTCCGGGCCTCATCCTCGTCCTTCGGCCAGAAGAACCGCTCGTTGCACTCTATCCTCTTTATGATCTCGATCCAGCCATTGCCATCCCATACTATTGCCTTGAGTATCCTCCGGCTCCGGCCGCAGAAAATGAACACGCTCTTACGGAATGGCTCCAGATCCATCATGTCCTGCACGATGATGGCCAGCCCCCTGGACTGCTTCCGCATGTCCGTATAGCCGGGCCTTATATAGTATTCGTATTCCTCCAGCCTTATCTCCATGATTTTCTCCTCCTCATGAAGATTACAGGTCCGGACAACGATTAAATACCGGGAACTATTTTACGCTTACTATTTTACGCTTACTTTCCTTCACTCTATTTCCATGGCTCTGGTATCATGGAGGGGAGGAGGGAGGCCATATGAAGGGAAACGCTCCGCTTAGCACTATGATACGAGGGGGGGGACTATTCCTCCTGATGCTGCTATCCTGCAACTCAGGACCCGAAAGCCATACCGTGACGTTCAGCCTCGATGGTGGATATTTCCCAGAGGGATATGAGACGACCATAACTGTAACTGACGGTAACACCCTTGATGGTATACCGGAACCGAAGAAGGACAGTACCTATAGCTACAGATACACCTTCGAAGGCTGGTACACCGATGAATCATTCACGGATGAGTATGAGTATGATACTGCGCTTCCTGTAACGGGCGACCTAACGCTCTATGCTAAGTGGAACCGATATGCCATCAGTCATACGAAGAGATACACGATCTCCTTCCAGACGGGTGGAGGGACAGCAGTCGCTTCCCAGAGCGTGGCTAGTGGTAGTCTTGCAGTTGTTCCAGATGAGCCAGAGATGGAAGGCTATATCTTCGATGGATGGTACAGTGATGCGAATACTTTAATGCTATATGACTTCGAGGCCCCCGTCACATCATCAATCACGCTTTATGCTAAATGGGCGGAGGCCTGTGATGTGACGTTTTCCAATCAGATGCCTGATGATATAAAGCACTTAGTCACCATACCGGATAAGGTGTATGTGAAGAAGAGTGATACGATGGCCTTCCCTGCGATTACGATAGAGGGTAATACGCTTTCGAATATAAAGCTAAGTTATGAGAATGGAGCCGAGTTCGATCCTAATGCGCCGATTTCTGAAGACCTGACGCTTAAAGTCACCATTGATTCCTATGCCATCGCGGGTGATACCTACTATGTTTTAACCGAGGCTGGGTTAAATGAATGGGCAACAGCTACCGCTAGAGGGATTAGCTATGATTGCGTGCTTCTTGAGGATATCACGCTGACAAATAAAGACGCTGGCAACTGGAAATCCATAGGAAGTTACGGTTCTCCTTATGACGGTACATTCGATGGAAATGGGCATAGGATAGGCAGCCTGAACATAAAGGAAGCCATGTCACCGTCAAATTGGGAGGGGCTTGGGTTCTTCGGTTATCTGGACGGAACGGTCAGGGACCTCCATGTAGATGGCGTGATAGAAATTACGGATAATACTGGAAATAAGATGTCTTATTCTGTAGGAGGAATAGCAGGGACTGTAGAAGATTCTGCAGCGATCATAGGCTGTTCATCAGAAATCAAAATAAGCATGAAAGCAGAAACCGTGTGTGCTGGAGGAACAGCAGGTGAGAATGAGGGAAGCATCATTGACTGCTATTACATCGGTAACGGTACTTCATCTTCCTTCGAAAAGGACGGTAGTTATGCTCATATCGGAGACGACTACTGGAGAAGCAGCTTATGCCGCTTCCGGAGGCATAACAGGAACTAACGATGGAAGCATCATAGCAAGCTATGCCATCGTGGATACGATTACCGCAGCGACTGATGGTTTTCCATCCTCTGTCTATGCCGGAGGCTTTGTTGGTGATAATTCCGGCACCATAACCGCTGGCTATTGGTCAGGAGGGGCTAACGTCGCGGTAGGATCTGGTTCTTCTGCTGATGTTCAGAAGGTGGATGGCGAATGGTCCTCAGCCATGACTGCCATGAATAGTGCTATAGATACCTGGAATAAAAGCAATGGTGGTGCTTGTCCATATAGATACACGGTAGGTACTTCTCCGGATGTCCCATTGGTGCTTGAGAATCTGTCAGATGGCTCATGAGCGTTGGGAAAAAGATGCATTTCCTTGCGTCCAATCGCGATTTATTGACTATTTTGTCGCTATTACCTAGTATTTTGACATCGAGCTAGATAAGGGGATGCGATGATACTAGTCAACATCGAATCGCTTTCTGTCGACGAGCTGAGAGGCATTGCCGAACAGGAAGGGATTGGTAATATCGAGGCCTTGTCCCGCGAGGAGATCATAGAACTCCTCAGGGAGAAGTACGAGGAAGAGGATGATTCCGAGATAAAGCGGAATGATCCTAACCTGAGATATCTTTCCGGTATAACGGATTACAGGGAGATCAGCGACTATGTCGAGGGACTCCCCGGTGTCGAGGAGCTTCCGGAGAGCTATCCTGAGACGGAGATCCATCTGATACTCCGCAACTCCTCATGGGCCTACTGCTTCTGGTCCATCGCATCGCTTATGAGCGACCATATCGCGGATGCGGGCGGCTCGATCCTGCTTGCTGTCGAGATCCATGTCGATGGCAGGACCGAGAGCTATGACGTGCCAGTATCCATGACGGACAGCGAATGGAATATCGGGATCCCCTATGGAAACGGCTACTGCCAGGTATCGCTTGTCTCCGTCATCGCTGGCGAGAGGCGCTCACTTGCGGTCTCAGGCCGCGTCACCCTGGTTGATTCCTATTGGCTCTCGCATAAGGAGGAGATGAGGGAAAGTGACGCGCTCTACGGTATCTATCTCTCGATGCTCTCCTCGAAGGAGGGTGAGCTCGTGCCGACTGCTACGGTCAGGGAGATAATAAGCGCTTTCAGGGAGGCTGACACGGATGAATAAGATCAATCTGATACTCCACGCGCATCTTCCCTATGTACGCCATATAGAGTACCCGAAGTTCCTTGAGGAGAACTGGCTCTTCGAATCGCTCAATGAGACATATATCCCGATGCTGAGGATGCTGGAGCGCCTCGATGGAGAGGGAGTAGGCTATCGTCTCTCGATATGCTTCTCTCCCACGCTCATCACGATGCTCACCGACCCTGCTCTCCAGGAGAGGTTCGTCTGCTACATGAACGAGCGCATAGAGCTGGGAGAGAAGGAAGCCGAGCGCACGAGGCGCGAGGAGCCCGAGTGCCACGGGATGGCTGTCCATTACCTTGAGGAGGCGAGACGCAACCTCGAGATCTTCGAGAGCTATGAGAGGAACATACTCACCGGCTACCGCAATCTCGCGGACCGCAACCATATCGAGCTGCTGACGACTGCAGCGACACATGCGTACCTTCCTGTCTATAAGGACTTCCCAACGGCGATAAACGCGCAGGTCGTGATGGGGCTGAGGACGCATAGGCGCATCTTCGGACAGAGCGCCAAGGGCTTCTGGCTCCCTGAGTGCGGCTACTATCCGGGACTGGACAAGGTGCTTGCGGGACATGGCGTCTCCTGGTGCCAGCTAGCATCCCATACCGCCATTACTGCGAGGACTAAGTCGGAGTATGGCGGCTATCGCCCGGTGGAGCTTCCCTCCGGCGTGATCGGCTTCGTCCGCGACTGGGCGCTCACGTCGCTGGTCTGGTCCAGCGTCTCAGGCTATCCATGCGACGGTGATTACCGCGACTTCTACAGGGATATCGGATACTACATGCCGATGGATTACATCAGGCCGTATATCCATGAGCCCGAGATCAGGTGCTTCACCGGCTATAAGTACCACGCCATCACCGGAAAGACGGAGGATAAGAGGTTCTATGATCCGGGCAAGGCGGAGGAGAAGGTCGCTCTCCATGTCGATAACTTCCTCTATAACATCAAGAGGAAGGGCATCATGGTAGATGCCTCCGGGATCGAGGATCCTGTCTTTAACCTCTGCTATGACGCCGAGCTTTTCGGCCACAGATGGTATGAGGGCATCTCCTTCCTCGAGGGCGTGATCAGGAAGGCCTCCGCCTCCTCTGACTTCTCCCTTACCACACCGACAGCGGTTATCCTCGAGGACGGAAGGACGGAGAGGATGGAGCCGAACGAGTCCAGCTGGGGTGCCGGCGGATACTCCGACATCTGGCTCGATGGCAGCAACGCCTGGATCTACAGGCACATCATGAAGGCGATAGACCGCATGCAGGACCTGACCCACCGCTTCCCTGACCAGGGATCGCTGAAGGGACGCTTCCTCAACCAGGCTTCGCGCGAGGTGCTTCTCGCCATGGCCTCCGATTGGCCGTGCATCATGCATGATGACACCTCCGTCACCTATGCGGAGAAGAGGCTGCGCAACCACCTTGGCTCGTTCAACGTCGTCTATTCGTCGATGTCGCGCAATACCGTCAATACCGAGTGGCTGATCAACGCCGAGCGGCGCAACGTGATCTTCCCCGATATTGACTACAATCTCTTCGATCCCGACAAGCTCGAGGATTACTCGTGATGACTGCCCGGCTCCGGCCGGGTTCCTTATCAGCGATAGGGAGTTATTGCCATCATCCTGATTGACAGCAAAACAGCGATTATGGTAGCTTAACTCGGTATTCAAGGAAGATTTATTTTTCATAAGAGGTACAACTGATGTCTGGCCACAGCAAATGGGCAACCATAAAGCACAAGAAGGGAATCGCTGACGCCAAGCGCGGACAGAAATTCACGAAACTCATCAAGGAGATCACGGTAGCGGCGAAGAACGGCGCGGATCCTGACTCCAACGCAAGGCTGAGGACCGCTATCCTCAAGGCGAAGGCCGAGAACATGCCGAAGGACAATATCGACCGCGCAATCAAGAAGGGAAGCGGTGAGCTTGGTGCATCTACGTTCTATGAGCTTACCTATGAGGGCTATGCTCCAGGCGGAGTCGCCATCATCATCGATACCCTGACCGATAATAAGAACAGGACCGCCGCTGATGTCAGAAGCACGCTTACCAAGCTCGGCGGCTCTCTCGGAGCCACGGGATGCGTGAGCTACATGTTCCAGACAAAGGGCGTGATCACGTATGACGCGTCCAAGTACACCGAGGACCAGATCTTCGAGGCCGCTCTTGAGAACGGTGCTGAGGATGTCTCCACTGACGATGGCGTGATCGAGGTCACGACAAGCTCCGGTGATTTCGCCAAGGTCCTCGAGGCGATGCAGGCCGCAGGCTTCGAGCAGGAGAGCGCTGATGTCTCCCGCATCGCTGATCAGACCGTTACCCTCGATAACGAGAAGGCGAACAAGGTGCTGAAGATCGTGGACAGGCTCGAGGAGCTTGACGATGTCCAGCAGGTCTCCACGAACCTTGATCTCCCAGAGGATTTCCAGGAAGAGGAGTGAGGGTACTCGGAATAGATCCGGGACTTGCAGATACGGGCTGGGGTGTTGTCGACTTCGATGGTCAGCACTACCGGCCTGTTTCTTTCGGTACGATCTCCACTGGTTCCGGTGAGGATATACAGAAGCGCATATATACGATAGCATCCGATCTGGGCACGCTCTCGGAGAGGTATGGATGCTCTGTCGTGTCGATGGAGGATATCTTCTTCACGAAGAACATCACCTCCGCGATTCCGGTCGCCAAGGTGATCGGCGCCGTGATATTCCGCTTCTCCGAGCTGGGGATTCCCGTGCATCTCTACTCGCCGCTTGAGATCAAGATGGCTGTCACGGGAATGGGGCGAGCGGATAAGGCGCAGGTGCAGGAGATGGTGAAGGTCATACTCAAGCTCAAGACGATACCACGTCCCGATCATGCCGCCGATGCCCTTGCCGACTGCATATGCCACTGTACCCATCAGGGGATAGGAGGATCGCTGCGATGATTAACGCCATTACCGGCAGGCTTGTGGCCGCGGCCCCGGACCATGTGATGATACTCACCCCGGGCGGGGTGGAGTACAGGCTCGAGGTCTCATCGAATGCCTCTGAGCGCCTCTCGAGGCTCTCTGGGGAGGAGAAGGAGGGGGTGCGGGTGCTTGCATACCTCCAGCACCGCGAGGATGCGATGACGCTCTTCGGCTTCTATAGCGAGGAGGAGCGCTTCTGCTTCGAGCAGCTCCAGACCGTTCCCGGCATCGGCGCGCGCCAGGCGCTGAAGATACTCTCGGGCATCACCGTGGAGAACCTGGTGAAGGCGCTGGACGCGCAGGACGTGAAGACGCTCTCCAAGGTCTCAGGCGTCGGTCCGAAGACCGCGCAGAAGCTAGTGCTGCAGCTGAGGAACGTCCTTGTCCTGGATGACGAGGAGGAGAACGCCTCTCCTTCGGCTCCATCCCAGTACAGGGATCTGATAGAATCATTTACACAGATGGGCTTCGAGCGCAGGGCTGTCGTCCGTGTCCTCGACCGCGTGCTTGAGGAGAACGCGCTTCTCGTGCAGGGACGGGACCAGATGAGCGCTGAGACGCTCATATTCCCGCTGGTACTCAAAGGACTTTCCAGATGATCGTAGACAAGGGCAGCGAGATAGAGATAGATGAGAGCGTGCTGTCGCGTGCAGTCGACGCCCGTTATCAGGAGGAGGACAGGCAGGAGAACCTCCTGAGGCCGCAGTATCTCGAGGACTTCCAGGGGCAGTCATCCATAAAGGAGAACCTCTCGGTGTTCATCAAGGCGGCACGGAACCGCGGAGATGCCCTGGACCATACGTTCATCGTAGGGCCTCCCGGACTGGGCAAGACGACGCTTGCCTCGATCATCGCCAACGAGATGCACTCGGAGATCCGCATGACCTCCGCTCCCGCGCTCGATAAGCCCAAGGACCTTGCCGGGATACTCACCAACGTCTCCGAGGGCTCTATCTTCTTCATCGATGAGATACACCGCCTCAAGCCAGCGCTTGAGGAGATGCTCTATATCGCGATGGAGGACTTCGAGATCGACTGGGTGATAGGGCAGGGACCTGCGGCGCGCACGATGAGGATACCGCTTCCTCACTTCACGCTGATCGGCGCGACTACAAAGGCCGGTTCAGTCTCCTCCCCGCTCGCCTCGCGCTTCGGCATCAACCTGCATATAGACTTCTATCAGCCGGAGGAGCTTTCAAGGATCATATCGCGCTCCGCGCGCATCCTCGAGACGGATATCACCGCCGATGCGGTGATGATGCTCGCGCGCTGCTCAAGAGGTACCCCTAGGATCGCCAATAGGCTTCTCCGGAGGCTCCGTGACTTCGCCTCCGTCCTTGGTGACGGAACGATCACCGAGAAGATCGTCAGGGAAGGGCTTGACCGCCTCGGCATCGATGGCAACGGGCTTGAGACGATGGACAGGAACATACTCCGCACGATCATCGAGTACTACGGGGGCGGTCCCGTCGGCGCGGATACCCTCTCGATATCCGTAGGGGAGGCCGTGGAGAGCCTTGAGGACTTCTACGAGCCCTATCTCATCCAGCAGGGGTATCTCAAGAGGACGCCGCGCGGACGCTGCGTGACACGCAAGGCCTATGAGCTGCTGAACATCAAGGGAGGAGCGGATGCTGACCAAGGACTACTATTTTGACCTGCCAGAGGAGCTGATAGCCCAGGAACCCTCCGAGAGGAGAGGTGAGGACAGGCTCCTCCTCCTGGACAGGGAGGATGGGATATTCTCAGACCATATGATGAGGGAATTTCCCTCGCTCATCACCAAGCCTTCCGTGATCGTGGTCAACAACTCCAAGGTGAGGAAGGCGAGGGTCTACGGGACCTCTGAGACAGGGGGAACGGTGGAGTTCCTCTTCCTCTCCCCTGAGAGCGACGGGGCGTGGAAGTGCATGGCCACCAAGACGAAGAGGCAGAGGGTGGGAAAGCGCTTCTCGTTCCTCGACAGGGACGGCAATGCCGTTGCAGAGGCCGTGATCGTCCGTGAGAATCCCGATGCTACGAGATCGCTGATGTTCACCTCCCCGATCGGAGAGTCCTTCTTCGACAGCTGCGGCCATGTGCCCCTTCCGCCTTATATCAAGCGGGAGGACAGCTTCTCCGATGAGACGCGCTACCAGACCGTCTATGCCTCACAGCCGGGATCCGTGGCGGCTCCGACTGCCGGTCTCCACTTCACCGAGGCGCTGATGGATGAGGTGAGGGGGATGGGAATCCCTATCTATGAGGTGACGCTCCATGTTGGCGCCGGCACATTCCTTCCCGTGAGGACGGAGAATGTCGAGGATCATCACATGCATACCGAGCATTACTCGATAGATCCGGAGACCGCCGATGCGCTGAACGCGGCGAAGGCTGAGGGAAAGCGGATCCTCGCGGTGGGAACCACGAGCGTGAGGACGCTTGAGAGCGCCGCCGATGAGAGCGGAAGGATATCACGCCTTGAGGGCGATACCGATATCTTCATCCGCCCGGGATACCGCTTCCGCTTCGTGTCGGATCTGCTGACGAACTTCCATACCCCCGAGTCGACGCTGCTGATGCTCGTCTCCGCCCTCGCCGGCAAGGACCTGATATTCTCGGCATACCGCCATGCGATAGAGAGCAGATACCGCTTCTTCAGCTATGGCGACGCGATGTTCATCAGAGGCTGAGCGCGGATAGCGCCCTGCGGATCTCCTTCTCCACGTTCTCCGGGCTTGCCATCCCGTCCACGCGGATGAGGTTCACTCCTTCCGGAAGCTCCGCGAAGGCGGCCTCGTAGTTCTTCCTGACGGCGCTGAGGAACTCGGCCCTGTCGAAAAGCTCCTTCTCCCCGCCGCGCTTCTCTATGCGCCTGAGGCATTCCTCGACAGGGGTATCGACATAGATGATGACCTCTGGTGCGGGAAAGCGGTTGATTCCCTTGATGAAGTCGAGGTCGCACTCCACGCCCTGGTAGGCTATCGAGGAGTAGAGGTATCTGTCTGATATAACGACGGCGCCTTCCTCGAGCATGCGGATGATGCCATAGGCGCTGTTGTGGAGGTGGTCATCCCTGTCCGCGGCGTACAGGAGCGCGAGCGCCTCAGGCGTCGTCTGCACCTTCTTCTGCAGCACCTTCCTCACAAGCTCACCGATCGGATTGGACGTAGGCTCGTTGGTGATGGCATATCTTCGCTTATTGAATTCGTAATAGCGCGCGAGGGCATGGAGCTGGGTCGTCGTTCCTGCTCCGTCCAGGCCCTCTAGGACTATGAATGATCTGAGTATTCTGCCTTGCATGGCGAGGTTTCTCCTTTTCCTCGGATATGTTAACATAATCATCGGATAATTTTGAGGCTTATGAGATACCATTCGACTTTCTCGACGATCGCCATTTCCATCGTAGTCCTGCTGGTATTCGCCTCAGTCGCGCTCTTCACGGTGGCCGTCCTTTCCATGACGAGTCCCACCCTCATAGCCACCCAGGAGCTTCTCAAGGAGCTTTCGGCCGCATCAACCCCGGTCTCCGTCTCCTTCGATTCGATGGACAGGAACTTCCGTGATGGCATATTCATAAACGGGCTGGAGGTCGCTGTCGGGGGAGAGGAGGTGGCCTCATTCGAGAGCGTTACCGTCCATATGGGCCTCTTCTCGCTCATACGCTACCTCGTGCTGGGCTCGGGGAACCTGGAGATCGAGGCGCAGAACGGCTCCGTGGATATCCCCATGGCTCTGCTCGCGGGAGGCGGCGGGGGAGAGGCAGACGCGGTCTTCTCCATGCCTTCGATCCCTGAGCAGTACTCATTCTCGATCCATGTCCACGATACAGACGTATCGATCGCCGGCGCGGCCTTCATCGATGACCTGGAGGCCTCGGTCTACCTGAAGGACGGGCTTTCCTCGATCGACGGAAGGCTATCTGCGCCAGATGTGAAGATAGACCGGGAAGGGGCCGTGGGAGAGGGGCGTGAGCTTCTCCTGACGCTCTTCTATGATGGTTCACTCTCAGCGGCGCTATCGCTTGATAGCCTCGCGCTCTCATATGGCCGATACTCCGCCATGGCTGAGGGAATAGCGGCAAGGGGGTCGCTTGAGAACGGGGCGCGCCTTACCGATGGCTCGCTCATCCTCTCACTTTCCTCCCTGTCATTGGACTCTCCTGACCTCTCGGCAGCGCTCTCCTCATCCTCGCTCTCCATGTCTGGCGATGGCATCGAGGCCGTGCTGACAGGCGGAGCTGCGTCCTATGGGGATATAAAGGGAACGATAGCGAGGATAGAGGCGGCTAGCGGCGATTATGATAGCTATACGGTCGCTCTTCAGGATATATCCGCAGAAGATGGATCACTGTCGCTTCTCTCCTCGGATCAGATCACGCTCTCTGCCGTTCTTAGCAGCAATAGCCTTTCGTTCTCCTCCCCGCGTCTCGATACCGGCATCATCTCGCTTAGCACTGGGCTCTTCCCGATGCTTTCCGTCTCCTCCGTGGAGGGCTCTGCGGGGGTATCGGAGGACGGGATTTCCTTCTCCGTCTCCTCGGAGGCGATGCTTTCCTCTGAGGAAGAGGAGTTCAGCGGCACATCGCTCTCCATAGGAGCAGAAGGAGTAATAGGGAAGGATGGGGGCGTTGATCTTGACCTCCTCATCGATGACGTGAGGCTTCCTGAGCTAGATGAGGATGCGTCGCTTTCGCTGTCGCTCTCGGACGGAAACGCGCGCTTCGTCGCCCGCTATGGCCGCTACCTTACCGCGCGTGGAAGCTACGATGGCGGCTCCCTGATGCTCTCCGCGCTCATGAGCGCCCTTCCTCTCCATCCGCTGCAGCCGTATATCTCATTCTTCATGCCATCCCTTACCGGATATATCGGAGATGCCACTAGCGCGACCGGATCGGTGAACGTGGACGTAAGGATGGATGAGGATGGCTTCTATGGCCCATCGTCCTTCTCCGTGTCCTTCTCCGATGTACGCTTCAATGACTATTCCTTCTCGGCCTCCGCCTCGCTCTCGTCCTATCTATCAGGCAGCATGGTAGAGGTCTATGCCGCGGAGCTTTCCACGGATATCGCGACGGCGCTCTGGCATGGCTCTATCGATCTCGGAAGCTTCCTGCCAGAGGGTGAGTTCTCGCTGGAGAACTCGGATGGCCGCACACTTGCCCAGGCTCTCCTTGAGCTTTCGGATAGCAGGGAGTACTCGTTCTCGCTCCGCATCCCTCCCGCCCCCGGCACGCTCTTCAGCGGACGCGTGGACTTCTCACAGGAGGGCATGATCCGTTCCGATGCCGTGCTTTCGAGCGGTGAGAACGTCTATCCGATAGATCTCTCGATAGATCTTGATGATGATGTGATATCGCTGCTGAATCCCGCGCTCTCCATCATCGTGCGCTATGGCGACGGGATATCTGGGGAGGCGGTGTTCTCATCCTTCGCGCTTCCAGTGCCCTCCGAGGATGTGGCTCCGTGCGTGCTGAACGGGACGATAAGGGCCTCGTTCGTCTTCTCCGAGCAGGCGCTGGACATAAGCGTGCCCTCGTTCCAGATCGAGAACATGAGGCACCTGCCGACCTCTCCTGATATCTCATTCACAGCCAGTGGGGACAATGACGGGGTGAGGCTGGAGAACATCATAGTCTCCGGAGTGGAGACGGAGCCCCTCCGCGGCACCCTTGATATCTCGGTGGGAGAGAGGCGCGGCGCGCTCTTCCTCTCCTCGTCGCGCTCTGAGGAGAGGGAGGAGATAAGGCTCTCCGTATATGCCTCCGATTCCGGCTTCTCCGGCATCTTCCGTGCCGATAACCTGAACCTGAGGCGCCTCGGCATCGATGGCTATGCCGCCTCCGTGAACCTCACGGGCCATGGCGGGAGCTGGTCCTCGCTGGCGTTTTCCGGCTCATTCCTGGCCCGCTCCACGGATATGGCGAACAGGCCGGGAACCTTCTCCGCCGACATGTTCATCGGCAGCGATGAGATAGAGTTCCGCTCTATCAGCTTCATCAGCGACGGTCTGAGGATCTCCTCGCCATTCGTCGGCTTCTCCTCCGCCACTGGACGGCTTGAGGCCTCTGCAGATATCTACGCGGCGAAGATAAATGCCGACAGGGAGTATCCTGTGACGACCACGCTCTCGCTTGAGGCGGAGATAGGGGAGGCCGATAACCTCGCAGAGAGCGTCATGCTCCTCATCGGCGATGATGGGCCCGCCGATGTCTCTGGCCATATTGCCTTGGGAGACATCGATATAGACAACAGGCTCTATATCGACGGACGGGAGTCTTCGTTCCTCTATTCCGATGGTCGCGTAGAGCTGTCCGGATCCCTCGCCTCTGGATCATTCGATCCGGAGGAAGGCTTCTTCGATATCTCCATCGACCTTGATCCCGTGGTCCTTCTCTCGCTTACGGGCCACCTGACTGAGACTGGCTTCGAGATGAAGGTCGGCATACCGCTCTTTGAGATGAGCGTGGTGAATATCCTCTTCCCGGTTCCTACCGTCACCTTCGTCGATCCAGCACCGACCCATGGCGAGATCTACATCGTCAAGGACGGTATCGAATGGGATCTCTACGGCAAGGCCGAGGCGGAGACGGTCGCGTTCGATCTCTTCTGGATGCCTGGCCAGCGCGTCATACTCCACGATCCATCATTCGTAGTCTGGGACAACAGCATAACATCCCTCGTCGATGACTGCACCGTGCTTGATATGGATACCTATGAGCGGCTTCCTGGCGGGGTATCGCTCTCGGTGGACCTCTCCAAGACGCTCTCTCTGGTGCAGTGGAGGGTCGATGTCTATGCCGAGGATGGCAAGGAGGTCGGCATACGCCTTCCCGTCATGGCTGCCAATGTCGATATCTGGGGAGATGTCTCGGGACACCTCTCTGTGATCGGCTACGATAACTTCGTCGAGCTTGGTGGAGACATAACGGCCGAGGACCTGAGGATGTCGATCGGCATGGAGCCGATGCCGGAGTGGTGGGGCTCGAAGAAGACTGTGACGATGGACATGAACCTCCTGCTGCGTGAGAACGTGAGCTTCGTCATGCCCCTTGGCTCCGATCCGATTCTCACGGCCATGCTGGCGGAGAACCAGCGCCTGCGGGTCAGGAAGTCTGAGACCGGAGGCCTCGATATCTCAGGCAACCTGGAGATACGCTCAGGGGAGTTCTTCTATTTCCAGAAGAACTTTTATATCACGGAGGGTAGCATCGGATTCCCAGAGGTCAGCTATGGCGCCCCGTCATTCAATCCTGTCCTCAACCTCCGTGCGAGGCTCCGTGATTTCGACAGCGATGGCCGCCCTGTGGATATCTTCCTCGTGCTGCGCAACGCCACTCTGGATAACATCAGCCCGACCTTCGAAAGCTCGCCGAGCAAGGATATAAACGAGATCATGTCCATCCTCGGCGGCGCGATACTCCCGACCGGTGTCTATGGCGATGTGACGGTCTCCTCCGTCTTCTCCCTCGTCTCCGCCTCGGTGGATATCCTCTCGCGCATGGGCATACTCCGCTCCTCCGACACCGGCCTTGAGACCTCGATCAGGAGCGCCCTTTCCCTCGATACCTTCTCCATCCACTCGAATATCGTCGAGAACATCCTCTACGATACGGTCAGCCTTGCCTCATCGAACCTCGATGAGGATAACCTCTCGCCGATGGCGCGCTATCTCAACGGCACGACGCTCTATCTCGGCAAGTACATCTCGCCGGAGCTGTACTTCGAGGGAATGGTCCACCTGCAGAGTTCTACCGACCGCGATGATGACTCGCATACCTTCATCGCCGATGACCTCGATCTGGATATAGAGATATCGCTGGAATGGAACAATCCGATGTGTACCGTCACCTTCTTCACGCAGCCTGGGAACATAACCGTCTATGACTTCATGGACAACTTCGGCTTCGAGATATCGAAGAGGATCGTCTGGTGAGGTGTAGTTTTGGTGTTTTCAGCCTATCGAGGGGCTCTGGACGGGCTTCTGTGTAGAGCCGCTACGTTTTTTCTGATATCATTGCCGAAGGAGCCAAGGAATTGAGAATGAGACGCTTTCTATTGATACTTACCGCGCTCTGCGCCCTTCTTCTGCCACTCTCTGCCGCTGACGGGGTGTGGTGGGACGGCATGCCGATGACCGCGTTCAGGTATGAGGGACTGCAGAATGTCGAGGCGCATACGGTGGATAACCTCCTGAGGCCTTATCTTGAGGAGCCTTTCTCCGATAGCACCTTCGCTGAGATGAACAGCGTACTCTATGCCCAGCCCTGGCTGAGCTATGTCTCCGCCGAGGCGCTCAGGGACGAGGGGACGGGAAACCTCGTCATACAGTTCTCATTCATGGAGAACCCGATGGTCTCATCGGTCTCCATCGAGGGAGAGCGGCAGGTGAGTGAGCGTAGCGTCCGTTCCAACCAGGATATAAAGGCTGGATCCTTCTTCACCCCGGGTATGCTCTCCGTCGGAGAGGCGAGCGTCAGGGACTACTACCTCCAGAGAGGATACAGGGATGTGGAGGTGAGTGCCGATTCCGCCTTCGATGAGGCGTCGAATACCGTCGCTGTCACATATACGATCAATGAGGGAAAGCAGTACAAGGTGCGCTCGATACTCTTCGAGGGGATATCAGGGCTGACGGCGAAGAACATCGGGGACGTGCTGACGCAGAAGGAGCGCTCCTTCTTCAACAGCGGCAACTTCAATCAGGCCGATATCGAGACGGACAGGAACGCCATCATCGCGCTCTATGGCACCGAGGGCTATCCTGACGCGAGGATAGATAGCGTCGATGTCGTGCCGACGGGCGAGGAGAACGAGGACACGATCTATGTCAATGTCGTCTATACGATAACGGAGGGCGACAGGTGGACGATCGGATCGATCACCTTCGAGGGCAACGACGTATTCTCCGATGACCAGGTCTCCTCCCTGATCACGATCGAGCCGGGCGACCCTTACGATGCTTCCGCGATAGCCGCGCAGTACGAGGCGATCTCCTCGCTCTACTACGATAATGGATATATACGTGCCACGGTGGATTTCCGCCAGTCGCGCGATGAGGTGAACCATACGATCAGCTATGATATCGTGATCAGCGAGGGAACGCAGTCGATCGTCGAGGATATCATCATAACCGGCCTGACAAAGACGAAGCCTCATGTCATGGAGAGGGAGCTGACGCTCCACGTCGGCGATGTCTTCTCCCGCTCCCGTCTTATCCGCAGCCAGCAGAACCTGATGAACACCGGACTTATCACATCGGTGCGCGCCGACCTCCTGTATGGCAACACCCCGGATGGCGTCATCGTCGAGATAG
The DNA here is from genome assembly GCA_949299185.1 of uncultured Spirochaetales bacterium. GTDB lineage: Bacteria > Spirochaetota > Spirochaetia > Sphaerochaetales > Sphaerochaetaceae > Ornithospirochaeta. The sequence continues at coordinate 16,228 of CASFZR010000013.1, forward strand.
CCGTCGAGGAAGGCAATCAGATGGAGCTGCAGTTCGGAGCCACGTTCGGAGGTACGGTCGATGGGTTTCCCATCTCCGGCTTTCTCCAGTGGGCCGATAGGAATCTGGCAGGGACTGGCCGTGATCTCGCCATCTCCACGACGCTCTCTCCCGATACCCAGTCTGTATCTATATCCCTTTCTGATGATTGGGTGGGGGACTGGCGCTGGGCCAATGGAATAAGCTTCTCCGTCGAGCATAGCTACCGCGATGATACCCTTCAGCGCGATCCTGCCTCCGCCTACTTCGATGGCCGTGATGATGATATGCTCACGTTCCCATGGGGCTATCCTTCCGCTGATAGCTGGTACGCCTCGGACAATCCGCTCTATCCTGCGGACGCATATCTCATGGCCTATGACTACTGGCGCCTCGCGCTCGGATACGACACTGGCTACACGTTCGCCTTCGATCCTGGTTCGCTCACGCTCTCCGCGGGCTTCTCGTTCGGTATCAACCGCGCCTTCTATGATGACACGAAGTATGATCCGTATGAGCTGCTGATAAAGCGCTACCATGAGCGTTGGCAGTGGTCCAACCGCCTCACGCTCTCCGTGACCTGGGATGGAAGGGACCTGCGGCAGAACACTACCAAGGGCTATGTGCTGTCGGCATCATGGACCTACGCCGGAGGCTTCCTTGGAGGCCTTTCCAACTACAACCGCCTCTCTCTCTCCGGCGCTGGCTATCACTCGCTCTTCAGCTATACCAACGACGAGGGGGAGGAGAAGCATCTCGTACTATCGCTCTCATCCTCCGTATCCTTCATGTTCGACCAGTACTGGAACAGCGGCGATGGCCGTGGCTGGACCTGGCATAACGCCAAGGAGGGAGCGACGCGCTATGAGATGCTCTACATCGATGGCATGAACATCGGCCGTGGCTTCGATGTCGTCTACGACAAGGCATTCCTCTGGCACAACCAGCTCGATCTAACGTTCCCGATCGTTAACCGCATCGTGGCCGTCGAAGGCTTCGTGTCAGCAACGGGCGTGACCGGGGCGCTCTCGGAGCTTGATGATTTCGCGAACATAGACTGGTACTTCGCGACCGGCATCGGACTCAAGATGCAGATACCGGGCTTCCCGCTCGGACTCTATATCGTCAAGAACGCCACATGGACCCATGAGGCGGGATTCGCATGGGAGCAGGGACTTCTCTTCGCTGACAGCAGCCGTCCTGGCTCCGGCCTGAAGATCGTCCTCGCGATCACGACCTCCCTCTATTGATATGGAGAAGGAGCAGGGCCTGACGCCGATGATGCGTCAATACCTCGAGGTGAAGGAGAAGCATCAGGATATGGTGCTTTTCTTCCGCCTCGGTGACTTCTATGAGATGTTCAACGAGGACGCGATCGAGGTATCGAAGCTGCTTAACCTCACGCTGACCCATCGCGGCTCATCCCCGATGTGCGGTATTCCCTACCATGCGGCCAGGAGCTACCTCAAGCGGCTTCTGGATGCGGGGAAGAAGGTCGCCATCTGCGAGCAGCTCTCGCTTCCGGAGAAGTCGAATGAGCTGGCTAAGCGGAGCGTGACCGAGATCTACACGCCGGCGACTGTCGTGGATGATGAGTACCTTGACTCTCTTTCATCGTCATATGTCCTTGCCGCATCCATGGACCGCAAGGGCGTCTACATCTCCTGGACCGATATATCCACGGGGGAGTTCTACGTGCGCACGCTGCCTCTTGAGCGCGATTTCTCCTCCCTCGAGTCGGCCTTGTCCGCGATCTCCCCGAAGGAGATGCTCGTCCCCGATGATATCTATTTCTCGGAAAAGGGGTTCAGACGGGCCGCTGATGGTTCCGGCGCGATGGTGACGAAGCTTCCTAAATGGGAGTTCACCATACGCTCCGGCCTCAAGGAGAGCGCTAAGCAGTTCCCGCTATCGGTTCTCAGGGACGCCGGTGTCGGGGAGGATGATCCGGTCCTCTCCGTCATGGGGCCGCTATTGAGGTATATAGCGGATAACACCAAGGCAGAGCTGCCACAGCTGAGGGTCGTGGAGCGTATCACCGATGATGGCGAGGTGCTGATGAACGCGGCTGCCGTCCGCAATCTCGAGCTTGTCGAGACGATGACCGGAGGACGGAAGGAAGGCTCGCTCTTCAATACGATCAACAGGACGCTCACCAGTTCCGGTGCGCGCCTCCTGCGCTATTCCATCCTACATCCCCTCGTGGATATCTCCCGGATAGGAGAGAGGCTCGATTGGGTATCCCTATTCGTCTCCGACAGGCGTGAGCTTGAGAGGGTGCGTGGCGTGCTTTCCTCCGCATCGGACCTGGAGAGGCTCTCTGCCAAGGCCTCCATGTCAAGGCTTACTCCCCGCAACATGATCGCGATCGCGGACACCATAGCCTCGTTCTTCTCCCTTGTCTCTGAGAGGAATGACTACCTCGCGCTTGCCGAGGACTTCTCCTCCTCATTCGATGCGCTCCTGTCGCTCTCGGAGGATATCATGAGCGCGATAAGCCGCGACTGCACCAACGCCGCGGCCGCAGGCACGGTCATCCTTCCGGGCTTCGATGAGGAGCTGGACAGGCACAGGGAGCTTGAGGAGGGTGGCTCGGCACTTCTGGATCAGTATCTTGAGCGTATCAAGGCCGAGACAGGCATACAGAGCATGAAGGCCGGGGAGAACAGGATCCTCGGCGCGTATATAGAGGTGTCGAAGGGTCAGCTTGATAAGGTTCCCCCATACTTTATCAGACGCCAGACCCTTGTCGGCGGGGAGCGCTTCGTCACGCCGGAGCTGGAGGAGCTTAAGGCAAGGATCGCGAGCGCGGCGGAGGATGCGGCAAGGCGTGAGAAGGAGATATTCAACCTATTCCTCTCCCGCGCATCATCCCTCTACATCCCGATAGAGAACATGGGCCGGATCATATCGCGCCTCGATATGTACTCGTCCCTCGCGTACCTTGCCGCTCAGTGCGGCTGGGTGCGTCCGGAGATGATAGAGGAGGGGGATATAGAGATAGAGAACGGCCGCCATCCGGTCGTGGAGGCCTACACGGAGGCTGGCTCGTATGTCGCCAACTCATTCTCATCCGTTCCTTCACGCTTCTCCCTGATAACAGGCCCCAACATGGCTGGTAAGTCGACGTATCTCAGGCAGATTGCCTTGATCACGCTCCTGTCGCATATCGGATCGTATGTTCCTGCATCGAGGGCCGTGGTTCCTATCACGGATAAGATCTTCTGCCGCGTGGGTGCGAGCGATAACCTTGCGCGCGGCGAGTCCACGTTCCTGGTGGAGATGTCTGAGACGGCCGCCATCCTCCGTTCGGCGACTAGGCGTTCCCTTGTGATAATGGACGAGATCGGACGCGGAACCTCGACCGAGGATGGCATGTCCATTGCCTATGCTGTCATGGGATACCTACGCAACCTCGGCTGCATAACGCTCTTCGCGACGCACTACCATGAGCTTACGCTCCTCGATACCTCCGGCATACAGCTGCTGCATATGGCCGTGAGGGAGGAGAGGAACACGATAACGTTCCTCCGCAAGGCCGAGCCCGGCGTCTCTGCCTCAAGCTATGGCATACATGTCGCCAAGCTCGCAGGGCTTCCCCGGGATGTGATCAAGGAAGCATCATCCTTCCAGCGCCGCCACTTCGCCGACTACGCCTTCGACTCCTCGCAGGGCGATCTCTTCATGGACTACTCCGACAGGGAGGGAAGCGAGGGAAGCGAGATCCTGCGGGATATCGCGGCCTTCGATACCGATTCCTCCACGCCCCTTGAGGCGCTCATGTTCCTCTCTGAGATCAAGAAGCGGCTAGGGGAGTGAAGACATTTACCTAATCCGTTAACGATCTATATTACAAGGAATAGTTCATTGATGGCTGATTTACTCAGTCGATTGAGTTAATTTGCTCAATGCGTTGAGTGAATCGCAGAGGGAATATGGAACGGTCCAGGCATGCTCCGACTCTACGATTCCGTTGGAGGAATTCCTCAGGGGAAATCCTATGGCTTATATGATTTAGATTGTCTTTTAGACTCTCTAAATAAAAGTTCAAAAAAGCTTTGACATTATAATGTTATGACATTATGATTTTTTTTGCAGGAGGGTAGAAAATGAGACTTTCGACAGAAGCCGGTGATAAGCCTTTATGGAGACAGTTATATGAAATCATCCAGAAAAGGATAGAGTGCGGTGAATATGAAGCAGGGCAGACTATTCCCTCTGAAAAGGAGTTCATTGAGGAATTCGGGATTTCTCGTATAACTGTTCGACAGGCAATGGATAAGCTGGTTTCCGATGGTTTTGTATGCCGGCAGAGAGGAAAGGGGACCGTTGTAAAGGCTACGAAGATTGATCTCTCTACGATTCTGATTACATCGAAATCCACATTGCAGGAAGTGAATAACTCACTCAATAGGATTACTGAATCTGTTGAGACCGTTAGCGCTCCACTTGAGATCGCCAGGATGTTTGGTATTGATGAGGATTCTAATCTTATCCATGTTAAGCGATACAGCAATGTTGAAGGCGAGATAATCGCGATATATGAGACATATCTGAATCCGATATTCATCAATGAACTCGATTCTGAATTTGATTCCTTATATCAGAATATCAAGGATCATATCGGAAAGACTATTGATAGTTTTACCGATGAGGTTATTTCCGGTACCGCTACATTCGAGGAACAGAGATATTTCGCTGTTGCTTTGGGAATTCCGATTCTTATCAGAAAGCGTAAAGGCTACATAGAAGGTAATCTAGTAGAATTCACCACATGCAAATATCGTGGGGATCGCTACAAGATGATTATCCAAGCCCAGTAGGACCACGAGGGATACATCCATGTCGGATTATGACAGAAAGCCAACCAAGCATATTCCTGAGTGTAGATTAAATGTCTTTTCGGGAATTGATAAAATCACTAGAGAGCTAGGGAAAGCTCTGCACAGGAAAGGCAGAGTCATTGCCCTGGAATGTTACCCAGGGGTGGATGTCGATACTGTATTCTCCCTTTGCGATAAGCTTCGCATAGAAAGGATCATAGATACGAGGAATCTCTTTAAGGATTATGACTACATCCAGGAATATCTAAGGGCCTTCCTGACTGATGACCGCGTCTTCGGAAGGATGTACTATGGAGCGCTTGATGATTTCCTTGACGAGAATGCCGTCGTTGAAGCTAAGCAGGAGATCGTGGAGGATGAGTCCGTTTTTGCAGTCGTTGGAACGGGAGCCTCATTGGTTATCGACGCAGATGTCTTGGTATATCTGGATATAAATAGATGGGAGATCCAGCTTCGCTATCGCAAGGGGATGCCTAATCTTCTTACTCATAATCCAGATGAGGATACCCTTCGGAAGATCAAGCAAGGCTATTTCGTGGAATGGCGGATTGCGGACAAGCTCAAGCAGATGGCGTTTAAGAGCATGGATTATTTCATTGATATGAATGTCTCTGAAAGCCCTGTAATGATTAATAGCGAGCTATTCAGAAAGGCCTTGAGGATGGATTCTTCTGAACCATTCAGGCTGGTTCCATATTTTGATCCAGGCGTATGGGGTGGTCATTGGATGGAAGAGCATCTTGGGCTGGGAAGGAATGGCAGTAACTATGCATGGAGCTTTGATGGTGTTCCTGAAGAGGATAGCCTGAGATTCGACTTCGATGGGGTATCGCTGGAAATGCCAGCAATGAATCTTGTTCTTTCGGAGCCAATAGCCCTTCTAGGATGTAAGGTCTATTCCAGATTCGGCGCGGAGTTTCCTATCAGATTTGATTTTCTCGATACGATGGGAGGGGAGAACCTTTCCTTGCAGGTACATCCATCAACTGAATATATACATAGGACTTTCGGCATGGCATATACTCAGGATGAAAGCTATTACATATTAGATGCCGCAGAGGATTCTTGTGTATATCTTGGATTGACTGAGGATTGTGATATCCCCAGGATGATTGCTGATCTCAAGGATGCAAACGATGGGGGAAGGGCCTTTGATGCTGAGAAATACGTAAATGTCTTTCCTGCAAGAAAGCACGACCATTTTCTAATACCTGCAGGAACATGTCATTGTTCTGGCCGTAATACGATGGTTTTGGAAATAAGCGCGACACCGTATATCTTCACTTTCAAGCTTTGGGATTGGGGGCGCCTTGGTCTTGATGGAAGGCCTAGGCCGGTCCATGTCGATCATGGACAGCATGTCATTGCGGATAGGCGTACCTCATGGGTAAAGGAAAACCTGATTAATCAGGAAAGGACGATTGTCGAAACTGATTCCTATAAGGAAGAACATACAGGCTTGCATGAACTTGAGTTTATCGAAACAAGGAGATTCTCTATCTGGAGCGAGGTGAGGATAAGCTGCCACGATAGTGTGAATGTATTGAATCTGGTAGAAGGAGACATGTGCATAGTTCAGAGTGTAGATGGCAGCTTTTCTGACTATGTGGTCCACTATGCAGAAACATTCATCGTACCTGCCTCTGTTCGAGAGTATCGGATCAAAGCGGATATGGGGCCCGTGAAGGTAATTCAGGCATATGTTCGCGTCTGATCGTTTTCAGATAAGCAAGGAATCATGCAAGGTAAGGAGGTTAGCATGAAAAAGCTAGTAGTTATCTTGACTGTCGGTTTGATGGTTCTTGGAGGATTGTTTGCTGGTGGTGCGGGAGAAAAGGAGTCAGGCAAGCAGCTGGTCATCTATAGTCCTAACACCGACAAGGAAGTAGAGCTTATCATTCCGGCATTTGAGAAAAGCACAGGTATTTCCGTAGAGATAATCTCTGGAGGTACTGGCGAGATGGTCTCGAGAATCAACGCTGAAAAGGAGAATCCTCAGGCTGACGTACTTTGGGGTGGAATGGATTACAGCGTCTATGTCTCTAATCCTGATCTTTGGGAAGAATATGTTTCTCCGAATGTGACCTGCATACCTGATGAGTATATGATGCTTAACGGGTATTACACGACTTACTGCCTTGTTGGAGATTCTGTCTTCATATTGAATACGGAAGTCCTGTCTGATCTTGGCTTGTCCGTATCAGATATAAAGGGCTATCAGGATCTTCTTAGACCGGAGCTGAAAGGGTGGATTGCGATGGCTGATCCAACGTCTTCCTCAAGTGCATATAGGGAATTGACTACGATGCTCCTTGATATGGGATCTGAGCCATATTCGGATGACGCATGGGATTATGTCGAGGCATTTATCAATCAGCTTGATGGTAAGCTGCTGTCTTCCAGTTCGGCGGTCTATAAGAACACGGCTGATGGTGAATATGCTGTTGGTGTGTCATATGAGGATCCCTGTGTTTCCCTCATGGAAGATGGGGCTGAGAATATTGCATTGGTTTATCCTGAAGAAGGTGCAAAATGGGCTCCTGGATGTGCAGCCATCATAAAGAATGCTCCTAACATGGAAAGTGCAAAGGCCTTTATCGATTACCTTCTTTCCGATGAGGCGCAAACCCTTTATACAGAGCTTACCATGAGGCCAATAGATATAACGAAGGCTCCTAAGAGCATATACATGCCTTCTCTTAATGATATCAAGCTTTCATTTGAGGATTCTGAAATCGTAGCTACCAGAAAGGATGAATTTTCTGCCAGATGGACTGAGCTTTACTCGAAGACAATGTGAATGTATGTCGCTGGCTCCTTTATCTAGGGAGCCAGCATTTCTAGGTGCGGAGGAAATGTATGCACACGCAGATTTCGATAGATAATGTTGTCAAAAGATATGGTGATAAGACGATAATCGATGGACTTAGCCTTGTCATAAAGCCAGGCGAGTTCTTTACGCTTCTTGGTCCATCAGGATGTGGCAAGACGACGCTTCTTAGGATGATTGCAGGATTTAACTCAGTTGAGGCAGGGGACATCTATTTCAACGATAAAAGAATCAATGATCTTGATGTCACGAGGCGTAATATCGGCATGGTTTTCCAGAATTATGCCGTCTTTCCGCATCTCACAGTAAAGAAAAATGTTGCCTACGGATTAAAGGCAAGGAAGCTGCCAAAAGAAAAGGTTGAGGCTGACACCAATGAGTTCCTTGATCTTATGCAGATAGAGGAGTATAAGGATCGGCTTCCGGAAAGCCTTTCTGGAGGGCAGCAGCAACGCGTTGCCTTGGCCAGGGCTCTTGTGATCAAGCCTGATGTATTATTGATGGATGAGCCATTATCGAATCTCGATGCAAAGCTACGTGTCGAGATGCGTTCTGCCATAAAGGAGATCCAGCACGATATCGGGATTACAACCGTTTATGTTACGCATGATCAGGAAGAAGCCCTTGCCGTCAGTGACCGTATTGCCGTAATGAACAAAGGCGAGATTCAACAGGTAGGTTCGGGATGGGATATATATCAGCGACCGGCAAATCTTTTTGTGGCTTCTTTTATCGGTAAGACAAATATCCTTGAAGCTGGATTGGAAGTCGGATCATCTCAGGATTTCATAGTTCTGGGAAGTGGCGATAAGATATGCGCGCCTGCATTGCTTCCGGAGGAGAGAAGGAATCGGGTAGTTTACGTATCAATACGTCCTGAAGGATTCCGCTTATCACCTGAAGGTAATATCAAAGCGCATGTGGAAATGAGGACTTTCCTAGGCAATACGGTACATTACATCGTTTCCCTTTCCAATGGGATACGTGTCGAGATACTACAAGATACGCTGACTAATCGCATCCTTGATTTAGGAGATGACATCAGGCTTGAAGTTGTTGATGCAAGCGTCAATGTTTTTGATGCTGAATCTAGGAATAATATCCTTGTTGGAGTAAAGAATGATGATATCAAGAAATAAGGAACATAGGAAAGGATTTGAGATATGGTTTCTCCTATCCTTTGTGATATTAGGATTATATTGTCTATTTCTATTGTACCCACTTGGAAGGCTCTTCGTATCATCTGTATGGGTTGATGGCCATTTCTCTATGGAGAACTTCAGGCTATTCTTCAGCCAGAGTTATTATTACTCAACTATAATGAACAGCTTGAAGATAGCTGTATCAACGACAGCAATCACCTTGATCCTTGGATTCACTCTTGCATACCTGTACTCGATGTATGAGATCAAAGGAAAGGCTACATTACAGGTGATAATCATACTATGTTCCATGTCAGCTCCATTCATCAGCGCTTATTCTTGGATACTCCTCATGGGAAGGAATGGGCTGATACGGAAGATCATTGAAGCGATACTGCAGGTTGAGCTTCCTACTATATATGGCTTTGGAGGAATCTTGCTGGTTCTGTCCTTGCAGATGTTTCCTCTGGTCTTCCTTTATGTCTCCGGGGCTTTGAAGAACATCGACAATTCTCTTCTTGAAGCATCTGCAAATCTTGGAATTAAAGGCTTCCCTATGATTATGAAGGTCGTGATTCCATTATGTATGCCGACTATCCTTGCTGCAGGATTATTGGTATTCATGAAATCCTTTGCCGATTTTGGAACGCCATTACTGATAGGAGAAGGCTATCTTACATTCCCGGTCTTAATCTATAGGCAGTATTTTGGAGAGACAGGTTCAAATGCGAATTTCGCTGCTGCTCTTTGTATTATTGCCATCTTGATTACCGGAATGATCTTTGCTTTTCAGAAATGGCTTAATAGCAGATATCGATTTACGATGAATTCTCTTCATCCTATATCAAGGAGGAAGGCTAGAGGTCTCTCAAATATATTGATACATGTGTTTTGCTATGGAGTTGTTGCGATAGCATATCTCCCCCATGCATATGTTATATATACATCTTTCAAGAATACCTCAGGCAAGATATTCGTTGATGGATATTCCTTGAATAGCTATAAGATGTCATTATTCAAATATGCACGAGCAATACCAAATACATTCTATATAAGCATAATTGCTTTAGCTCTTGTAGTCATATTGGCCATCATCATAGCATATCTTGTTGTCAGAAGAGGCAATACCGTGAATAGGGCAATAGATGTTTGCTCGATGATTCCATATATCATGCCTGGCTCTGTCGTAGGAATTGCATTGGTAATGAGCTTTAATACGCGACCGTTTGTTCTTACCGGAACGGTGGCAATAATGATAATTGCTCTCATCATACGAAGGATTCCATATACCATAAGGTCTTCAGTGGCTACTTTGCAGCAGATATCTCCTTCAGTAGAGGAAGCATCGTTGAGCCTTGGTGTCAGCAGGATGAAGACGTTTTTCGGTATTACGGTTCCTATGATGAGCAATGGTATTCTCTCTGGTGCCATCTTAAGCTGGATAACGATTATGACGGAGCTATCAACGGGAATAATACTTTATACGAATAAGACAATGACAGTCACACTTGCGATATATAATTTTGTTACCAGAGGATCCTATGGATATGCCGCTGCTTTCTCCGCGATACTCACCATGATAACGATACTGACCTTAGCTATCTTCTTGAAGTTCAGCAAGAGCGGAGAGATTACTTTTTGAAATATAATCTTAAATCGTGGCTTTCTTTAGAATTCCGATCAGGATCTTGCTTTCCTGATCGGAAGGCCACTGCCTTATTTCCTTGCATCAAAAGCTGATTCCTATCTATCCACCTGATCCGGCTTATGACTAGTAGGGCTATGAGCATGAATATGGGGAATACCATCGCGCATAGTATTCCCGATGATATCCTGCCTCCGAACGCAGCTGCGGCAAGACCTGTGAGAGCAGGCCCGGTAGAGCAACCGACATCACCGGCAAGCGCAAGGAAGGCGAACATGGATGTCCCGCCCCTCCTCAGCAGGCTGGATGCGATGCTGAACGTACCCGGCCAGAAGATGCCGACCGAGAGGCCGCATAGGGCACAGCCTACGAGTCCTAGGACAGGATCGGAAGAGAGTGACGTGAGAAGATAGCTCATGCAGCAGAGGATCGCGGAGAGCAACATCATCCTCCTCAGGTCTATCCTGTCTCCATATCTGCCGAATATAAGGCGTGCAAGCCCCTGCATGAAGGCGAAGAGGCATGGACCTGTGAGATCGCCTATCGTCTTGCTCACTCTGAGTCCTGTCTCAGCGAAGGCGGAGGCCCACTGTCCAACGGCCTGTTCCGTGGCTCCGGAGGCTATCATCATGAGGAACAGCAGCCAGAATATTCCGTTCGAGAGCAGCTCCTTCATGCCGCTCTTCCTTTCCCCTGGGAGGATTTCATAGATCGGTACGAAGATAAACGCTACCATGTTCGCAAGAGGGACGATTGCCCAGAGCCTTGCCATCACAGGCCATGATTCCACCCCGAAAACGGAGAAGAATCCCGTCGAGATGAGGATGACAGCCACGAAGCCCCAGCAGTAGAAGGAATGAAGCAGGCTCATCTCCTTCTCCTTGTTCTTAGTGGGGCAGGCTTCCACGACAGGACTCACGAGTACCTCAAGAAGACCTCCTCCTATCGCATATGTTGCGACTGAGATAAGAAGCGCCATGAAAGGATCCTCAAGCGCGAACGGGAGCCAGGAAAGAAGCAGCAGCCCGGCGGCCGCGAACACATGGGCGGCGACCATGCAACGCCTGTAGCCGATCCTGTCTATGAAGTACGCGGAGGCAAGGTCTATCACGAGCTGGATCGCGAATGTGAACGCTATCAGGAACGTTATCTCCTCAAGCCCTATTGAAAAGGCCTGCTGGAAAGTGACGAACAGGAGCGGTGCGAAGTTTATCACGATAGCCTGGACGATATAGGCAACGAAGCATGAGCGTACTGTCGATTCATAGGTCAGATGATGCATATCGGTCTCCATCAAGACAGATCAGATGGATACTCCTTCACATGATTTCCTTCAAGTTGGTAGCCATGATGATACCATACTACATTATATAAACGATGATGGCTCGCCTTGATTTCCCTTTGGATATCATGGTTCCTGCCTTAGTGACGGCTCTTCCCATTTCATCGTTTCCGGTTTCCAGGTTATGTACTGGATTGTGATCATCTATATTTACAGCAGCTTACCGTTCTGTGCTGATTATCTGCTGGTTCATCTGCTCATTTCCGGGTTATCATATGGATATGGGAAGAATAGTCAGCGTAGATATACCATTTGAAGTGCTTGACTGGATAGACAGCATGGTCATGCTGCGTGATCCTTCCTTCCCGAGCTATAGCTTCCTGCTTCTTTGCAAGGAAGGAAAGAAGAAGCCAACGCTGAACCAGATCGCAGAGATGAGCCGCAAGCTCCATATTCCTTTTGGGTTCTTCCTGCTCAAGAAGCCTGTGCCACTTGATCCAGTTGCCGTAAGCAGGAGGACGATCGGGAGCATATCATCTGATAAGCCGATGAGTGCTGAGCTTCGGGATACCATCAATCGCATGAAGGAGATACAGGATTGGATAGGCGAACATCAGGAGGAAGGGAAGCTTTCGTTTCCTGGTACACTGATGCTCTCCGATGATATCAGGACATCTGCGATGATGATACGCAAGAGCCTTGCCATCGACATTGATTGGCATGGGAATGTCAGAAATGCATCAGGGGCTTCCTCTTTCATCCGCAATAGGATAGGAACCTTAGGCATATATGTCTTTCAGAATGGCATAGTAGGTGTTAATACGCATAGGACTCTTGATCTTTCTGAATTCAGGGCATTCTCGATCTTTGATGAAATAGCTCCGCTTATCTTTATCAATTCCCGTGATTCGGATACCGGCAGGCTGTTTTCCCTCTTTCACGAGCTTGTCCATATCGGACTTGGTGTGAATGGAGTATTCCGTGGTGATGGCAAGGTATCTAAGGAAGAGGTATTCTGCAATGCCGTTGCTGCAGAGCTTGTACTCCCTGAGGATTCGTTCGAGAGCGCGTGGGTTCCTGTCAGAGCTGATGATGCATATCCTGCCTGCAGGAGGATTGGACGGAAGTTCTGCTGTAGCCCTGTCGTGGTGGCACGGCGTGCTTTGGATAGAGGACTTCTATCTGCCGATAGGTATACCGCTGTGGAGAAGCAGGCAAGGGAGGATTTTGAATCCAGCAGGAAGAAGGCGGAAGGCGGAAGCTTCATAGGAAACCAGCTATCCAGATATGATCATGCGTTCCTCCGTATGATCGACAGGAGTATCCAGAATGGTGATACGCAATATACGGAAGCGTTCAGGCTTACCGATACATGGGGCAGTTCCTTCTCGAAGCTGATAAGCGGGGCATACGATGATTGATCCAGCATATCTTGTTGATTCCAGCGTCTTGATTACTGCTGCCAATACCTGGTATGCGTTTGACATCGTCCCATCTTTCTGGAATCGTATCCATCGGCATCTTGAGGATGGCTCGCTTGGAATCCTTGATGTGGTTCATGATGAGGTTACGAGAGGTCATGATGATTTGATGAGCTGGCTCAAGGCTGGAGATTTTCCTAAGATATCCACGAATGATGCTGATATCCTTAATGAGTATTCTGATGTTGTGGAATATATCCTCCAGTCCAGGCATTATACGGATCAGGCTAAGCTGGGATGGATTACCAATAGGGAGATGGCAGATCCTTGGCTCATTGCCTCGGCAGCTGTCATGAAGATTCCGATCATCACTTTGGAGAAGGCTGAGCCGAATCGTAAATCAAGCGTGAAGATTCCTGACGTTGCTGATCATTTCCATGTCCCGATCCTTCATCTGTTCCAGATGATGCGGGAATTGCAGATTTCAATCTGATACATTCAATAATCATCTTCTCCATGCTATCATCAAAGCATGAAGAAGATTCTTTCCATCCTGATCGTGCTTCTGCTTTCGTTATCGCTCTTCGCCTCCGATCCTGCCGTGATCGCATCGCTTCTCTCTCCGGGACTGCTTTACTCAGGGGAGCCGCTTCCTGCCTCCTATGATATCTCCTCGATCGATGCCAGCGATCTCAATGCCTTCCTCATTCCCCAGCTCCTTGAGGATGGCGGGGTGAGCCTTGCATCGATGGTCGAGGGGCCGACGATGGATATCGTGCAGGGATTCTTCAGCCTTGTCGGTGCCTTGATGCCTCTTGACTACATGTATCCCGTAGCGGGATCGGGGACTGTGACGCTTTCGGTGCTTCCTCCGCTTGCCCAATCCGTGCTCTCTATCGGAGCCGCGGTGGACTATGATGATGTGATGGTACTCTACGCAGTCGAGGGGAGGGGTGATCACTCCGTGACGTTCGATGGCAGGGTAGAGGCTTATATCGATATCTCCACGCCATCCTTATTCAAGCTCTCTGTCGCCTCCCCGTCATTCACGCTTTCCGGCGCTCCTATCTCTGGCAGCGTGGAGCTTGCCGTGGATCTTGATGAAGAGATGGCTCTATCCTATATGTCGATGATGGGCGAGGATATCGACCTGTACAGGATGCTCTTCTCCTCGATGCTCATCGAGGGAATAAAGGAGATGGGCGGCCCTGAGGTCGCGGAGCTTGAGGCGCTTCTCGGCATAAGCCTCGATGAGATCGCCTCCGGGGATGTCGTGGCATACCTTGAGGAGAACGAGGTGCTTGACCTGATCGACCTCGTCATCCTGGTCGCCGTGGCCTCTGATTCCGCGTTCCCTGTCGAGGAGGTCCTGCTATCCGTCCTATCTGCCTATCTCGTGATCGATGGCACGGAGCGCGTGGATGTGGATGTCGTGTCCTTCATCGAGGCGCTTGAGATGATGGATTCCCTTTGATAGTGTTGACATATGCCTCTTGATTTGGTAAAAGAAGCATAGTTTCATTAAAGTGATTTAAGGGACCGACGCGGTCCCTTTATTCATGATGGAGGAAGACATGCTGAAGAATGAGGCATCCGGGAGCGCTCTCGTAGGCGAGATAGACTCGCTTGTCTCAGGGCTTGGACTGAAGACGGTGGAGGCGACGACGGGGACGTATCAGGGATCTGCGTCCATGACCGTCATACTCTATAAGAGCGGAGAGGAGATCAATACTGATGATCTCGCCGCGGCCTACAACCTCATCTATCCGCGCTACAGCATCCTCCTTGGAGACCGGGATCTCCAGCTGGAGGTCTCATCGCCGGGACTGCAGAGGAACATCAAGGACACGATGGAGTTCTCGGTATTCGTTGGACGTGATGTCAGGTGCTACTCCGTCTCAAGGAGCGCCTACGCGATCGGACGCATAGAGTCTGCTGACGAGCGCTCGGTGACGCTTTCAGATGCCTCTTTCGAGGGAGATGATGAGAAGGGCACCATCACGCTTGATTTCGATGATATAGCGAAGGCTAAGCTGGAATACAGATGGGAGGCAGGAAATGCTTGATCTTAGCGAGGAAATCAGATCGATGATCGATGATGGCAGGATGGACGAGGAGAAGGTCGTCTCCCTCATCCGCGATATGCTCACCAGTGCATACAAGAGGAAGTTCGGTACCGATGACAATGTCGTGGTGCGCTTCTTCCCCAATGGCGCGGGCGAGGAGAACAGATGCGTTGAGCTGTATTCCGTCAAGGAGGTCGTCAACGAGGAGGACTGGTACGACAAGGTCAGGCAGATTCCCCTTGATGACGCTCAGACGCTGGTCGAGGATGTTGAGGTAGGCGATTCGCTGGAGATTCCCATCGATCCGCGCAACTTCGAGTACAGCGCGGTGCAGTCGGCAAAGCAGCGCTCGCAGCAGGTGGTCAAGGAATACACCACCGATAAGGTATATATCGACGCGAAGGCGATGGAGGGAAAGCTCGTCATAGGCGAGATCAAGAGGCAGAACCCCAAGAACGGTGACTTCATCGTCAACCTCAACCTTGAGGGGGCCGACGCGCTCTTCCCGTTCCGCGGCCAGAGCCCGAGGGAGACCTATGAGATCGCGGAGAAGCTCAAGTTCTACGTCGAGAAGGTCGAGAAGGTCGGGGCTGATCGCAATAACAGGAAGGCTGGCCGTGACGCCAAGCCCGCCAAGGGTTCTTCCGTGAGCATCCTCCTTACGCGTTCCTCAAAGGAGTTCGTCAAGGCTCTCATCGAGAACGAGGTTCCTGAGATCTCCTCTGGAGATGTGGAGATAAAGGCTATCGCAAGGCACGCTGGCGTAAGGACCAAGGTCGCTGTCGACACCCATAAGACCGATGTCGATCCTGTCGGCTCGACGGTAGGTAAGGCGGGCGTGAGGATCCAGACGGTGATGGCTGAGTGCGAGGGCGAGAAGATCGATGTCGTCCGCTACTCTGAGGATCCGCTGGTGTTCATCGCCAATGCCCTCATTCCTGCTCAGGTCAGGCGTGTCGTCACGATCGACCCCTCCACGCGCCATGTCGTTGCCATCGTCGATGATAACCAGCTGGGTATCGCGATCGGACAGGGCGGCGTCAACGTCAAGCTCGCCAAGGTCCTCTGTGACTGGAATATCGAGGTGAAGACCCAGGCCCAGTTCAATGAGATGGAGCAGACGATGGAGATCTACCGCAATGTCGATAATCTCTTCAAGAGCGATGATGAGGTGGCTTCCGAAGGGGAGGAGGCTATCATCGAGGCAGAGCAGCCGCTTACCAATGATGAGATCGGCATCGATCCTGATGATACGCCGCTTACGGATCTCGGGCTTCCTGAGAAGATCGTCAAGAGGCTCCATGATGTAGATATCTGGTCCATTGAGGAGTTCTTCGATTATGATAATGATGAGCTTCGTGAGAAGGGACTGAGCGATGAGGATATCGCTACCGTTCGCGATAGCGTTGTCATAACCGAAGATGATACAGGTGCAGATTTCGAGTGCCCGATCTGTCATGAGGTGCTTCCGGCCGGTACGACCGTGTGCCCGAAGTGCGGAGCGGAGTTCGAGTTCGAGTGATAAAGGGTTAAGATGTCAGAAGAAGTAAAGAACGAGGAAAAGGTCACGAAGGTCAATGTAATCAGGCGTCAGGCCGCTCCGAAGACGGAGAAGGCCCCGGCAGCCGAGGCTCATGCCCAGAGTGATGTCGAGAAGAAGGTCATCGTCCTCAAGAAGAAGCCCGTGGTCGTGAAGGTCAAGGAGAAGGAGGAGGAGAGGAAGGCGGAGAGCGTCGTGCCTGAGAGCAGCCGCATCGCAGAGCCTGTCATCATCAAGGCGACGAATCTCCCTCCGCTCACGAAGCCGTCCGCGCCGGAGAAGAAGGAATCCAAGGAGAAGGAAGCTCCCAGAAAGGATTTCGGCAATGTCCTCACCGGCAAGGGCTATATGACCAATACGGCCGTCCATCATCAGAACTCCAGGATCCAGTCTCCGCTTCATAACGGGCCTGTCATCATCAAAAGCTCGAATCTTCCTCCTGTTCCTGGACAGAAGGTCGAGGGATCGGAGTCTGCTCCTTCCAGGCCAAGGGTGGCTGGAATCGTCGGCGGTCGTCCCGCTGGCGGTCAGAGGCAGGGGCAGAGGCCCCGCTTCCAGGGCGGAAAGGATGGTGATGGCCACTTCCAGAGGCCTGGGCAGCGCATGCCGCGCCCTGGTCAGAGCTATACGCCTTCCGGCACGGGATTCAGGCGTGATGGCCAGCCAGGCGCTCCTCGCTTCGGTCAGCGTCCGATGCGTCCGATGCCGGGACAGAGCGCTCCTGATATCAACCAGAAGGGACCGGGGAAGAGGCCTCAGGGAGCCTCGAGGCGCAAGGACTACAACGATCGCTATCAGAAGGATGAGGAGCTAGACTTCCAGTTCCAGAAGAAGAAGCGTGAGGAGCAGAAGCTTGCCGCCATCCCTAAGTCGATAGATATCATGGAGAACATCTCCGTGGCTGATCTTGCCAAGAAGATGAACCTCAAGGCATCTGACATCATCTCCAAGCTCTTCCGCATGGGCATGATGGTCACGATCAACCAGCAGATCGATCATGAGACTGCGGAGATCATCGCTTCAGAATATGGATGCCAGGTGCATCTGGTATCCCTGTACGATGAGACGATCATCGCCCAGGATGAGGATAACCCCGATGATCTCGTGCCCCGTGCGCCGATCGTCACGATCATGGGCCATGTCGACCATGGTAAGACGAAGCTCCTGGATGCGATCAGGTCATCCGATGTCGCGGGCGGCGAGTTCGGCGGCATCACGCAGCATATCGGAGCATACAAGGTCACGGTACCCGGAAAGGGAGATATCGTGTTCCTCGATACCCCGGGCCATGCGGCGTTCTCCATGATGAGGGCGCGTGGTGCGCAGGTTACCGATATCGTCGTGCTTGTCGTCGCCGCCAATGACGGCGTCATGCCGCAGACGAAGGAGGCGATCGACCACGCAAAGGCCGCGAAGGTGCCTATCATCGTCGCGATTAACAAGTGCGATCTGCCCGAGGCCAATCCCGACCGTGTCATGCAGCAGCTCTCCGAGCTTGGGCTTGTCCCTGAGGAGTGGGGCGGACAGACGCTGTACTGCCGCATATCAGCACTGAAGAAGGAAGGCATCGATGACCTCCTGGATACGATCCTCCTGCAGGCTGAGGTACTTGAGCTTAAGGCCAATCCGAACTGCCGCGCGGTGGGAAAGGTGCTTGAGTCACGCATCGATCAGGGTAGAGGAACCGTTGCCACCATCATCATCGAGAAGGGAACGCTCCATCAGGGAGACTACTATGTGGCAGGCATCTATCCGGGCCGCGTCAGGGCGATGTTCGATGACAAGGGCAAGAAGATCAAGGAGGCAGGCCCCTCCGATCCTGTAGAGATCATCGGACTCTCGGATATCCCATCCGCAGGCGACCCGTTCCAGGTCACGGAGGATGAGAAGCAGGCCAGGATGGTCGGTGCCAAGAGGCAGGAGCTTGAGAGGACCTCTGAGGCCGGCGGCCGCAACAAGATAACCCTCGAGAACCTCAACGAGAGGATCAGGGAAGGCCAGATGAAGGACTTCAACGTCGTCATCAAGGGCGATGTCCAGGGCTCCGTCGAGGCGCTTCAGGGCGTGCTTGAGAAGCTCAGCACCGATGAGATCAAGGTCAACGTCATCAGGGCGGCAGCCGGTGCCATCATCGAGTCCGATATCTCCCTCGCGTCCGCTTCCGATGCTCTCGTCATCGGCTTCAACGTCCGTCCGACACCGCGTGCGCAGGCGCTTGCCGAGCAGGAGAAGGTCGAGATCAAGAAGTATAACGTCATCTATGATGTCGTCGATGATATCACCGCGGCGATGGAGGGTATGCTCTCTCCGGAGATCAAGGAGGTCGATATCGGAAAGGTCGAGGTCCGCGATACCTTCAAGGTACCGAAGATCGGCATCATCGCCGGTGCGTATGTCCTGGAGGGCAAGGTCAAGCGCAACAGCCTCGTGCGCGTGATCCGCGATTCTATCCAGATCAACAAGGACATGGTGAAGATCTCGTCGCTTAAGAGGTTCAAGGACGATGCCAAGGAGGTCGCTGAAGGCTTCGAGTGCGGTATCGGGCTTGAGAACTGGCAGGATCTCCAGGTCGGCGATATCCTCGAGATCGTAGAGACCGAAGAGGTGAGAAGGAAGCTTGAGATAAATGAGTGAGTTTTCCCAGGAAAGGCTTGAGAGCCGGATCATGGAGGCCATCTCAAGCCTCATAGTCTCAGGTGCGATAAAGAATCCGCATCTCTCCACCTTCACCTCCGTCACCCGCGTGGAGCTTGCTCCCGACAACACGGAGGCGAGGGTCTACGTCTCATCGATGCCGGAGGAGAGGATCAATCCCTCGGTCAAGGCGCTCAACAGTGCCTCCGGATTCATCCAGAGGAGGCTAGCGCAGGTGCTGCGTACGAAGAACACTCCTGTGCTGACGTTCATACGCGATGACTCCTACCGTGAGGCGGAGCGCATCAACCGCCTCATAGATGAGGCCGTGAAGGATATCGATGGCTGAGTCAGAGCTTCTGCTGATGGATAAGGAGGAGGGCATCACGTCCTTCTCCTCTCTTTCTTCCATAAAGCGCTCCCATAAGGGCATGAAGGTGGGGCACGCCGGAACGCTCGATAAGTTCGCGTCTGGACTGATGATCGTGCTTGTCGGCAAGGCAACGCGCCTGAATCCCGTGTTCTCATCCATGGGCAAGTCGTATATCGCGGAAGTGACGTTCGGACGCGAGACCGATACCCTGGATCCAGAGGGAGAGGTCGTCAGGCGCTCGGATCCTCCCACGGAGGAGGCCATCCGTTCCGTGCTTCCGTCATTCCTCGGACGCCAGAGCCAGATACCTCCTGTCTATAGCGCTATCCACGTCGGCGGGAAGAGGGCGTATCAGGAAGCCAGGAGCGGCAGGGAGGTCGAGATGGCTCCTCGTGATATAACGATAGATTCGATAGAGCTTCTTTCCTATGACGGTGAGAGGGCCGTCATAAGCGCCTCCGTCTCGAAGGGAACGTATATCCGCTCGCTTGCGCGCGATATCGGGGAGCGCGCTGGTTCCTGCGCCTTCGTCTCCCGCCTCCGCCGTACCTCGATAGGCCCGTTCACCCTCTCTGATATCCCTCTGGATACGAAGTCGCTACTGGATAAGACCGGCCTTTTCTCAACCGTCCAGCTCGACCCTTCCTCCAGACGCGAGGTCGAGAACGGCAGGATAGAGCGCCGGGCCATCCTCTCTGACAGCGATCCTGATCGTCCTTTCGCGTATATCTCCTTCGACTCCCTCTTCGGCTTCGCAGAGCGCCGGGATGGGACGCTGCATCTCCTGGGAAGGTTCTGATGGAGACGCTGGACTTCGCATCGCTCGTCGATTCAGGGCGCCTTGCCGGGTGCGATACGGCATTCACGATCGGGGTCTTCGATGGCGTGCATAGGGGGCATCGGAGGATACTTGAGACCGTAGTCAGGACCGCCAGGGAAAGAAAGGGCTGCGTCAGTCTCGTGATCTCCTTCCGTACCAATCCCAAGCCCTCCTCGGCAGGTGAGCTTGACACCATCAGGCTACGGACGGAATACGTCGCATCATTCGGGGTGGATTTTTTTGCACTGATTGACTTTTCTGCTGATTTCAGTAAGATTGGTGCCAGTGGCTTCGTGGATCTCCTTATGAGAGCCTCGAATCCCATAGCGGCTGTCGTCGGATCGGATTTCCGCTTCGGCAATCCCTCATCCCAGGCTTCGGGACGTGATCTTCCCAGGCTGGTAGCGGAGAAGGGAGGTAGCTGCGATCTGATAGAAGTAGACGCTGTCATGGATGATGAGGGGAGGAAGATCTCCTCCACATCGCTCAGGCAGCTTGTCATACAAGGGGAGCTTGAAGGTTTCCTTCATCTCTCCGGTCAATTCTACAGGGTGGACCTTGTGCCGTTACCTTACAGGCCTTGCTCTGGAGAACTGATTTTCAGCAGGGCCTCGATTCATCAGCTCCTACCGCCACTAGGATCTTATGATACCCGGCTCCTCCTCTCTGACGGGAGGATGGTTGAAAGCTCGCTGAGGATCGGACGGGAGTCTCTCATCCTTTCCTCGCCTTTCCTGTCCTCTGCTATCGGCAGCGTGGAGGGAAGGGGCAAAGGGACGCTGCAGCTAGATTCACTATTCTTGGAGAAGAGAAGATGATCACGAAGGAACAGAAGAACGAGATCGTAGTGAAGTACGGTAACGACTCGAGGAACACCGGGGATGCGAAGGTTCAGGTCGCGCTCCTCACGGCTCGCATCAACGACCTGCAGGGCCATTTCAAGGAGAACCCGAAGGACCACGCGTCAAGGCGCGGACTCCTGAAGCTCGTCGGCCAGCGCCGCCGCCTCTTGAAGTACATCCGCGGACGCAACATCGACGAGTACAGGCAGCTCATTGCCGACCTCGGCCTTAGGAAATAAGGGAATAACGGGAAAGCCAGCTCTGCCTGGCTTTCCTTCATGAAAGAACAAAGCAGAAAGAACAAGGAAAGAAAGGAAGAACAATGGCAGAAGTAAAATCAGTTTCGGTCAAGATCGGAGACATCGATCTCGTATTCGAGACCGGAAAGATCGCTAAGCAGGCCAATGGCGCGGTATATGCGCACTACGCCGGCAGCGCGGTCATCGCCACCGTCTGCTGCGGTGACGCCCCATCAGAACCGATCGACTATGTGCCGGTATCGGTTGAATACAACGAGAAGTACTATGCGGCAGGAAAGATCCCTGGCGGATTCCTGAAGAGGGAGTCAAAGCCGAAGGACAAGGAGATCCTCGTCTCTCGTCTTATCGACCGCCCGATGAGGCCGCTCTTCGATAAGGCCTTCGGTCGCGAGATACAGATCGTGCCGACCGTCGTCTCCTCGGATATGTCACATACCCCTGACATCGTTGCGATCAATGCCGCATCATGCGCGGTTACGATCTCCGATATCCCGTTCTATGGCCCGATCGCAGCCGTGCGTGTTGCCAAGATCGGCTCCGAGTTCGTTATCAACCCGACCTTCCAGCAGATGCCTTCCGCTTCCCTTGATATCGTCGTCGCGGGAACCCACGATGGCATCACCATGGTCGAGGGCGGAGCCAAGGAGGTCAGCGAGGATGATATGCTCGGAGCGATCGCAGCTGCCCAGCCTGTCATCACCCGCATCTGCGAGGCCCAGGATGAGCTGAGGAGGATCTGCGGCAAGGAGAAGCTTCCTCTGATGGAGATCGAGGCTGCTGACCTTGCTTGGCTTGAGCCTGTGAAGGAGTATGCCTATCCGCTCGAGAAGGAGGCTTCCTTCGTCAAGGGCAAGATGAACAGGTATGCCGCCCTTGAGCGCGTCCATGAGGATGTGAAGGCGAAGTTCGCCGACCTCATCGCAGAGGATGCCAAGAGGCCTGGTGAGATCGCAAAGATGTTCGAGGATATGGAGTATGAGATCCTCCGCTCCTCGATCCTCAATGATGGCGTCAGGACCGATGGCCGCAAGGTCACCGAGATCCGTCCTATTGAGTGCGAGGTAGGCGTGCTTCCATGCACCCACGGTTCCGCGCTCTTCACCCGCGGCGAGACCCAGTCCCTTGCCGTAACCACGCTGGGAACGGTCCAGGACGAGCAGATGTTCGACACGATCGATGGAGAGAAGACCTATTCCAACTTCATGCTCCACTATAACTTCCCGCCGTATTCGGTAGGTGAGGTCGGGCGCCTTACCACAGGCCGCCGTGAGATCGGTCATGGACACCTCGCGCAGAGGGCCCTTGAGGCCGTGCTGCCGAAGAAGGAGAGGTTCCCGTACACGATCCGCGTCGTTTCCGAGATCATGGAGTCCAACGGCTCCTCCTCGATGGCGTCGGTTTGCGGCGGATGCCTTTCGCTGATGGATGCTGGCGTTCCTATCTCGAAGCCTGTCGCGGGTATCGCTATGGGACTCATCACCGAGGGCGCTGATTACTCACGCTACGTCATTCTCTCTGATATCCTCGGAGAGGAGGATCACCTCGGAGACATGGACTTCAAGGTAGCCGGAACCAAGGACGGCATCACTGCCTTCCAGATGGATATCAAGATCGCAGGCGTCACTCCGGAGATCATGAAGAAGGCGCTGCAGCAGGCCAAGGACGGAAGGATGCATATCCTCGGCATCATGGCCGGTTCATTAGCCGCTCCTCGCTCGGAGATCAGCGAGCTTGCGCCTAAGATCCTCACCATCACCGTGCCTGAGGACAAGATCGGAGCCGTCATCGGAACCGGTGGTAAGACGATCAAGGCGATCGCTGCCCAGTCTGGAGCGGAGATCAACATCGATGATGACGGAACCGTGATGATCTATGGCAGGAACAACGCCTCTGCGCAGCAGGCCAAGAACCTTGTGCTTTCGATCATCGAGGAGCCAGAGGTCGGCAGGATCTACCATGGTACGGTGAAGCGCATCGTTGATTTCGGCGCCTTCATCGAGATCCTTCCTGGCAAGGAGGGACTCTGCCACATCTCCAAGCTCTCCAAGACGAGGGTGAAGAACGTCTCCGATGTACTCTCCGTCGGCCAGCAGGTCGATGTGAAGCTCATCGAGATCGACAGGATGGGCAGGCTTAACCTCTCATACATCGATGCCCAGCCGGAAGCGGCCAAGGAATCGAACTGATGATGATATCCGTGATGATGAGGGAGGGGGCATCGCTCCCTTCCTATCAGAGCAAGGGAGCGGCAGGGGCTGATGTCTCTGCCTTCCTTTCCTCTCCCATCACGATCGCTCCGGGAGAGCGCGCGCTCATCCCGACAGGGCTCTTCCTTGAGATACCGGAAGGGTTCGAGGTGCAGGTGAGGCCGCGCTCCGGCCTTGCCATGCGCCATGGCATCACCGTCCTCAACGCCCCGGGGACGATAGATAGCGACTACAGGGGCGAGCTATCCGTGCTGCTGGTGAATCTCGGCGGCGAGGATTTCACGATCAATCCCGGCGATAGGATCGCACAGCTCGTGGTAGCGAGGGTGGAGAGGGCCTCCTTCCTCCGCTCAGAGAGCCTTGGAAGCACCGATCGCGGAGTCGGGGGGTTCGGGTCAACCGGGGTCTGAGTCTTGAAGGAAAAGGGATCCTACCGCATCCTCTATCGCTATATACTCGT
>CASFZR010000014.1 GCA_949299185.1 uncultured Spirochaetales bacterium
CTCTCTGCAGCGCAAGGAGATACCGGAGATCCCAATGGATGCAGTCAGGGAAGCGCTAATGAACTCCTTCTGCCACAAGGACTATGGGGCATGCCAGTCCAACGAGGTGACAATCCATCCTGACCGTGTTGAGATCTACAATCCCGGGACATTCCCTGCAGGATTATCTCCCAAGGACTTCATAGATGGGAACCAGCGTCCTGTACGCCGCAATCCTCTCATTGCCTCTATTCTCTATTATTCAAAGGATATTGAGAGTTTCGGTACAGGACTCAAACGTATCGTTGATGCATGTAAGGAAAGCAACTGCAGATGTGAGTTCGAGGTACAGAAAGCAGGATTCGTTGTCATATTCTATCGTTCAGAAACTGAATCAAGGTCAGATGACCCGATAAATGACCCGATAAATGACCCGATAAATGACCCGATAAATGACCCGATAAATGAGCAGATAAATGAGCAGATAGCAGAAACCTGAGTACGACGACGCTTGAGAGCCACCAGACCGAATCACACTGAGCCAGAGACCGATTTAGAGTAAGCCATTTTCATCGATGAAATATCCTCATAACACCAGAGGCATGCAATGAGGGATTCCGGACTAAGACATTCAATCTCAGGGCATTGCTGAAGAATCTGGAACCCCGGGACAAGGCAGGTGATGATGTCTATGTGAAAAGGCTCAGGGATCTTTCAAGAATCCTGCTGCTAATCCTCGATGAATGGTTCGCATGTTCCCCTACGAAGACGGAGCTGGTGTTTCTCCATGAGCTGATAGATTCCCGCTATGGCATGCAGGCAACAATTGTCTGCTCGCAGAGGCCTTCCGAGAACTGGCACAGTATTATTCTAACAAGGCGCTTGGCGAGTCCATCTCTGAAAGGATTCTTGCCCATTGCTATTGCCTCAGGCTTGAGTGAGAAGATATGCGTAAGACGCATTTTGAACGGCCGTGATTCCGCTGCTTTGATTGGCTCAGTCTGATTCGTTGTGTGGCTCAATGGAGTTCGGTGCCTGGCTCAACATGAATCGGCGCACTGGCTCTGCTGGGCCGTTGTACTCACGAGCCCTTCTCACGTTTTTAAGCTTTTTATAGTCATATAATCTCACGATTTTAAGTAGATTTTCCGTGACAGGGTGCCGCAGCCAATGGTGACGTTCAAAGGATTCCTTTGAAGAAGCACTGGGTACGTGATATCGTCATTCTCGCAGTGAAAAGGCACGAGAGGCATGGAGGATCATGCAAATCCAAGGCTCCTGCATTGCTTCTTATCTGACGTCTTGCCGATTTCCTATTCCTCTAGCGCTATAGGATCGGGATCATCGAACACCGCCTTAGCCATGAACACAGCATTCTCCTCGTCCTCAAGATCCAGGTTAGTGAAGTCCACGATCATCTCATTGGGGAACAAGCTCTCGCAGTACCTCGGGAACACGCCCTCAGGAACGATTCCCACGATGTCCTTTCCCAAGATACCGTCACGGATTGCCTCATCATCTGCAACATACACAGGAAGCCCTGCTCTCGAGATCGCAAGATAGAAACGGACGACCTCAAGCATACGGTGCTTTCCCCGCACACCAAAACACCAGCCCTTCTCGTCCTTTATCGGGAAGAAATCAACATGAGTCGAATTCCCACCCCGGCAGACCTCCCACGGGTGACCACCGTTAAAATCCTTCTTACCACCGCTCCATTCATCGAACGCATCCGAATCCCCTTCGGGAAGCTCAGTAAGCCCATCATCACGTCCATCGGCGTTTTCGAGGTATAACCCCTTATCGCTATCAGCGCGGAGACGGAGGCCGTACTCGCTCTCGCCTACTGCACGGTATCCTATAGCACAGGCGCGGAAGAACTCACCAGAGGTCATTCGCTCAAGCCTTCCGATGTTCTCACGCTTCGTGAGTCCCCTATCGACAGCCTCTGAATACTGGTGTATCTCGTCATCCGCAAGCCCTTCCAGAAACGAATCACGGGAACCGGGGAACGCTTCCCAGATATCAGAGCGACGGATACGGCCTAAGCGATTCCTTGCTGGAAGATTCTCCTTAAGCCAATCGTCATACGTTCCATCGAGAACCTTTGCCATGCTTATCCTGACGTCTTCGATAAGCCCCTTCAGCACTGTCTGCAGCTCATCTCCCCATGCGAAACTGATATCGGAGCTGTGGAAGCCCTCGTATCCTCGCGGGTCGTACTCCATTGCATAACGATAGTTAATGGAGAGTACGCGGAACCCCTCTTCGTTCTCCCCTGCAGATATACGATAGAAACGGAAGGGCATAGCATTATACTCCCTCCAGGACTCCAGATAGGACTCCTTTGACTCGTACTCGCCTAGTTCCACCATCTCCTGGCATTCCTCATCATCGGGTTCTGGTCCCCGCTCTAGCGAGATGTAGATGGTACGCCAGCCGTTATTGCTTGCCTTAATCATTTTCATTACTGAGAAAAGCTCATCGAGAAGAACCTTGTCATCAGCATGGGTAATGGCATAGTGCCCCCTGTTTCCGGTGAGCCATGAAAGATAATTGGTGAATTCTGGATAGTACATAGCTTAAGTATAAGATAAGCAGATGCCTGAGAGAACCGCCTAGAGAAGACGAAAGCCATGCACCATCCTCTGATGAAGAGGATCACCAGTGAGCCTGACACCGAATTCCATGTCGTGAAGCCCGCGACGGTCGAATACGCATGCGCGACGATCGTCAATCGCATACCATCCCTGCTCAATGCGCTCGCAGGCTATGTGACAAGCGATCAGCTCGATACGCTTTCTTACCCGACATATCCGCTTGAGAACTATGTCTGACAATCAGGCATCTTCATGATTCCTGCTGGCAGGCCGGCCTACCGCTGGCCTGTCCTCGTGCAACAAGGATCATGCTTAGGCTAATCCACTGATTACAGCCGTTTACCGAAGGAACAGCGGAAAGCCATGCCGCATCAGGATCAGGCCGCTTGGAGGCAGCCTGATCATGGCATCACTTTCCGAGGCTGCAGAACATCTCCTTCTTGTACTCCTCGACTCCAGGCTGATCGAACGGATTGACTCCGAGGATACGGCCTGAAAGATAGCAGGAGAATGCGAAGAAGTAGAAGAGCGCCCCGATGGAATACTCGCTTATCTCGCTGATGGAGAGCCTGATGCAGGGACACCGCTTGGAATGCGCCTTGATGGTAGCCTCTTCCGCGATCCTGTTCACCATCTCCATCGTCAGGCCATCAAGATAGCCGAAGCGGTCATCGACATCATCTGATGGGATCATCACGGAAGCTCCCGGATCCCTCACATCCAGGAATGTCTCGAAGAGTATCGGAGAGCCATCCTGGATGAACTGGCCGAGGCTGTGAAGCTCCTCGGAGAACTCGGAGGCGACTGGAAAGAGGCCCTTACCGTCCTTGCCTTCGCTCTCTGCGAACAGCTGTTCCCACCATTTGTAGAACCACCTCAGACGTGGCTCGAACGCTGAGAGCATCTCGATGCGGTAGCCTTCATCATAGAATCGATTCCTCGCCAGCGCATACAAGAGGGCAGAATTCTCCTTCGCAGGAGAGGTACGCAGGATATGAGCCATGTCAGCGGCACCGCGCGCAAGTTCCCTTATATCCGCACCTCCTGCCGCCATAGGCACGAGATGCACCGGAGAGAGAGCCGTATAACGTCCTCCGATATCCTCCGGGAACGGAATGAAGGCATATCCCTCCTTAGCGGCAAGGCTCTCGAAGTAGGAACCGGGAGTACCTGTGCAGAATATCCTCTCGGACGCGCCGGCCTTGCCATAGCGCTTCACCAGGAGATCCCGGAGCACGCGGAAGGCGACCCCGGGCTCGAGTGTCTCGAAATTCTTGGCTATGCAGTCAATCACGAAGTCATGGCCCTCAAGGCTTTCGATCAGTTCCCTGTAAGCATATGAGGAAAGGGTATTCCCGGCATACACCACGTTCATACCGCTCTTCCTGCCCACTGCTCCAAGGAGAGCGCGCACGCTGTTGTTCGATCCGCCTATGCCGATGACTACGAACGTATCGGCAATGGCAGAAGCCTTGCGTGCAAGCTGTATCGATCTCTCGACCCACTCCTCTCCGGCCCACTTGGACGGATCAAGCCAGCCAAGGCTATCCTTGTAGCATTCCTCCCCCTTCTGTGCGGCAGCAAGGATCCTTTCAGCCCCCTCATCTATCCGGCTATTTCCTGAAATCCCTATCCTGATAAGCTCATCCATGCGCTCAACCCTTTATGCCTGAGAATGTGATTCCTTCGATAAACCTCTTCTGCACGAAGAAGTAGATGACGATTACCGGCAATGAGACAAGCAGGGATGCCGCCATGAGAAGGGACCATGATGTCTCATACTGCGTCGTGAACATCTGCAGTCCTAAGGAAAGAGTATACATATCCTGATTATTCAGATAAAGGAGCGGCCCGACGAAGTCATTCCATGAGTTCATGAACCTGAAAAGGCCCACCGTCAGGAGCCCCGGGACCACAAGCGGAAGCACGATGCGCCAGTAGATCCTGAACTCCGAAGCCCCATCGATCCTTGCAGCATCCTCCAGATCCCTTGGCAGGCTCATCAGGAACTGCCTGAGAAGGAAGATCATGAACGGACGGCCTCCGAAGAAGGACGTTATGAACAGAGGGACATACGTACCGACGAATCCCATCCTGCTGTACATGATGAACTGAGGGATCATCGTCACTTCCTGCGGTATCATCATGACGGCGATCGTTATGAAGAACAGCAGGTTCCTTCCCTTCCATTCAAGCCTCGAAAGACCGTATGCGACAAGGGGACAGGCGATCAGCGTGCCGATCACGTCCATGCACGCGACAAACACGGTATTGGCCATATATCTGAAGAACGGTATCGTAGTGACCGCTTCCGCATAGTTCGACCACTGGATCGGACTCGGGATCCACACCGGCGGATTCACGAATATCTGGTTATCCGGCTTGAGCGACGTCGAGAGCATCCATGCGAAAGGCAGGAGGAAGCAGATCCCGATCAGCGTGAGGATGATATATATGATTGCCTTGCTTATTATCTTCTCAGCTTTATAGTTCGTCATAGCACACCTCACTGATAATGAACCCACTTCTTCGACGATCTGAATACCAGAAGCGTCATCAGAAGGATGATCATGAAGAGAATCCAGGCCATCGCAGATGCATAGCCCATCTTCATATATCCGAACGCGTTATTGTAGAGATACATGACGTAGAAGGTCAGTGAGTGCGTCGGATTTCCCTCGCCCCTCGTAAGGGTGTATGGAAGGGTGAAGATCTGGAAGGCATTGATCATACCCATGACCACGTTGTAGAAGATGACCGGAGTAAGCAGAGGAAGGGTGATCCTCCTTGCCTTCTGGAACGCGTTCGCACCATCTATATCCGCAGCCTCATAGTATTCGCGTGAGATATCCTGAAGTCCGCTGAGATTGACGACGATCGCCTGTCCGATACCCCAGGCCGCGATTATCACCAGGGAGATCTTCGACCACTGGGCGCTTGCAAGCCAGGGAATCGGGGAAATGCCGAATATGCCCAGTATGCTGTTCAGCAGGCCGTAGTTTGAATTAAGGATCCATTTCCATACGGTAGCCGTAGCGACGACCGGCACAAGCGTCGGGATGAAGAATATCGTCCGGTAGATGCCCTTGCCCAGGATATGCGTATTCAGAAGCAGTGCGATGACTATTCCCAAGAGGATATTCACAGGAACGCTCATCACGGTGAAGATAAGCGTGTTCGTGACGCTCTTGATGAATACGGTGTCATTCGCCAGCTCCTCATAGTTCGCAAGCCCTACGAACTCGCCGGGGTTGAGGATGCTATAAGATGTGAAGCTATAGTAGACCGATGAGAGCAGAGGATAGGCATAGAAAATCAAAAGGCCCAATATCCAAGGCAGCGTAAACAGTATGCCAACCCTTGCCTTGTGAGCCTCTATGCCTTTCCCTAAAAATCCATGCTCGCGCATAAAAACTCCTTTTTCTGAAGCATGACGGGGAGGAAGACTCCTCCCCGCCCGATATCAATCCAGGGAGATACCTTAATTGAACTTCTGAAGCTCTGCGTTGATGCTCGCATCAAGCGCCGTCATAAGATCCTCAGGGGTACCTTCTCCATGCAGCGCGGCATCGAGGACGGTGTTGAGCTCATCCCAGAGCAGCTGGCCTACCGGCACCGGCGGCCTGACGAACGCATTGGACAGGGAGTCGATGAAGACCTTGAACTTCTCATTGCCTCCGAACACCTCAGTGCTGGCTTCGATCACAGGAGAAAGGCTTCCGGAGATAGAGGCCATCGTGACCTGAGCCTCATTGCTGAGCATGTATGCCATGAACTCCATAGCCTCAGCGGGATGCTTCGATCCCCTCGGGATCGTCCAACCCCAGCCACCACACCATGTGATGTTCTCGCCTTCGACCTTCGACGGGATAGGAGCAACGCCATAATCGAGATCAGGATTGTATCTCTCAATATTCGCGAGATCCCACTGGCCACGGATACACATCGCGATCTGCTCCGTAACGAACGGATCCTCTGCGCCTGTTCCAAGGCCGCTGGCGAAGTTGACGAAGGATTCACCGCCCATGAGGTTAGCGAAATCGACTTCCCACTGCAGCGCCTCGATATTCTCAGGAGTAGCGACAGTCAGGACATTGTTCTCGACATCATAGAAATCTCCACCGAAGGACCAGCCCCATGTATAGATCGGCTGACCAGCGAAGATCCATGGCACGAATCCGGCCTGCTTGTAGTTCGAACCATCGCGGATGGTGAGAGCCTCGGCAGCTGCGGTTACCTCCTCGATGGTCGTAGGAGGATCCTCTGGATCGAGGCCTGCGGCCCTGAACATATCCTTGTTGTAAAGCATCGCGCGGGCATCACCGTTATAAGGGATCGAATAGGTCTGCCCCTTGTAGATGGAACCGGCCTTTGCCCAGTCATAGACGCCGTCGAGCGTCACGCCAGCCTCAGCCATGATCTCATCAAGCGGCTGGATCGCGTTCTGAGCAGCCCATGTCGCAACCTGAAAGTTATCCAGAAGAGCCACGTCAGGAGGATTGCCGGCGGCGATCGCAGCCATGAGGTTAGCCATCGTCGAGGTGTTTCCGCTAGCCTGATTGGCAACGAACGTAAGATTCACATAGATATGGTCATTAGCCGCATTGAAGTCATCGACCAGCTTCTTCATGGCCTCGAAACCGGCGTCCTGTCCCCAGGTATGCCATACGACGATCTCGGTCTTGCCATCTGCTGCAGCGCTGGAAGAGGCTTCCTTCGAACCTCCTGCAAACACAGAAAGGCACAGACCAAGGGCAATGAACAATACGAGTGCTTTCTTCATTACTTTTCTCCTTTTTATCATTCAACGAAATACTGGCTGACGTGATCGCGCGTCTTGAGTATTCCCTTCTTCACCTTATCAAGCGTCCCTTCCCATACCGGATCCTCATGCTCGATGACGATCGCATCATCGTATCCGATCTGATACAGCGAATCGACGATCTTGTTCCAGTCCAGATCCCCGAGTCCCGGCAGCCTGTGTTGCCACCACCTCATGAACTGCTGGACGCCATAGACCTTGAGCTTCTCCATGTCGACATGGGTATCCTTGGCATGAAAGCGGAAGATCCTGTCCTTGAAGCGGAAGATGTTCTCATAGGGATCAATGAACTGCCAAACCAGATGGGACGGATCATAGCAAAGGCCTATCCTATCGCTGCCGAGCCTGTCGAAGAGCTCTTCCCACACATCTGGGGAGACTGCGATGTTTCCCATCACAGGACAGTTCTCCCAGGCAAGGCGCACATCGTTCTTCTCGGCCTCGTCTATCATCCTTCTGGCAAGCTCTACACAGGCATCGATGCTCTTCATCGGCGCAAGCCCGAGCGGAGTATAGGAAGCATCGGTGACACCGGTGGAACAGATCACGGTACCGACATGCACCTTTCCTGCAAACCTGATCCTCTCTATGAGGTTCTTCTGATGTTCCTCGGCCTCAGCCTTGTCAGATGCGAGGAAGTTGCGGCAGTAGATCATCGCACCGATCCTCACACCGCTCTCCTGGACCTCCTCGAACACCTTCTGATCCATCGGGATGGCAGGTCCCACGTCAAGCTCGTTTATGCCATTAGCGCTTGCCCAAGCTGCGATTTCCTTCAGATCGGTAATGCCAAGATTGCTAAGGCTATTCGTCAAAAGACTCATTCTCATGATACTGTTCCTCCTCTATCCTTAGATAAGCTCCACGGTCTCGCCGATAAGGGCCGATTCACGGGCAGCGTCGATGATCTCCTGGATGAATGCCGCACGGCTGAAGCTCCTGTCAGGCTGCCTTCCTTCCTTTATGCAGTCCAGGAACTCCCTGAACTCAGCATCGGACCATGGGTCGATCTGAAGCTCCTCGGGAACGGTGATGATCTCGGAAGAGCCTGAATACCCGCCATCATGATCCTTGAACCAGATCTCAAGCTCGCCTGGCTTGTCATCACGGAAGAGCATCATGCCTCCCTCCCCGTATACCTCGATCGTATGCCTCCTGACACCGAGGCGGCTTGCGACGAATGAGGCGATCGTCCCGCTCTCGAACATCACGTTGAAGGCGGCCGAATCATCATTCGTGACAGCGCCCTTCCCAGGAGTGAATATATTCGCCCTCTCCTTTATCATCGTCGAGACAAAGCCCTGGACCGCCGTCATGCGTCCGGCAGTACCTGAGAGCACCCAGTCGCAGAGATCAAGCATGTGGCAGCCGAAGTCAGCAAGGGCGCCTGTCCCAGAGAGGTTCTCCTGCATGCGCCACTCAAGCTTGACCTCAGGATTCGCGATACGGCATCCGCCAAGGGTCTCACGCCATGTATATACGGCACCAAGCCTGCCTTCCTCTACCATCTGCTTCATATATCTGACAGCGGGAATACCGCGATAGCTGAAGCCTATCATGCTGATCTTGCTCGTGCATGATGCGATATCCACGGCGGCCTGGCATGACTCGGCATCGATGCTCAGCGGCTTCTCGCACAGCACATG
The DNA here is from genome assembly GCA_949299185.1 of uncultured Spirochaetales bacterium. GTDB lineage: Bacteria > Spirochaetota > Spirochaetia > Sphaerochaetales > Sphaerochaetaceae > Ornithospirochaeta. Next base: position 9,048 of record CASFZR010000014.1, read on the forward strand.
CCTGCCTTTCTCAAGGGCCCTCACGACAAGGGGGACATGAGCATAGTTGGGAGTACAGATGCTGACGGCATCAACCATATCGAGAAGCTCATCGAACGATGAGGCGATCTTCACGTCAAGCCCGTGTTCCGCGGCCCATGACTCCGCCCTTCCCGGCACGATGTCATAAATGGCCACAAGCTCGCAATCCTCGGAATAACGCTTATATCCATGAACATGGTTTCCTGCGATTCCTACGGTGTAACCTGTTCCCGCAATGCCAACCTTCAGCTTAGACATATACACTCCAACTTATTTAATTAAATTAATTATCTAAGTAAGAGTGTACCATGGATTCCAGATAAGGCAAGTTATTTTTTCCATTTTCGAAAAGGAAGCCCCAGACTGCAGGAAACAGCCTGGGATACCTCATGAGCAAGCAATGGCCGCGGATCAGATATATCCCGGCCTTACAGGGACTTCACCGTTCTTTCCTGACTCGTATATGCCCAGCACGACAGCAAGCGTCCTGAGGGCATCGCGAGGATCAACGGGGACCTTCTCCCCTGCCCTGAGCCTTGAATAGAAATCCCTGATCTGCACGGCATGGTAGTTTCCCCAGTACCGTACATGCCCGTCGCCCGGATCGAGGCTGGGATCGATGCGGTACGGCTTCTGCCCCTCGAGGACGATATCAACCACGGATTCCGTAAGGAGGACAGAGCCTTTCTCTCCCTCAACGCAGACGCGTATCGGACTATTCTCTATGAAGTAATTGCACGCAGAGAACACATATACGGCGCCGTTGGAGAAGCGTATCGCGGCATCTGCCTCATCCTCGACCTCTATCATGGTGAGTATCCTTCTTCCGATATGGCCCTGGATCTCCTCGACGGGACATCCCATCAGATAACGCACGAGGTCGATGCTATGTATCGCCTGATCGATGACGACACCGCCTCCCTCCTTCTCCCAGCTCCCCTTCCAGTCGCACTGATAGTATGAAGGCGGACGATGCCATGCAAGATGGGACCAGGCTCCTCTCAGCTCACCGAGGGCTCCCTGCCCTATGAGGCGCCTAGCTTCCTGTATCCCCTCTATATACCTGTTCTGGAAGATGACGCCAAGCTGCCGCCCGGTCCGCTCTGCAGTCTGGATCATCGATTCACCATCTGCTATCGTCGTCGCTATCGGCTTTTCCGTAAGCACGTTGAACCCAGCCTCGAGACATGCCTCGACATGGCATCTGTGCAGGAAATGGGGAGTCAGGACATGGACTGCATCAAGATTCATCCTCAGAAGATCCTCGATATCATCAGAGGCGATGCATCCGGGGAACGCCGATGCGAAGGCCTCTGCCCTTTCCCTCACCTTATCGACCGCAATCACGATATCAAGGCTGTCAAGCATCGCAGAGAATGCAGACTTATATACGGCGCTGATCCTGCCGCATCCGATAACACCGACCCTGAACCTATCCATCACTCCTTCTCCTTCAGCACGAATATGCGTATTGCCTTAGCAGCCGCACCGTATGCTGTCCTGAACTTATTGAATTCAACGAACCTTATGTCGACCTCGTTTATGCCGACACCGAAGAGATTGTCCTGCACGCTTGCCATGAACGTATCTACATTCCTCTGGACCTTCATCACATATCCATCGACCAGCACAAGAGGAGGGCTGAGTATGTTTATGGCATTCGCAAGGGCTATGCCCAGATTCACCATGGCATCATCCATTATCCTGCAGACTTCCTTATCGCCTGCCTTCTCCGCCTCAAGGATATCGCCGGTGGTAAGCTCATGGGGATCCGGGCAGATCGAGGAGAGCAGCGTCTCCCTGCCAGACTCCATCATCGCGATGCAGTTGTTGCGTATGGATACCTCGCTGGAGAATGCTTCCAGGCATCCATGATTGCCGCAGGTCGGGCACAGCGGCCCCTTTCGGTCAAGGACCATATGGCCTATCTCGCCAGCTGTCGCTCCGGCTCCGGTATATGCCCTCTTGCCTATCTTAAGCTGGCACCCGATACCCCTGGCGATGAAGAGGTAGACATAGGTATCGGGCAGATGATCATCTCCGAACATCTCGACGCTCAAGGCCCTGCATCTGGCATTGTTCTCGAGGATACAGGGAAGCCCGACCAGCGCCGATATATCGACTCCTACGGCCTTGTTCCTCCATTTGGATACCGAACCATAACGAAGGACGCCTGCGGAGTTGTCGACGAAGCCCGGAATGCCAAGGCATATACCCACGATCCTTTCCCGCGGAACCGGGCTGCTGTCAAGGACGCCGGCTATCACGGATGAGATATAGCGGAGAGCGGCATCATAATCAGAAGGGCACACGGGATGCTCTTCCTTCATCAGGGCATTGCCGCGTATATCCGTCAGGCATATGTAGGTTGCGAAAGGTCCGATATCCACGCCGATTACATAAAAGGCATCCGCACGGAAATCCAGGAGGACACGGGGACGTCCCAGGCGGGACTCCCCCTTGTTCACGCTTCCCTGGATCTCATACAGAAGGCCTGACTCAAGGAGCGGCGCGACATTGAACGTTATCGCGGGAGGCGTCAGGGAAAGATACTCGGCAATCTCCGTACGGCTTATCGGGCCATAGTCATAAATCGCATCGAGAATCGCATGGACATTCACATCCCTGATGCGCCCAAGATTGCTTCCCTTCATCAGCACATCTCCTTACTTCCTGACATGATATCCATTTGTCAGGATATCGTCATCTTATATCCCACACGCTCCGTATCCCGAAAGCGGTCACCCCGTTCTCCTCCAGTATGCTCACCCTCTTCTCTCCCGGCTCCATATCGAAGTAGTTGTCAGAGAGCACGAAGACTCCGTCTTCCGAGAATATCTCCACGGACTTCGCATAGGCCCTGGCACGGATGACGAGCTCCGATCCGTCATGCTCCATCTCGAGGCACGGATCCTCCCAGCGATAGTACTTCGGTTCCGTGAAGAGGACCGAGCCTGACGAAAGTTCCTCTCCGTCCCCCACCATCTGATAGCTCAGATGAAGCGAGCGGAAATCACGGCCTGTGAAATCAAGATCTCCTATCCAGGCTGCCGATAGCGGCTCTGCCGTGACATCAATCCGGCCATCCTCAAGAACAACTCCAGAGGCATCTCGCAGCTGCCATAAGACTGTTACAGGACGTGCGTTCCTCGTCTCGTTGGCTATGCTCAGCCTGGCCCTCATAGGCACGGGAGAACCATCGGGCTCGTCGTTTATGGACCACTTCACGGCCTGGCTCTCGCCGAACTCCTCACAGCTGAGGAGAAGCGGAGCGAAGAATCTCTTCGCATAGTAATGCAGGGCCTTCCATCTTCCGAAGTAATCTATGGATGCCCATGAAGCCACGGGCCATATATCATTAAGCTGCCAGTAGATGGCTCCCATGCAGCACCCGCGGTGACGCCGCCAGTGTTCCACACCATACCTCATGGCTTCTGCCTGCAGGAGCTGGGAGGCATACAGAAGAACCTCGAAATCCCGTGGATATAGATAGTTCTTCGAGAGATAGCTCATGATCAGGCCGTTTGCGCCATCATTGCGCTGATGGACATCCATCACGCGGGAAAATATATTCCAGTCCTCAGGTGCTGCGAACTTACGCACCGTGGCCATCGTAGGGAATGACTGGAATCCGAACTCCGACACATAGCGGTACAGCGTCTCACGGTAATACGAGAATGGAACGCGCCCGTGCCAGACCGTCCAGCAGTGGGTATCTCCCCTATCCGGAGCAGTCGGCTCATCGAACGCACCGCCGGACGACGGAGAGGAAGGCCAATATGGAGTGACGGGATCTTCCTTCGCCAGTATATGAGGGATCACATGCTCATACAGCCTGATATACGCGGATTTCGTGCGGGCATTCCCATCGTAATGCCCCTCCATGGCGAATCCCTCCATCTCATTATTCCCGCACCAGAGCCCAAGGGAGGCGTGATGGCGCAGGCGTCTCACGTTATCCACGACCTCCGCGGAAACATTCTCCTCGAAACCATCTTCATCCAGAGGATAGTTGGCGCAGGCGAACATCATATCCTGCCATACGACAAGCCCCAGCTCATCGCAGGCATCATAGAACTCCTCTGAGGGATAATACCCACCGCCCCAGACGCGGATCGCGTTGAAATTCGCGGCCTTGCACTGCTCAAGGAGCTTCCTAGTCCTCTCTGGAGTGACTCTGGATAGCACGTTATCCTCGGGGATGTAATCGGCGCCCATCGCGAAGAAATCAACGCCATTCACGGAGTGCGCGAAGCTCTCGCCCCACTGGTCCTTCCGCCTCGTAAGCGTCAGTGTCCTCAGGCCGATCCTCCTTTCCACGGAATCGACCATACGGCCATCCTCGATCAGCCTTATGCATACCCCGTAAAGAGGCTGTTCACCAAGGCCATTCGGCCACCACAGCTCAGGGGATCTGATGATGAAGCTCCTGCCATCGGATTCTCCGACGATTTTCCTTCCTTCTGGATCCATGACATCGATCGCTACCTCGGCATCACCATCCTGCTCGACGAAGAAGGAAAGGCGTACGATGCCATCCTCATGCTGCTGGGAAACACGCCAGTCCGTGATCCTGGCAGAATCCACTCCGCGAAGCCCTATCTCCCTCCATATTCCCATATCGGGAAGCCTCGGCCCCCAGTCCCAGCCGAACATGCAGCTGGCCTTGCGGATATGAGGGAATCCGCGCATCGCGCATCGCGTCCCTCCCCAGTGATCCTTGTCATCCAGATTCCTCATGTATCTCACCGGAGAGTGGATTACCACCCTTATATGGTTGCGCCCCTCCTTGATAAGGCCTGTCACGGGGAAAGCCCAGCGCCTGTGCATGTTATCGGCATAGCCGGCATGCGTCCCGTTGATATATATATCGGCAATCGTATCCAGGCCCTGGCAATCAAGCTCGACCAGAGGACATGACGCGATCTCCCCAGAAACCTCGAAGTCCCTCTCGAATGCCCAGTCCTTCATCATGAGATCCATGGATCTCAGCTCATTATCACGCCAGTAAGGGTCTTCCATGCTGCCATCAGCAAGCAGGAATGAATAGACAGAGCCGGGAACCGTTCCCCTGTGCTTGTCCGAAGCATCATCAAGCGGGGAAAGCGTCCATTCCCCGGAAAGCGTCATATACAGCATATAGCCTCCACGATTTAATTAAAGCATATAAAAAAGTCTTTTGCAAAAACTTTCTCGCAATGAATGGCAGCATCAGTCCTCAAGCGGACAATACAGATGAAGGCTATATGATTGCTCCGGCAATGCCCTTGTTTATGCAGAACAGACTGCCCTGCCATCTTAGGAGATGGCAAGGCGGCCGGTCTTATTAGTCCAGCCTTCTCATGGCCTTAAGCCTTGAGAATATCATGCAGACAAGCACTCCCATCATCCCGATTACGGCAAAGAGGAATGCCGCTCCAGAGCCCTTGCCAGTCCCGAACATCTGATTGAGGGCAGTACCGGCTCTGTCAGCCATGAAAGGCTCGAATACCGCATCCACCAGAAAGCCTCCGGCAAGATATCCAAGCGGTATGGTGAAGAACTGGAGCATGTTCCTTGCTGAATAAACTCTTCCCTGTATATCCGATGGTATCTGGCTCCTCATCAAGGCATCCAGATTGGTATTCATCACAGGGATGCATAACCATCCGAGGAATGCTCCCATGCACCATATGGCAGGATTCCTGGAGAATGAGAGCATGAAGTTCTCAGTGCTCATCGAGATGAAGAGCGAGATGATGATCATCCTCACCCTGCTTCTCGGCGCTGGCATGATGGTCGCGATCGCGCTTCCCAAGATCATCGCTATCCCTGCCGTGGACCGCACTGCAGCCAGTACGCTTTCGCTCTCGAAGCTGAGGATCATGGCAGGAAGAGCCGCATTGTAGATCGAGGCTATGAAGTTGATTGTAGCTAGGAAGAGTATCACCTGGAGTATCCCCATGTTTGCGCTGAGGAAACTTAATGCCTCCTTCAGATCCATCATGATATGGCTCTCTTCCTGTTTTCTGCTCTTCACCTCAGGAATCCTCACGAATAACAGAAGCGAGAGGAAAGCCACCGAGAATGTGGAGAGGTCGGCGATGATCACAAGAGTCAGCCCTCCTGCGGAATACAGTGCCGTTGCGATTACAGGGGAGGCCATATTGATCACGCTGTATGCAAGTGCATTGAGGCTCCCTGCCTTCTGGTATTTATCCTCCGGTGTTACGAGGGTAGTTGCGACCTCGCTTGCCGGCTGCTGGAATGCCTGTGCCGTTCCAGTGATGCCGTTCACGATGCAGAGATGCCATAGCTCCAGATTCCCTGAAAGCCACACGAAGAGTATCGTAAGCGTGCATAAGGCTGCGGCTGTGTCTGATAACAGCATCAGAGGCTTCTTGTTCATCCTGTCTGTCAGCGTTCCTACAGGAAGCGAGAGAAGGATGTACGGCACATATGACGATACCGTCAGCAGCGCGGTGCCCAGTGCAGAACCTGTCTTGCCATAAGCCCAGAGGATGAGCGCGAATGGCGTTAGAGAAGACCCAAGACGTGAGAGCGTCTGGGTTGCCCATAGTAATATGAAATCGCTGAATTTCCTTTCGTCTTTCATTGCTTTGCTCCTTGTCGGTTTAATGAAGCAAAGCCTGGCGGACTTATCTTTGATAATGCTCCATGCGGCCGTCCGCTTCAGGCTTCGCAAGGAGCTGTTGCAATGCAGAGCATGGTCGATCCTCTCCTATATCCTGACTAAGGATATTCCATGGAGCATGCCTCAGTCTAGGGCAAAGGCATGGTAGGAACATGAGAACGGGGCCAGACGCAGAGTACGCCGGCCCCTGATTCCGTCAGACGTAGAAGAGGATATCCGAATACGTCGGCATCGGCCAGAACGACTTATCGGTAACGGACTCGAGAGCATCGCTGATGCGCCTAGCCTCCTCCATCGCAGGAACGATCCTGTCCGCAGCGTAGAATGCAGCATCCTTCGTCCCCTCTGGACACCCCTTGACGCATTCCTCAAGCTCATCTGTCTTGAGCATGAGGGCATCAGAGAGGGCACTTACCTTCGTACATAGGGCCTTATCGGCATTGGCACTCACCCCTATCTCATCCTTCACCCTGATCGATCCGGCAAGGGATGAGGAGAAGCGCAGGGATGCCGGCAGGATCTGCCGCCTGAGCATCTCCAGCATGGCTGCCGCCTCGATATGTATCGCCTTCCGATACTCATCAAGCGATATCTCCAGACGGGACTCCATCTCCTCCCTGGTATAGATCCTGTGCCTGATGAAGAGAGCGACATTCTTCTCATCGCAGTAATGGATAAGGGCATCAGGGGTCCTCCTGTAGTTCGCGAGTCCCCTGCGCTCAGCCTCCTCTTCCCATTCCCTGCTGTATCCATTGCCATTGAAGAGGATGCGGCGATGGGCCTTAAGCTCCCTTCTTATCAATGTGTTAAGGGAGGCGTTGAGATCAGCGGTCCCCTCCAGCTCATCGCAGAACGCCTTAAGGGCATCGGCAACCGCGGTATTGAGCATCACGTTCGTACAGGCGATGTTGAACGAGGAGCCAGGCATACGGAACTCGAACTTGTTTCCCGTGAACGCGAAGGGGCTGGTCCTGTTCCTGTCGGAGTTATCGCGGGCAAGCTTGGGCAGCACGCTCGTGCCTATATCAAGGCGGGAGGCGGAGGTGCTTCGATCAAGCGGCCTTCCATCGATGATCGACGAGATGACACTGTCCAGCTCATCTCCCACGAATATCGAGACGATCGCAGGAGGGGCCTCATTAGCTCCGAGCCTGTGATCGTTTCCCGCGGATGCGACGCTTATCCTCAGCAGGTCCTGGTAATCATCCACTGCCTTGATGATGGCGGTCAGGAAGAGAAGGAACTGGGCATTGTCCTTCGGTGTCCTGCCGGGATCGAGGAGATTCTCCCCGTCATCGGTACTGAGGGCCCAGTTGTTATGCTTTCCCGATCCGTTGATACCCTCAAAGGGCTTCTCATGCAGCAGGCAGGCAAAGCCATGGCGCTCGGCCACATTCTTCATGATCTCCATCGTGAGCTGGTTGGCATCGGTGGCCTTGTTGGCGTTATCGAAGATCGGAGCCATCTCATGCTGGCATGGGGCGACCTCGTTATGCTCGGTCTTAGCCGTAATCCCGAGCTTCCACAGCTCCTCGTCGAGATCTGCCATGAACGCCTTTACGCGTGGCCTGATGGAGCCGAAGTAATGATCCTCCATCTCCTGTCCCTTCGCAGCCGGAGCCCCTATCAGGGTACGGCCCGTAAGCCTGAGATCGAGGCGTCTGGCAAAATCCTCCTTATCGATGAGGAAGTACTCCTGCTCTGCACCTATCGTGGCATTTACCCTCTTCGCCTCCTTACCGAATAGCCTAAGGGCGCGGACAGCCTCATGGCTTATCGCATCCATGCTTCTCAGCAGCGGGGTCTTCTTATCGAGGATCTGGCCCGTATAGGAGCAGAACGCGGTAGGGATGCACAGGGTATCATCCTTGATGAAGGCGTAGCTCGTAGGATCCCAGGCGGTGTATCCCCTAGCCTCGAACGTGGCCCTGAGGCCGCCTGATGGGAACGATGAGGCATCCGGCTCACCTTTTATCAGCTCCTTGCCGGAGAAATCCATGATGACGCATCCGTTCTTATCGACGGTAAGGAAGCTATCATGCTTCTCTGCCGTGATACCTGTCATGGGCTGGAACCAATGCGTGAAGTGCGTAGCTCCCTTGCTCACCGCCCATTCCTTCATGGCAGTCGCCACGATATCCGCGGCATCCTCGTCGAGAGCCTTGCCCTCAATCATCGTATTCTTCAATGACTGATATACCTTTTTAGGAAGCATCTCTCTCATCACATGATCGTTAAAGACCATCGATCCGAACATCTCAGGAACATTCATGACTCCCTCCTTATGGCTTCTGTGGCTTGCATAGCCAAAGAAAAAAGGCGCCACAGATATCACTCTGCAGCGCCTTTGCCGTTCTTAGCGTGATGATATGGAAATCATCGCAGGAAGGTCAAGCGCAGATATGCATGAATCTGCATTTTTATTCGTAGCATATCCATTCATGCAATTGACAAGCGGCAACGATATAACGTAAAACGTAGCGCAAGGAACAAGGACGTTCTAAGAGTGATCTTAGTGCGTCCTTTTTTTTCGTACAGGAGAGGCCTGATGAAGAAGGAAGGCGAGATAAGGATAAGCTCCGGCTGCGCGATCAGCGGCATATTCTGCCGTGATGGAAGGCGTATTGCCGGCGATGTGATAAGGAAGAGCATCGCGGTGATGCACAACAGGTCGAACGGGCTTGGCGGCGGATTCGCAGGTTATGGCATCTACCCGCAGTACAAGGATTACTATGCCCTGCACATATTCTACGACTCGATCATGGCAAGGGAGGAGACGGAGAGGTTCCTTGATAGCCACTTCGACATAATCAACCTCTCGAAGATCCCAGTACGCCAGACACCGATGATTCCCGATGCCCCGCTTATCTGGCGATACTTCGTCACTCCCCTTCCTCATCGGCTTCAGGATAGCCAGCTGGATGAAGATGAGTACACATCGCGGACAACGATATCGATAAACGACTCGATCACCGGTGCCTATGTCGTATCCTGCGGCAAGGACATGGGAGTGTTCAAGGCTGTCGGATACCCGGAGGACGTGGCGGACTTCTACAGGCTTGATGAGTATGAGGGCTACTCATGGACAGCACATGGCCGCTACCCTACCAACACCCCAGGATGGTGGGCCGGATCGCATCCGTTCTCACTGCTGGATCTCACGGTCGTGCATAACGGGGAGATCTCATCATATGACGCCAACAGGCGCTCGGTGGAGATGTACGGCTACTCGTGCAACCTGCTGACCGACACGGAGGTAATCACATACATCCTCGATTATCTCACGAGGAAACAAGGACTTACCCTCAAGGAAAGCTCCGAGGTCATCGCGGCGCCGTTCTGGACGACGATCGCCATAAAGGACGAGGAGGAGCAGAGGAGGCTCTCCTATCTGAGAAAGATGTTCTCGTCGTTCCTCATCACAGGCCCGTTCTCGATCCTCGTAGGATTCCGCGGAGGGATGATGGCGCTCAATGACCGTCTGAAGCTCCGTAGCCTTGTGGCGGCGGAGAAAGGCAGCACGGTCTACTTCAGCTCCGAGGAGGCCGCGATCAGGGTGATAGAGGAAAGTCCGGACATGGTATGGGCACCAAGAGGCGGAGAGGCCGTGATCGTCACGCTTGATGGGAGGGATGATGAATAGGAGATTCAGGATAAGGAAGGATGAGAGCTGCATCTCATGCCTCAGGTGCGCGCGAGAATGCTCCTTCGGAGCCATCGAGGCTGATAGCGGCAAGGTCCTGCGCTTCCATCATGAGAGATGCGTGGACTGCCAGCGCTGCGTGTCATTCTGTCCTACGGGAGCCATCTACATCACGGAGGATGAGAACAGATACAGGCCGAACATGATATTCGGCAAGAGCGATATCGACGAGATAAGGCTGCAGGCTGAGACGGGAGGAGTGCTTCTCTCATCGATGGGAGCCTCCGGCAGTGCCGTGCCGATCTACTTCGACAGGATGCTTCTCAACGCAAGCCAGGTCACGAATCCTTCGATCGATCCGCTGCGCGAGCCGATGGAGACAGCGGTCTTCCTCGGCCAGCGTCCTCAGGGAATAGAGCGGGATGGATGCGGGAATATCGTGGATAACCTTCCGCCGCACATTGAGCTGAGGACCCCGCTGATGTTCTCCGCGATGAGCTACGGAGCCATAAGCCTCAACGTCCAGAAGGCACTCGCGAAGGCGGCAGAGGAGCTTGGCACCTACTGGAACACGGGAGAGGGAGGACTCCATGAAAGCCTCTATCCATACAAGAGGAACACGATCGTGCAGGTCGCGTCCGGGCGCTTCGGCGTCCATGAGACCTACCTCAACACGGCAGCAGCCATCGAGATAAAGATCGGGCAGGGAGCGAAGCCCGGCATCGGAGGCCATCTTACAGGAAGGAAGATCATAGGGGATGTCTCGAAGACGAGGATGGTGCCGGAGGGACTGGATGCCATAAGCCCTGCCCCTCACCATGATATCTACTCGATTGAGGACCTTGCCCAGCTCGTGATGTCGATAAAGGAGGCAACAGGCTACCGCAAGCCGGTGATCGTCAAGGTTGCCGCGGTGCATAATATCGCGCCTATCGCATCAGGAATCGCCAGAAGCGGCGCGGATATCATCTCGATAGACGGATACAGAGGCGGGACAGGAGCTGCGCCGAAGCGCATCCGCGACAACGTCGGGATCCCGATAGAGCTTGCGATAGCCGCAGTCGACCAGAGGCTGAGGGAAGAGAGGATAAGGGACCGCGTGAGCGTCATCGCCTCAGGAGGAATAAGGAACTCCGCCGATGCGGTGAAGGCAATAGCCCTCGGTGCAGACGCTGTCTCGATAGGCACTGCCGCGCTCTGTGCCCTCGGCTGCCACATCTGCGCCTCATGCCACACAGGCAGGTGCGCGTGGGGACTCGCCACGCAGGATCCGGAGCTGACGGCAAGGCTCGATCCTGAGGACGGCGCAAGGATGCTCGTGAACCTCGTCAACGCCTGGACGAGGGAGATCAAGGAGGTCATGGGCGGCATGGGCATAAACAGCATCGAGGCGTTAAGGGGAAACCGCAGGGCCTTGAAAGGCGTGGATCTCAACGTCAAGGAGCTTGAGATACTCGGAATCGGATATGCAGGAGAGTGACATGAGGGAATTGGATATAAGACGCGATGGCATGGAAGCGATCAGGAAGCATGGAAGCGAGGAGATAACGATAACAGGATGCCTTGGTGAGCGATACATCGGCTGCGGAATGAGGTCCGGCACGCTCCACGTGAAGGGGACGCCGGGCAACGCGCTCGCATCCTATCTCGACGGCGGATCGGTCTATGTGGACGGCAATGCCCAGGATGCCGCCGCGGATACCATGAACAGCGGGCTGGTTGCCATAAGGGGATGCGCGGGAGACGCGCTGGCATATGGTATGCGAGGAGGGCGTGTCTATGTCCTAGGAGACGCAGGATACAGGGCAGGCGTGCATATGAAGGCCTATGAGGAGAACAGGAGCATACTCGTGATCGGCGGCAGGACCGGCTCCTTCCTCGGAGAGTACCTTGCTGGCGGGATCATCATAGTGCTTGGGCTCGGCGATGAGGGTGAGGATATCACGGGATACTTCTGCGGGAACGGCATGTATGCCGGCACCATCTACCTCAGGACGGAAAGGATACCGCCCAATCTTTCCGATAAGCTCATACGGCGGAACGTGGAGGAAGAGGAGAAGGAGGACGTGCTGCGTCCGATCATCACTGATTTCGCGTCGGTATTCTCCATTTCCGCCGATCAATGCCTATCAGGCAGCTTCATCGCGATCGAAGCTGATAAATCGAAGTCATATAGCCAGCTCTATGCTGCGGTCTGAGGTCATATGTGTACGATATTCGCATATAGCGGGAGGCAGCTGAGCCTCCAGGATATTAAGGAGATACTGAAGAAGACGGAGCGAAGAGGCCCCGATGCGACGAGGATAATCACGCCGAAGGAAGGCCTTTTTCTCGCGTTCCAGCGGCTTTCCATCATGGGTATCGATGAAAGAGGGATGCAGCCCTTCTGCCATGAGGGAAGGTACAGCATCACCAACGGGGAGATCTATGGCTTTAGGAAGATAAGGAGGGAGCTTGAGGACGCAGGATACGTTTTCCACTCCGATTCCGACTGCGAGACGGTCCTCTATCTATATGAGGAGCACCGTGAGAGGATGTTCCGGATGCTCGACGCGGAGTACGCGACGGTCATATATGATGAGGAGGATGGCTTCATCGCGGCCCGGGATCCGATCGGCATACGTCCCCTATTCTACGGCTATGACAGCGATGGGATGATAGCCTTCGCAAGCGAGGCCTGCCTGCTGATGCCATTCTGCAGCCGCGTCCTCCCCTTCCCTCCGGGACACTACTACAAAGATGGAAGATTCATCTGCTACCGAGATATATCAGAGGTAAGGGAATACACGCGCGGAAGCGTCGAGGAGATCACGAAGGGGATAAGGAAGAGGCTCATCAAGGCTGTGGAGAAGCGTCTGGATTCAGACACTCCGGTTGCCTTCCTCCTCTCAGGTGGTCTTGACAGCTCGCTCGTCTGCTCGATAGCATCACGCCTGCTGGAGCGTCCTATCCGCACGTTCTCGATCGGTATGGATACCGACCCGATAGATTCGAAGTATGCCGCGCGAACGGCGGATTTCCTCGGATCAGTCCATACGAACGTCACTATGACGGAGAAGGACGTAATCGGGATCCTGCCAGAGGTAATTGAATCCCTCGCCACCTACGACATAACGACCATCAGGGCGAGCATAGGCATGTACCTCCTCTGCAGATACATACACGAGAATACCGATACCAGGGTACTGCTTACCGGAGAGGTATCCGATGAGCTTTTCGGCTATAAGTACACCGATTTCGCCCCCGATCCCGAGGCCTTCGAACGCGAGAGCCAGAAGCGCGTCCATGAGCTGTATGCGTATGACGTGCTGAGGGCGGACAGATGTATCGCGGACAACAGCCTTGAGGCCAGGGTGCCATTCGGGGACCTGGACTTCGCTTCATATGTCATCTCGATCGATCCTGAGATGAAGATGAACCATTACGGACACGGCAAGTACCTGCTGCGCAAGGCCTTCGAGGAAGGCGGATGGCTTCCTGATGACATCCTCTGGAGGGATAAGGCCGCGTTCAGCGATGCGGTGGGCCACAGCATGGTCGATGACCTGAAGCGATATGCGGAGAAGCACTATGAAGGCATAGACCTTGAAAAGGAATACCAGAGGTATCCTGAGCAAGGACGGCCATTCACCCCTGAGTCCCTGCTCTACAGGGAGATCTTCGAGCGCGTCTATCCAGGGCAGCATGAGATGATTCCCGGCTTCTGGATGCCTAACAGCAGCTGGCCAGGATGCGATGTCAGCGACCCATCGGCAAGGGTGCTTTCAAACTACGGGAAGAGCGGGGAATGATGGAGGGGAAGATAATCTAAAACAGGGCTTTCAATATTCGTCATCCAGTCTTACTATCCATAGTAAGGGATATGAACACAGAGACAGTTGACGCGAAATACAGGAAGATGACGGAGACTCCTGTAAAGGGCCTGATACTGCGGCTATCGGTACCGACGATAATCAGCAACCTGATATCCACGCTGTACAACGCGGCGGACACGTTCTTCGTCGGGCAGATATCAACGAGCGCGTCAGCGGCCGTAGGCGTGGCGCTATCGCTTCAGGCCGTGATACAGGCCATAGGCTTCTTCTTCGGCCAGGGCAGCGGCAACAACATGTCCAGGCGTCTGGGAGCCCATGATGAGAAGACTGCCGAGATTCTCGCCTCCACGGGATTCATATCCTCGCTCATGATATCAGTGGTCATATCGGTACTGGGACTCATCTTCCTCCGCCCGATGTCCATATTCCTCGGATCCTCCGAGACGATACTCCCGTACGCGATGGACTACATGTTCTGGATCCTCATCGCGGCCCCGTTCATGGCGTCATCTCTTGTGCTGAACAACCAGCTCAGGTTCGAGGGAAACTCCTTCTACTCAATGATCGGCCTCACGACCGGTGGAATACTCAATCTCTTCCTGGATCCCCTCCTCATATTCGTCTTCGATATGGGGATATCAGGGGCGGCACTCGCCACCGCGATAAGCCAGATAGTGAGCTTCGCCATACTCTTCATCCTCTCAGAGCGTATCGGCACGGTGAAGATCAGGCTACGCTCGTTCAAGCCCTCTATAAAGCTGCTTGGAATGATCACAAACGGAGGCCTCCCCTCGCTCTGCCGCCAGAGCGTGACATCGGTTGCCATGATCTGCCTGAATAACGCCGCCCTCCCCTTCGGCGATGCCGCGATAGCCGCCATGGCGATCGTGAACAAGATAGGCAACTTCACCAACTCGATCCTTATCGGAGTCGGCCAGGGCTTCCAGCCGGTATGCGGCTACAACTATGGCGCAGGCCTCTACAGACGGGTCAAGGAAGGCTTCTGGTTCTGCGTCAAGCTCATGTCCGTAGTGCTTATCGTGCTTGCGGTGATCGAGTATATCTGGGCTTCCCCGATAGTAGGCTTCTTCCGCAAGGGAGACGCGGAGGTCATAGAGATAGGCGACATAGCCCTCAGGCTAAGATGCTTCACGCTCGTGTTCTCCGCCTGGATAACGATAAGCAACATGCTGCTTCAGACTACGGGCAAGATGTGGCGCGCCTCGATACTCGGCTTCGCCCGTCAGGGTATCATCCTCATCCCGATAGTCTGGATACTGCCGCCGCTTATCGGCATCTGGGGCATACAGATAGCCCAGCCGCTTGCCGATCTTGTCACATTCATCATGTCAGTCCCGATGACCATGGGAGTGATAAAGGCGATGAACGAGGGAGTGAAGCAGGAAGAGGGTATATTCAGGAAAGAGTGAGCATCGCTCATAGATTCGCCGTTTGTGAGCGATGAGATGAGCGATGCTGCCAGATATAAGGCATCCAGACGTAAGCATAGGATATTGGACTATCTAGATAAGCATGAATACATAATGAACGCAGATGTACGGAAACTATGCAAGGTATCTGCGGCAACGGCCAACCGCATACTAGCAGAGCTGGTTTCCGACAGCACGCTATCGAAGCATCATATCAACGGGCATTGGGCATATAAGCCAGCGATAAACCCTGATAAATCATAAGAGATCAGCTCAAATCGTGTTCCACCATGGTAAGGGGCGATATGCCCCTCACCTATATGGATATCTATCACTCATCCTCGGCCATGCCGATGAGATCGAACTTCTCCGTGCTTACCACGATATCGAAATCACGGGCCTTAGGCATTGCCGCCTTGACCATTATCGTCCTGTCTGAGAGGTTATAGAACCAGCCCTCATCCGCCTCATCATAGGCATCACGGACGATGAAGCGCGGAAGCTTCCGCCCATCTACCGTTACCCAGAACGCGCCCTTCTCAGGACTTACGACACGAAGCGTCAGATGTTCGACCGTAGGCTCATAGCTTCCCTCTCGATGGAATGATATCACCTTGCGGTCACCGGCCGTCACCGTTATGTCCGTACGGGCATATACGCCCTTCTCGAAGTCCTTGGTGTGTCCGTCATCATCGTAGAATACCGCGCTTGTGTCGCGATCAGCGGAGACGATCATATCAAGGGTCCTGATGCAGTCGGTCGATGCCTGGTGTATATCCTCGGAGGTGAAGTATACGGAACCGCCGCGAAGGAACATCGGGATCGAGGAGATATCCACCGGAAGCTCGATGGTCTGTCCGCCCTCATAACGCCTCATATTGTCATTCATGTCATACCAGCATGTACCTTCCGGAAGGTATACCGTCCGTGTCCGGGCGCCTTCCTCCACGACGTTAGCGACGAGGATGGCCGGACCGAACATGAACGTCAGGAGCTTATCGCCATAGCATTTCCTGTCATGTGGGAATTCCAGGAACAATGGCCTCATCGCGGGGATTCCCGTCATATAGGCCTGATACATCAACGAATAGAGATACGGGATCATCCTGTAGCGCTGGGCGAAGGCGGCCCTGACATACGGCAGCATCTCCTCATACATCCACGGCTGGGTGACGGTATTATCGTTGTTCGCCGAGTTCATACAGAAGCGTGGCTGGAATATGCCGCTCTGCACCCACCTGACAAGAAGCTCAGGCCCAGGGGCAGGGCCGGCGAATCCTCCGATATCACAGCCCATGTCAGGGCACCCGGAGAGTCCCATGCCGAGTATCGTTGCGATATTGTACTTCACCGTCCGCCAGTCGGTGAGGTTATCTCCTCCCCAGACCTGCGCGTAGCGCTGTATACCGGCATACCCCGCCCTGTTGATGATATACGGGCGCTCGTTCGGATAGACCTCCGCGATGGCCTCACGCCCCAGATACGCCATCATATTGGAATGGATGATCTTCAGCTCGGCCATATCAGAGCCCATTCCTTCCTTGCTGCATCGAGCGGTCCTGTCCTCGACTCCGTCCATCTCGCAGTTATCATTCCAGACGGTCTTCGTTCCCATCTCAAGGATGTTCTCCTTCAGAAGGGACTTCCAGCACTCACGGGCCTTAGGGCTAGTGAAGTCAACGAAGCGACCCGTTCCTCCCCACCAGCGGCCATAGTAATCATCCTTGCCGTCTGGGGTCTTGATGAACGCGTCCGCGGCCTTGAACCTCTCCATATAGGGATGGTGCTTCAGGATGCCGGGCTTGAGGTTCGGTATCACGTTGATACCCATCGAGTTCATCCTATCGAAGAATCCCTTAGGATCAGGGAAGCGCCTCTTGTTCCAGTTGAAGACATACCTGAGGTTATCCTCCTCTCCCGAAGAGTAGCCGCTTGCAAGCCAGAAGTTATCGAGATAGATACCCTCATCCCTGTGCTTCTGTATGACCTTGTATATCTCCTGATCGCAGTCCTTCTCCAGCTCGGCATAGTACATCGTGCTTGCGGTGAATCCGATAGCCTGCTTGGTAGGCATCGCAGGACGCCCCGTAAGCACCGTGTAGCGATCGACGACATCCTTCATGTCAGGGCCGTTGATGAGGAAGAGGTCTATATCACCGCCATCGGTCTGATAGAATGAGTACCTCTCCCAGTAGCCGCTGATCTCGGCGCACATATCGAAGACGGAGTCATAGCTGTTGTTGTAGAAGAGCCCGACCGCCTTCTGCTGATCCTCGTTGACGCGGATATAGAACGGGATATGCTTATACATCGGATCGCCGCTTTCAGGGTCGTGGCCGATAGCATCCTTCGGGGACATCCGCATATGCCGCCCCTTCTTATCGAGGTGTCCCGTCTTCTCTCCGAAGCCGTAGAAGTGATCCTTCTCCCTATCGACCTTCGAGTAATGGGAAAGGCGTCCCAGCTGATCGCGGTCATAGGCCCTTTCCGGAAGATCCGAATAGAGGAGATCGCCAGACTTGTCATAGAGACGGAAGTGGAACGGTGCCTTATTCAGCACGAGCGTAAGGGAAGCTGTGGAGAAGACGATCTCCTTGCCTTTGTCCTCATAGTGGACATCAAGCGCCTTGACGCGGGTACGCTCTTTACTCAGCAGCTCATCAAGATCATCATCCCAGGCCGTGGTCACGAGGGCATATGAGGACTCCCTGAACACGCCGTCGAAGCTCACCCTTATCCTGATGATATCATCGGACAGGAAGATCAGCTTCACCGATGCCGAATCGCCTTTTATCAGATAGCCGTTATCGATCCTCTCGATAGACTCGAATCTCCTTAAGAGCATAAGAACCTCCAGACAAGAGGCATCCACTGAGGAGCATACAGTCCCCTTTCTGGAGCCTCTGCAATGATTATAAAGGGAAGATGGAAGAATCTCCATTGCTATCTCGCGAGGCTGAATGACAGGAACAGGAGCATCTTACGGTGCTATCATGCTACAATCACCATATAAGGAGAACAAGATGCTTGGATATTCGATGCTCTATCCTTCGAACACGCCGACAAGGATAGCCATGAGGCTCGATGGAATGTGGAAGTTCCATCTCGATGAGGAAGGATGCGGTAAGGAGAACGGGTGGACTGCAGGCATACCAGGCAGCGAGACGATTCCCGTTCCGGCAAGCTTCCAGGACTTCTATACAGATAAGGAAACGCGCGAGTTCACCGGCGATATGTGGTACGAGACAGAGGTAGCCATACCCTCGGCTATGAAGGGAGAGAGCGTCTTCCTCCGCTTCGGGGCGGCGACCCACAGGGCCGAGGTATTCCTCAACGGGAAGAAGGTCGGAGAGCATGAGGGCGGATTCCTGCCCTTCCTCGCCGACATAACCGACACGGCTTTATATGGAGAGATGAACAGGATCGTCGTCAAGGTCAACAACGAGCTTAACGAGACGAATATCCCCTGCGGACGCACCATCACCCTCCGCAATGGCAGGAAGATGTCGAAGCCTTACTTCGACTTCTACAACTATTCAGGCCTCCAGCGCTCGGTGTATCTGCTCTCGATCCCGAAGAGGAGCATCTTCGATGTGGACCTCGACTATGCGGTGAGCGGCACCGACGCCGAGATACGCTATGCCGTGAAGACCACGGGAGATGGGCTCATCCGCGTAGAGCTGATCGACGAGGAAGGAGCCACCGCTGCCACCGCAGATGGCAAGGAAGGCATCATAAAGCTTAAGGACGCCCACCTCTGGCAGGTCAGGAACCCCTATCTCTACACGCTGAGGATCACGCTCTCTGACAAAGGCACGGTAATCGACAGCTATGATATGCAGATAGGCATCAGGGAGGTGAGGATAGATGGCAAGGATATCCTGATAAACGGCTCCCCTGTCTATCTCAAGGGCTTCGGCAAGCATGAGGATAGCGATATCGTCGGCCGAGGCTTCAACATCGGGGTGATGAAGAGGGACTTCGAGCTGATGAAGTGGATCGGAGCCAATTCCTTCAGGACCTCGCACTATCCATACGATGAGGAGATCTACAGGATGGCAGACAGGGAGGGCTTCCTCATCATCGATGAGGTTCCCGCCGTCGGGCTCTTCGAGAGCCTCGTCAACTTCCTAGACGCAGGCACGGGAAAGGGCGCATCGTCATTCTTCGCGAAACCTACGACTCCGCAGCTGCTTGAAGCGCATCTGAGAGCCGTCGAGGAGATGATAGCCCGCGACAAGAACCATCCATCGGTCATCGCCTGGAGCCTCCTGAACGAGCCAGAGTCCAAGGATGAGCATAGCCTACCCTACTTCACCGCCGTATTCGAGAAGGCGCGTGAGCTTGATCCGCAGAAGAGGCCCAGGACATTCGCCATGGAGGTAAGCTCCGGCCCCGACACCTGCAGATGCTATCAGCTATGCGACTTCCTGGAGCTAAACAGGTACTATGGCTGGTATATCAAGGGCGGCTATGAGATATCGGACGCGGAGGAGGCGTTCAGGGAGGAGATGGACAGGTGGCAGGCAAAAGGACTCGATAAGCCCTTCGTCTTCACCGAGTATGGCGGGGACACCCTCGCATCGGAGCATAAGCTGCCATCGGTGATGTGGTCCCAGGAGTATCAGGATGAGACGCTGGAGATGCAGCACCGGGTGTTCGACTCATATGACTTCGTCCGAGGAGAGCAGATCTGGAACTTCGCTGACTTCCAGACGACGGAAGGCCTGATGAGGGTCGATGGCAACAAGAAGGGCGTCTTCACGAGGCAGCGGCAGCCAAAGAGCGTGGCATACCTCCTGAAGAAGCGATGGGAGAACCTTCCTCTGGACTATAAGGGATGAATACGGCGGGTCTGCCTCAGCGCGAGGCAGGCCCGTTGCCTCCTATAAGGCGGCTATGCGCCGCTTGGACAGGAACACCATCGCTATCTGGATTGTCTGATTCTCCGCATATTGTTATCTTAGGGGAAAACTATGAACGAGAAGAACATGATGAACAATGCCGAAGAGCAGCTTCCAAGGAGGGCGATAGTACTGCCGCTCCTTGAGCGTCCGCTCTTTCCGGAGACATTCACGACGCTGATGATCGGCCGTCCCTCGGATGTGCAGATCATCACCAAGGCAATAAATGGGGATGGGTACTTCGTGGCGCTCATGCAGGAGGAAGGCTCTGGCTACAAGAGCGTGGGAACGCTCGCTCGCGCCTCCCGCTTCATCAGGCTGCCGAACAACTGCATCCATGTATTCATATCGACGATAGAGAGGGTCAAGGTAGAGAAGTTCTCGACCGAGGGCTCTCTGATATATGCGGACTTCGTCTCCCTGCCCGATGAGACAAGGCAGGAGAAGGCCGTTGCCTCGTACGTGCGCGTGCTGCGCGACACGATAACGGGCTTAAGCCAGTCCACGAACATGTTCTCATTCGCATCCGACGTCAACGTCACCAACATCGATGATCCATCGCTGCTCTCCTTCTATGCGGCATCGGCGATCAACGCCCCCGGAGCATTCCTGCAGGATGTGCTTGAAACGCGCTCGCCACGGCAGAGGATCGAGAAGCTCCTGACATTCATCGCGACAGAGAAGGAGATCATCGACAAGGAGAATGCGATACGCCAGGATATCTACCAGAGGATCAAGGACCGCAACCGCGAGCAGATCCTCCGCGAGCAGATAAAGGCGCTCAATGGCGAGCTTGCGGAGCTTACCGGACGGCCACGCAGCGGCAAAGGCAAGGATGAGGATCTCTATACCAAGGCCGCCAATGCCCAGCTTCCGCCTGCCTATAGGGCTGTCGTGGACAAGGAGCTGGACAAGCTCTCAGGACTCGAGACGATGAATCCCGAGTATGCCATGACGAAGCTCTACATCGAGACGCTGCTGGCCCTCCCCTTCTCGTTCGAGGAGAAGGCTCCAAGCTATTCGATCGCCAAGGTGAAGAGCGTGCTTGAGCATGACCACTACGGCATGAAGGAGGTCAAGGAGCGCATACTCGAATTCCTCGCATCCCGCCTGAAGGCGAAGAACGGCAAGGGGGCGATCATCTGCCTAGCAGGTCCTCCGGGAGTCGGCAAGACCTCCGTCGGCTATTCGATAGCCAGGGCGCTGGGAAAGAAGTTCTACCGCTTCAGCGTCGGCGGCATGAGGGATGAGGCGGAGATCAAGGGGCATAGGCGTACCTATGTCGGAGCGATGCCCGGAAAGATCATCCAGGCGATGAAGAGCGTCGGCGTTCCTGACCCTGTCATACTCATCGATGAGATAGACAAGATGGGAGAGTCATTCCAGGGAGATCCCGCCTCCGCGTTGCTGGAGGTCCTCGATCCGGAGCAGAATACCGGCTTCCAGGACTTCTATGTGGATATCCCATACGACCTCTCGGACGTGCTGTTCATCGTCACGGCAAATGACACGTCCCATATCCCGGAGCCTCTTTTCGACAGGATGGAGATCATCGAGCTTTCCGGATACACGCCGGAGGAGAAGCTGAATATCGGCAAGGACTATCTCGTGCCGAGGCTGCTGAAGAAGAACGGCCTCACGCGCAAGGAGATCCGCTTCGACAAGACCGCCCTCTCCTTAGTGGCGACCGAATATGCCCGTGAGGCCGGCGTCAGGAACTACGAGAAGAGCCTCGACAAGATAATGAGGAAGGTCGCGCTCCAGATACTCTCGGAGCCAGAGACCCATCTTCCGGTATCGATCAAGGGCAACGGGGTCGAGAAGTACCTCGGCAAGCCTGTCTTCCCCTCGGACGAGATCGTGAAGGCAGATAAGATAGGAACGGCCATAGGGCTTGCATGGACGAGCATGGGAGGCGACGTGCTTCTCATAGAGGCGGAATCGCTGCCGATGAAGGGAGAGCTGAAGGTCACGGGCCAGCTGGGCTCGGTGATGCAGGAATCCGTGTCGATCGCCTGGTCATCGCTGAAGAAGGAAGCCTATCTAAGGGGGCTTGACCTCTCGTTCTTCGAGGACACTACCGTGCATCTCCACATCCCTGAGGGAGCGGTGCCGAAGGATGGCCCAAGCGCAGGCATAACGCTCTTCACGGCGCTCTGGTCGATGTACCGAGAGGAGACGATAAAGGAAGGCCTTGCGATGACGGGAGAGCTGACGCTTACCGGTTCCGTGATGCCGATAGGAGGCCTGAAGGAGAAGGTGCTTGCGGCAAGGCGGAACATGATCAAGGAGATCATCATCCCGGAGAAGAACATCAGGGATCTGGAGAAGCTCGATCCCGAGGTAAAGGGCGATGTCATCTTCCATCCCGTCTCTGATATCTCCCAGGTCATAGAGATCGCGTTCCCGAACGAGGACTCGAAGCGCCTTGAACGCTCTATCCTGCGTACCCTCGAGGAAGAGAGGAAGAGACGAGAGGAAAGGTCGAGGGAGAGAAGCATGGAGCCGCAGCAGCCACATGAGAAGGCGGTGCTATGGCAATAGAGCTGCTATCTCCTGCGGGAAACTATGAGAAGCTTGAGACGGCATTCAGCTATGGTGCGGATGCCGCCTATATGGGCCTTACCGATTTCTCCCTGCGCAAGAACGCCGGCAACTTCTCCGAGGAGGAGCTGGAGAAGGTACGCGCGCTCAAGGAGAGGACCGGAAAGCGCATATACTGCACGATGAACATCATCTTCCATGAGGATCAGATCGAGAAGCTTCACCAGATGAAGGATGAGATCTCCCGCTGGCCCTTCGATGCGTTCATCGTCTCTGATATCGGGACGGTTCCCTTCCTGAAGAGGGAATTCCCCGATAAGGAACTCCATCTCTCCACACAGGCATCCTGCATGAACTCCGAGGCGGTGAAGGTCTATAGGGACATGGGATTCAGCCGCATCATACTCGGACGAGAGGCTTCCCTTGATGATATCAGAAGGATAAGGGATGCCGTCCCTGATATAGAGCTTGAGGCATTCGTCCATGGCGCCATGTGCATGGCATACTCAGGGCGCTGCCTGCTCTCCGCGTACCTTGCGGGCAGAAGCGGCAATCAGGGAGACTGTGCACACACCTGCCGCTGGAAGTACCGTCTGGCGCTTGAGGAAGAGGAGCGTCCGGGGCTCTACTACCCGATCGAAGAGGAAGGCGACTACACCACGATACTCTCCTCCAAGGACCTCTGCATGATAGACCATGTGAAGGAGCTGGAGGATGCGGGACTCTCATCGCTGAAGATCGAGGGAAGGATGAAGTCCGTGTACTACGTAGCAATAACGACAAGGGCCTATCGCAAGGCGATCGATGGTGATAGTGATCTCGACAGGTACCGCAAGGACCTGTTCGACGTATCACACAGGGAGTTCACCACAGGCTTCTTCTTCTCCTCCGGTCCCATTGATGGCACGACGGATGTATCAAGGCCGACAAGCTACGGCTACGAGAGGAACTACATGTTCCTGGGGACGGTAAGACGCGACTGCGGAAACGGCCTCTACGAGCTTGATGTGAGGAACCAGATAAGGAAGGATGACGCGCTTGAGTTCATAGGACCAGATGTACCGCTGCTTTCCGCGGAAGGATTCACCCTCCTGGATGGAGAGGGAAACGAGGCGGAGAAGCTTGACCACGGGAAGGCTGGATTCATCAGGACGGCACTTGAGCTGAAGCCAGGGTACATAATGCGCAAGGAAGCGGAGGAGAAGCACATCAGATGAGAAGGACTCTGCTTACCATGATGCTTATCGCTACCCTGCTGATGCCGCTCTCGGCGTTTACCGACTCATTTGCCTCCACCGCCGCGGATCCGGCCTATATGGCGCTTATCGATGCGGTTAAGGATGCGGAGGATGAGGAGACGGTGACCGCCCTCTATGATCAGTACATAGCCTCTGATATCACGATGACCGAGCGATCGAGGATCGAATACCATATGGCCAGGTACTTCAAGGATATGGATAACGAAGACAAGGCCAGACACCATGTGGAGCTGGAGCAGGCATACCTTGCGGAGATCCCCGAGGAGGAAGGGGAACTGCAGCGGCGCGTTGCCGAGATGGAGGCTGTCTCGGCGGATTACTATGTCAATGGGGGACTCGGCAAGGGGATGGAAAGCTCCTCGCTGACGAAGGAGCTATACAAGGACTACCCCGACGAATACTATGTAGCTCTCCAGGAAGCGTTCCGGCTGGTCTATACGCCGCCTATCGCGGGAGGATCGCCTTCCAAGGCGCTGAGGCTCTTCAACGCCATAGAGAAGGAGGCCGATGGCCTGAGCAAGCTTGACCGCTTCTCCCTTCTCGCGGGGAAAGGCATAGCATTAGCCGAGCGCGGCGAGTATGATGAGAGCGAGGAGTATCTTGATGAGGCTGAATCGATCTACCACGGCGATCCCGCGATAGAGGCAGCCCGCAGGGATAACGCCAGGACACGAAGGAACGATAGGAACCGCTGATGAGTACGTATCTCGCGATATATGCGGCGCTGATGGCTATAATCGGCATATATTCGATGCTGACCACCTTGCTGAACCTGAGGCATTTCAGGAAGCTTGGAAACGTCAAGGACCACACCGAGGGCCCTCTCATCTCCATCATCATACCTGCCCGCGATGAGGAGGCCTCGATAGGCCGCCTGCTGGATTCGCTGTCGAAGCAGACCTACCGGAACATCGAGATACTGGTCATGAACGATCAGAGTTCGGACAGGACGAGGGAGATCGTCCTGGAGCATGGAAAGGATGATCCAAGGATCAGATGCTACGATTCGGATACGGAGAAGAAGCTCCACAGCAACGGCAAGATAAATGCCCTGCTGCAGCTCATCCCGCACGCGAAGGGCGAATATATACTCGCGACCGATGCGGACACATACCATGCCTCGGATTGCATCGCACACGCATATTCGATAATGAAGGATCATGATCTGGATATCATATCGGGATTCCCGACGGAGCTATGCCCTTCGTTCGCGGGTACGGTGAATATCTCGGCGATGATGCTGACCAATACGCTCATTCCCCACTTCCTCGTCTATCATATCCCGCTGCCGAGTGCCACGTTCGCCATCGGGCAGTTCATCATGATGAGGAGAAGCGCCTATGAGGAGACGGGAGGCTACTCTAGGATAAAGGGGCATATGGACGATGTCGGCATAGCACGGCTCTTCGTCAGGGAGCGCAAGAGCTTCGCCTTCGTGTCGATCTCCGAGTATGTGGCATGCTATATGTATACCAATGCACATGATGCGTTCGCAGGCATAGAGCGATCCATCGCCGGGATATTCCCGCCGAAGGTGATATCGATCCTGCCGATCGCCGCGGTGATCATCCTGTTGCTCCATATAGCGTTCTCGCCTATAGCCGCCATAGCTGAGATCCTCGCGTTAGGGCTGTCCAGGACATCCATGCTTATGCTGATCGGCGTCCTGATGTTCTTCGTCTCATGGTATCTGGCCTGCAGGAAGGCGGGATGGCGCAAGCTGATATCGATATCGGCACCGCTCTCGCTGATACAGATATGCACGATGTATATCCACGGGCTATATAATCGCCTGACAGGCAAGGGATTCATCTGGAAGGGCCGCAAGATCGATTAGGACTGCGGTAAAATCCAACTGCGCAATTATTTTTGTCCTATTTCCTTGCATTGGGAAAAAACTATGGTACTATTTCAGAAAATAGTGGAGGTAAATATGACGATTCATGAGGAACTGGTCGCTCAGTTCGAGACCTATGTAGCGGAAAGCACTCGTTTTGAACAGAAGGGCATAAAGGCATCTGCGGCAAGGGCTAAAGGCATCTGCGGCAAGGGCGCGCAAGGCCCTGGCTGAGATATCCAAGCTCTGCAAGGAAAGAAGGAAGGAGATCCAGGAGCAGAAGACCTCCGAGGAGTAATCCCCTGCAGCAGACATAATCTCGATGCCGCTGTTTTCAGCCGATTTTCGATTAGGCTGTTGAAATTGTCATCGAAATCCGTTATCTTTCCCCTGTTGACGCCTCCTTAGCTCAGTTGGCCAGAGCACGTGACTTGTAATCTCGGGGTCGTTGGTTCGAATCCGACAGGGGGCTTTTAATAGAGAGATGTAAGACCTTGCAATATAAAGAAATGCAAGGTCTCATTTTTTGAAAGTGTTACCAAAAACCTGAAAATATAAGCAGACTCATGGCCAGATATGAAGAAAATGCCCGTCCGGACTCTGAGATCGATACCTCGGATATCCCAGCCTTGACGGATGAGCAGCTGGTCCTTTCCAAGCCCGTGAAGAATCTGAAATCCATTAAACAAGGTCACGCATAGAGTCGGGCGCTATCTCATGCTATCATCCTGTCATGAGGCTTATCGTTACCGGAGGAGCAGGTTTCATAGGATCGGCGTTCGTACGCCATATGATGAGACGCGATGATACAGAGGCATTGATGGTATTCGACGCCATGACTTATGCCGCTGATATGGCTCGCCTTGAAAGCGTGGTGGATGATAAGCGCTTCTCATTCTTCAAGGGTGATATAAGAAGCAGGAAGGACGTGGATGAGGCCATATCCTCATTCCATCCAGACACCATAGTGAACTTCGCCGCAGAGAGCCATGTCGATAGGTCGATAGACTCCCCTTCCATCTTCCTTGAGACGAATGTACTGGGCACGGGAGTGTTGATGGATGCCACGCTTGAGGCAGGCGTAAGACGCTTCCATCAGGTATCCACTGATGAGGTATACGGAGATCTTCCCATCGATAGCGACGAGCGGTTCAGCGAGGGCTCCCCTCTCCGTCCCAGCTCGCCATACAGCGCGTCGAAGGCAGCGGCAGACCTGCTTGTGCTGTCCTATGTGAGGACATACGGCCTTGATGCCACGATCTCAAGATGCACGAATAACTACGGACCATGGCAGCACGAGGAGAAGCTGATACCGATGACGGTGTCAAAGGCCTTGAAAGGAGAATCCATACCAGTCTATGGAGATGGCAGCAACGTACGTGAATGGATACATGCGGACGATCACTCTACGGCAATCGAGGCAGTGATAAGGAAAGGCCGGAAAGGAGAGATCTACAACATAGGCAGCGGGATCGAGATATCAAACATCGCCCTCATACGCATGATACTCTCCATGCTCGGCAAGGATGGCAGCCTTATCAGGTTCGTTCCTGACAGGCCGGGCCATGACAGGCGCTATGCCCTCGATGCCGGAAAGCTACGAAGAGAGCTTGGAGTATCGTTCCCTACAGGAGATTTCCAAAAGAGGCTTCAAGAGGTAATCAGCGGCTGCTCTTGCAAAACATCCCCTACTTCGCTCTAATTCCAGTCATGGATCTCTATTTTGACAATGCCGCCACGACGAGGCTCTCCGAAGCCGCGCTCAAGGCATATATCGATACGGAAAGGGAGTTCTTCGCCAATCCCTCGTCAATACACCGCGAAGGGATGAAGGCGCACAAGGAGCTTGAAAGACTGAGGGAGAACATGGCATCGCTACTCTCAGTACCCGCATCTTCCCTCTTCTTCACCTCTGGGGCCACTGAGTCGATCGCCACGGTCTTCTCCTCGCTTCTGATGCAGGATCCAGGCAAGGTGATCATATCCGCGATCGAGCATGAGGCAGTGGCGTCATGGCTACGGGTGCTTGAGGCGCATGGCTGGAAGACAGCAAGGCTCAAGGCAAAAGGCGGCTTCATACGCAAGGAGAACCTTGAGGCAGAACTCACGCCAGACACCAAGCTCGTCGCGATCATGGCAGTGAACAACGTTACAGGAGCGATCGAGGATATAAAAGGGCTGGTGGAGACGGTAAGGGAGTACGAGAAGAGAGGAAGGAGAAGGATCTTCTTCTTCTCCGATTCCGTACAGGCGCTGGGGAAGATTCCATATGACATAGCAGGGCTAGGCATAGACGGAGCCTCATTCTCCGCGCATAAGATCAACGGCCCCAGAGGCATCGGGATGCTCTACCTCAGACGGCCAGAGTCATTCACGGCGCTATCATCGGCGGGCGGGCAGGAGAAAGGAAAGCGCGGTGGGACGGAGAACCTTCCGGCAATCGCCGGATTCAGCGCGGCCCTGAGCGAATGGCTCTCCGGATCCGAGGATAAGCAGAAGCGCATCAAGGCCCTCAACCAGAGGATAAGGCACACCCTGGAAGAGCTAGGCTTCCAGCTATTCTCTCCGGAGGACTCATCGCCGTATATAATATCATTTGCATCCCCGCTGCCTTCCGAGGTATATACAAGGATGCTCTCGGATAAAGGCATCGCGGTATCAT
Source organism: uncultured Spirochaetales bacterium (assembly GCA_949299185.1). Classification (GTDB taxonomy): domain Bacteria; phylum Spirochaetota; class Spirochaetia; order Sphaerochaetales; family Sphaerochaetaceae; genus Ornithospirochaeta. Next base: position 37,797 of record CASFZR010000014.1, read on the forward strand.
CAGGATCGGCCTGTTCCAACAATGCCAAGGGTGAGGGCGAGAGGATACTCCTCGCCATGGGCTTCCGTAGCGAGGCGGCGAGGAAGGCCGTGAGGATATCGCTATCGAACGAGAGCGATGAGGAAGGCGTGGATGCGCTCTTGGCAGCAATCAAGGAGATCGGCAATGGCTGACAGGCTCTATCTTATAAAGGAGGGTGAGATATCCCTCAAAGGCGGCAACAGAAACCTCTTCGAGAAGAGGCTCAGGCATAACATAAAGGACAAGCTGCGTCCTTATCATTCGGAGATCGACAAGCAGAAGGGACGCCTCTACGCGTATATAGAGGAGAGCGCTCCGAAGGAGCTTGTGGAGAAGGCTCTCGCCACCACCAGCGGCATAACGGGATTCGCTGAGGCGCATAGGACTGAGAAGGACATGGCCGCGATCGAGGAGACGGCGAGGAAGATCCTTCCTGGCGCATTCTCCTGCAAAGGCAGCTTCCGCATAACGGTGAAGCGCGAGGACAAGGCATTCCCCTTCTCCTCCAAGGAGATAGCCATACGCCTTGCAGAGGTCGTGCATGAGCTTTATCCCGAGCTTACCGTCAACCTCGATGATCCAGACAACACCCTGACCTGCGAGATAAGGAACGAGGCCTATCTCTATACAGGCGAGAGCCGTTCCGTCGGAGGCCTTCCTGTCGGCACGGCAGGCAAGGGCATGCTTCTCCTGTCAGGTGGGATAGACAGCCCGGTTGCCGGAGCGATGATGGCGAAGCGAGGAATGAAGGCAGATGCGATCTACTTCCATGCCTATCCATATACATCGGAGATGGCGCTGGAGAAGGTCCGGACGCTTGCTTCCCTGATAGCGCCATACATGCAGGGGCTCAGGCTCTTCGTGGTCCCATTCACAGATGGGCAGGTATACATCCGCGACAACGGCTATGAGGAGGAGGCTACGCTGATGTTCCGCGCCTCGATGATGCAGACGGCCGAGCGGATAGCGAAGGAATACGGGGCAACCGCCCTGATAACCGGAGAGGCGCTATCACAGGTTGCATCGCAGACGCTTGACGCGATGTCATTCACCGACAGCATGACGGATCTCCTAGTACTGCGCCCGCTTCTGGGAATGGATAAGGAGGAGATCATCATCAGGGCAAGGAAGATCGGGACCTATGAGACCTCCATCCTCCCCTACGAAGACTGCTGTGTCGTCTTCTCTCCGAAGCATCCGATAACCCGTCCCATAAAGGAAGTGGCAAGGAGGCACTTCGAGGAACTGGACATGACCCCGTTCATCGAGAAGGCCGTGAAGGAGACGGTGGTCTATACCTATGATGCAATGGGCAGGGAGTCGAAGGATGAATAAGATCGTCGGCTATCTCAGGAGCCATTGGTACCTTCCCCTATCCCTCCTACTCGCCATGATCGGGGTAGCTATAAGGGTACCTCAGGGCGAGGACATCGTGAATCTGGGATGGGATGTGTTCTTCACCTTCCCTCTGATCTACGTATCATACGCAGGGCTGAGAAGGGAAAGGGCGTTCTCGCTGATGCGGTCATTCCTCTCCATGATACGCTTCTCATATGTCGTCCTGCTCTTCATAGGGCTCTTCTCCTACGCGCTGGGAGCGCTGATAACATCATATGCCGCGGTACTGGTGATGGTCCCGATGGCAATAAGCACGCTGAAAGGGGCCGAGAGGGAGCGCTACATACCATCGGCAGCGGCACTGGTCGTGCTTTCTGCCTCCCTCGGATCGATGCTCCTCCCGTCTGGCAGCCTTGCCAACCTCTACATAGCGCCAAGGCTCGGAGATGAAGGCACGATGATCATGCCGATGCTTCCGCTCGCGCTTACAGGGCTGGCGTTCGTCCTCTTCCTGCCGCTTGCCGTGCTTGGACGGAACGTGCGTGATGAGATATTCCTCCATGAGGAGATAGATACCGAAGGCTCGAAGTCCATGAGGATGCTCTATGTCTGTATGATGATAATATCTGTCCTCACCGCGGTCGGGACCTTCTTCTGGATGGATATCCTCATCCTCTTCCTGGTCGTGCTGCTGATCTTCGACAGGAAGGCACTCTTATCGGTGAATTGGGCGATCCCGTTCTCCTTCATGCTGCTATCGCTCTTCGCCTCGTCGATCGATCTGGATATGCCGGGCATGGCTCCTGCGATAGGAATCACGGAGCTTATCGGATCGACGCTCTCCGCCCTATTGCTCCATCCCTCATCAGATCCCGTCACGCTCCTGCGGGCGGTGAATATCGGAAGCCTAGGATTGATAACGAGCATGGCGGCCTTCCCTGCGTTCATGATGATGGGAAAGGACCGTGGAAGATTCGCGATCCACTATCTCCTCATGTCGATTCCCGTAGCCGTCACGCTGACTGCCATAGCAGTGGCTCTCTGACTGCCAGCCTCCTATATATCCTTGATTCGCTATAAGTTAGGCATGAAGCCGCTTATGGCCATCATGGGGTGGGGAGGCTTGCTCATTTTCCCTGATTCATATAACTTCATAGCGTATGCTGAAAATCGGAATAGATGTAGGGTCGACTACGATGAAGACAGTCGCCATGGACGAGGACAATAAGCTTGTCTACAGCGACTACCAGCGCCATTATTCACAGATAATAGAGAAAGGCAAGGAAATGCTGACGGCCGCGATGGAGGCCATCGGGGATGAGGAAGTAACCATCTCCCTCTCAGGCTCGGCAGGCATGGGGCTTGCTGAAGCCGCTGACATACCATTCGTGCAGGAGGTCTACGCGACGCGCGTGGCCGCCCGTACCTTCATACCTGATACCGATACCATCATAGAGCTCGGTGGAGAGGATGCGAAGATCCTCTTCCTGAAGAACGGGCTTGAGGTAAGGATGAATGGAACCTGCGCCGGAGGCACAGGCGCGTTCATCGACCAGATGGCAACGCTTCTGGGCATCAGCCGCGATGACATAGACAGGCTTGCCGAGAAGTCAACGGAGATATACACGATCGCGTCACGCTGCGGGGTATTCGCCAAGTCCGATATCCAGCCGCTGATAAACCAGGGCGCCAAGACAGAGGATATCGCGGCATCGATACTGGTGGCGGTGGTGAACCAGACGATCGCTGGACTCGCACAGGGAAGGAAGATAGAAGGCAAGGTAATCTATCTCGGAGGCCCTCTGACATTCATCAGGCACCTCAGGATCTTCTTCGACAAGGCGCTCGGAACGACGGGAATCTGCCCGGAGAACTCACTGTATTACGTCGCGATGGGCTCAGCCCTCTCCCCTGGCGGCAAGAAGATGAGGCTCTCGGATATCATAAAGGCACTCGAAAGCTACAGGGGCAAGGGAAGCTTCACCAAGCTTGAGCCGCTCTTCGACGGAGAGGATGACTACAAGGCGTTCATCGAGAGGCATCAGAAGGCAACGGTACCGCTCCGCGATCCTTCGACCTACTCCGGACGGGCGTATCTCGGCATCGATGCCGGATCAACGACGATAAAGACCTGCCTGCTTGCGGAGAACGGGGACCTGCTGCTATCGCGCTACAGTCCGAACAACGGCAATCCCGTGCAGGCGATACACTCATTCCTCTCCACGCTCTATGACACCTATCCTGACATCACGATAGCCGCATCGGCTTCCACAGGATACGGCGAGGATCTGATGAAGTCTGCGTTCAACCTCGATTTCTCGCTGGTCGAGACGGAGGCTCACTTCCTCGGCGCAAAGCATTTCATGAACGATGTTGACTTCATCATCGATATCGGCGGGCAGGATATAAAGTGCTTCCGCATCCGCGATGGCGTCATCGATGATATCTTCCTCAATGAGGCCTGCTCATCCGGCTGCGGATCGTTCCTGCAGACCTTCGCCAACGCGCTGGGACAGAGCGCGACGGATTTTGCCCATCTCGCCATAGCATCAAGGAATCCCGTCGATCTCGGCTCTAGATGCACGGTATTCATGAACTCCTCCGTGAAGCAGGCGCAGAAGGACGGAGCCTCCATCAATGATATCTCCGCAGGCCTCGCGATAAGCGTCGTCAAGAACGCCCTGTACAAGGTCATAAGGACCTCCAATCCCGATGAGCTGGGCCACAGGATCGTCACACAAGGAGGGACCTTCCTCAACGACGCGGTCCTCAGGGCCTTCGAGAAGGAGCTTGGGCTTGAGGTCGTCAGGCCCACGATAGCAGGCCTGATGGGTGCATACGGAGCCGCGCTCTACGCCCAGATGATGGCGTCCCGGAAGGGGCTCGTGCTGAGTTCCACGATCAGGAAGGAAGAGCTTGACGCGCTGGAGCATACGGTCAAGAACGTCAGGTGCAACGGCTGTACGAACCACTGCCTGCTCACCGTAAACTCCTTCGGCTCGAAACGCCGCCTTATCTCCGGAAACAGATGCGAGCGCCCTGTGACGGGCAAGGCCCCGAAGAGGGATGATGTCTATGACGTCTATGCCTACAAGCAGGAGCTTCTCGAGGGCTACAGGGAACGCAAGGAAGGGAGCAAAGGCACGCTGGGCCTTCCTCTCGCGCTCGGGATGTACGAGCTTCTGCCCTTCTATGTGACATTGTTCCAGAGCCTTGGATACGACACCGTGGTATCACCATTCTCCAACAGGGATATCTACATACACGGGCAGGCATCCATCCCTTCGGATACCGTATGCTTCCCGGCAAAGCTCATGCATGGGCACATACAGTATCTCGTGGATCAGAAGGTCGACAGGATCTTCATCCCCTGCTCCAGCTATAATATCGACGAGGAGAAGGGAAACAACCACTTCAACTGCCCTGTCGTCGCCTATTACGGCGAGGTGATAAAGGGCAATCAGGATCTGGAGGGCATCCCCCTCACGCTCGGCTACCTCTCGCTTGAGCATCCGGGGCACCTTGCAAAGCGCATCTCAGAGCTTTTCAGCGTAAGCCGGCACGACGCGAGGAAGGCCGTGGAAAAGGCCTTCGCAGAGCTTGGCGAATACCGCCGCAAGGTCACGGAGAAGGGCCTTGAGATCATCAGGATGTCCAGGGAGGAGAAGAGACCGATCATCGTGCTTGCAGGCAGGCCCTATCACACGGATCCGGAGATCAACCACGGCATCGACCGCATGATCGTCTCCCTTGGGGCCTCCGTAATAACGGAGGACTCGATCGCTCCTCTTACCGACAAGGGAAGCTTCGGGGTGCTTAACCAGTGGACGTACCATGCGAGGATGTATGACGCGGCGCGCTATATCGCGAAGCAGAAGGACATGAACCTGGTACAGCTTGTCTCATTCGGCTGCGGGCTGGATGCGGTCACCACCGATGAGGTGAAGGACATACTCCGCGGCGAGGATAGGATATACACCCAGATCAAGATCGATGAGATAACGAACCTCGGGGCGGTACGTATAAGGATGAGGAGCCTCTTCGCGGCCATAGAGATGGAAGAGGAGAAGGAAAAGGAAGAGAACGAGAATGGAAAATAAGCCTTTTACCGAGGAGATGAAGAATGACGGGTGGACGATAGTCATCCCGAACATGTCTCCTATCCATTTCAATATAATGAAGAGGATATTCATCAACCATGGCTTCAGGCCGCTTCTCCTGGAGAACTCCTCCCACACGGTGATACAGGAAGGGCTCAAGTACGTCCATAACGACATGTGCTACCCCGCACTCCTGGTCATCGGACAGATGATAGATGCCATACACCGGGGCCTCGTGGATAAGGACAGGTGCGCGCTGATCATATCGCAGACGGGTGGCGGATGCAGGGCTTCTAACTACTACTTCCTGCTGCTGAAGGCGCTCGAAAGAGCGGGCCTTGGGAACATTCCCGTGATATCCGCGAACCTGCAGGGAATGAACTCCAATCCAGGGTTCAAGATCACCTTCCCGATGCTCGTACAGGCGTTCACGGCCCTTGTCTATGGCGATCTGATAATGCTCCTGTCAAACCAGACAAGGCCGTATGAGATCAACAAGGGCGATACCGAGCGCGTCATAGAGAAATGGACGAAGATACTCGGAGACTGCTACGAGAGGAACAAAGGCTACTTCTGGGGCAACATGAAGCGGAAGCTCAACCAGATCTCCGATGACTTCGCCGCCATTCCCGTCAAGCGCATACCACGCGTCAAGGTAGGAGTGGTCGGAGAGATCTACATGAAGTACTCCAGGCTCGGCAACAGCAATCTCCAGGGGCTTCTGGAGGATGAGGGATGCGAGGTGATGCTCCCTCCGATGATGGGCTTCGTGCTTTACTGCTTCTCGAACGGCATCAAGGATGAGGAGTACTATGGCGGCAGGGGCAGATACGCGTTCATCATGAAGCATGTCGGGATGCCGGTACTCTCGATAGTCGAGAGGTGGTCCGAAGAGGCCGTGAAGAGGCATCCGGAGTTCCACACGGCCGCGACGTTCAAGGAGCTTGAGAGCTTCGGCGAACGCTTCATCGACAGAGGCTGCAAGATGGGAGAAGGATGGCTCCTGACGGCGGAGATGGTCGAGCTTATAGAGAAGGGATACGACAACATCGTCTGCACGCAGCCATTCGGATGCCTGCCTAACCACATCTGCGGCAAGGGCATGATAAGGCCGCTGAAGGAAGCCTACCCTGACTCCAATATCGTCCCGATCGATTACGATCCGTCCGCGACGAAGGTCAATCAGGAGAACAGGATCAAGCTGATGCTCGCCGTCGCGAGGGAAAAGCTCTACACGGAGGAGAAGGCCTGATCAGAAGCGGGAGAAGAAATCATCCCGCACCAAGGCGAAGGCATCGTCCACGACAAGGCTCACGGCTCCCAGCGCGGAGCCGTACCTCTTTATCCTGCACCTAGAGACAGAGGGAAACAGATCGACGCCGTGGATCGACGAGAGGTTATCATTCATGCGCCTTACCAGCGCTTCCGAATCCCCTATGGGACCGCCGAGGATCACCTTGCGGGTATCGAGCATCACGCTGATCATCCTGACAGCCGTGGTCATCACGTCCCCCAGACGCTCTACCGCGCGTCTGGACGCGGCATCCCCTTCATCCGCGGCCTTGATTATCGCAGCGGCCATTTCAGCGATCGTTCCCTGGAAGCTGCTTCCACCCCCATCATGATAGTACCCCACCAAGGCCTCATCATTGGCAAGGGTATAAAGACAGCCGTGCTGTCCGCATGTGCATAGCGGCCCGTTCGGATCGATCTGCAGATGGCTGATGCGCCCTGCCCGTCCATGAGAGCCTGATACAAGAAGGCCGGAGGAGAATATCGTGGCTCTGATTCCGGAACTGATGCCGATATATACCATCGACTGCTCCCCATCCTCATTGGCGTAGCGATACTCAGCGATTCCTTCCGCGGCATGGCGATTGCAGACATATGCCTTCATCCCAGTGGCCTTCTCGACATGATCGCCGATGCGTATACGATCGTTCCAGCCGAAATCATACGCCACCACGATATCCCCGGAAGCGGTATCGATGATGCCTGGAACAGCGATGCCTATTCCTGGAAGGAGATGATCTGGATGGGACTCAAGCACGTGGCCTACCCCTTCCACCAGTGATGACATGGCACATTCAGGGGAAAGCTCCGGTATCTTCTGGACATAGGTATCCTTAACCGTACCGGAAAGATCGCAAACGATGAACTGCCATGCCGATGATACGATAGCAGCGCCAAGCACGAGGCAGGCAGATGGATTGACAGACAGCGATGTTCCTGGCCGCCCCTTCAATCCGCTCTGGATGCTCTCACCGTCAAGAACTAGGCCATACTCGATGAGCCTACTGACTATATTGGAGACAGCGGACTTGCTGAGGCCAAGGTGCTTCGCTATATCTGACCGTGTCGGACTGCGAAGATCGCGTATGATACAGCGAAGCACGTTGTCATAGTTCTCGAACTCCATATCGGAATAACGCATGGCATTATCCTACATCATTTACCGATGTTCCGTCCCAGCGTGATCTCCGATGTGGAGAAGTTATCAAGGCTCTTCGTCTTCTTGAAGAAGCGCGGCATCGTCTTTACCAGTCCTTCCGTAGTGTATACGGGGGAATCAGGGCCGATAGGGAACGTCACCTTCTCTCCCGTCGCGGATGAAAGGTATATTCCCATGATAAGCTCTATCGTATGCCTGCCATCAAGCGCGGTGACAGCTGCCTTGGAGCGTCCTTCTATCGTATCTATGAACGCCTTGAGCTGAGCGGGGTGTCCCTCGAGTTCCAGCTCCGGTATCCCATGATACGCCTCATCGATCGCCTTCTCTCCTTCCTCATCCTCCTCTGGGAAGCCATTGGGCAATGCCTTCGACACGCTTACCTCCCAGGGAATGTCTATCGAGGCCTTCTCGAAATCGAGGTGTATGGACTGAGGCTCCCCGCTCGTGACGAGCGTGGAGATGAACACGACAGGGACGCTGCCATACATGAATATGGCACAGCCTGCATCCTCGCACTCCGAGTTATGGTGGCCGACATTCGTCGTCATGGCGCGGACGGAATCGGGCATCCCCAGAAGCCTTACCATCAGGTCGATGTAATGCACGGCATGGCTGGTGAAGCAGCCTCCGGCCTCCTTCTCCCAGGTACCGCGCCACCATAGGTCATAGTAGTTCTCACCGCGCCACCACATGGAACGGAACTCCCCGAACAGCAGCTTGCCCAGCCTTCCGCTCTCCTTCAGCCTCGCGACCCTCTCGATCGGGGTCTTAAAGCGATTCTGGCAGACGGGATAGAAGATGACGCCATTTTTATCAGCGCTCCTGATGACGGCGTCGCACTCCTCCAGGGAAGAGGCCATCGGCTTCTCGCAGATGACATGCTTTCCCCGCTCCATGGCATATAGGCTCACAGACGCGTGATCGGAGGGAGGGAGGCATATCGAAATGGCATCAATGCCTCCTTTATCTATCATCTCGTGGATATCACCGAAGGCCTCGGCCTTGAGGCCCTTCTTATCGATAAGGGCCTTGGCCTTGTCCAGGAAGATATCAGCAACGGCAACGACCTGCACATCCTCGGGGAACATCTTGAACGCATCCACGTGGACAGCGGCAATCGCCCCGGCTCCAGCTATTCCTATCCTTATCAAGCTAACCTCCTTTCCTCGCTATCCATCAACCCATCAGGGATGGAAGGAACGTCACCAGCGACGGGAAGGCGAAGCAGATCACCAGCGTCAGCAGCACGGTGATGATGAACGGGATGAGCGGCTTCACTGCCTTCTGTATCGGCAGGTCACCTACTCCGCAGGCGACGAAGAGGAATGACCCAACAGGCGGGGTTATGGCTCCGACCTGCATCATGATCGTCATCACTACACCGTAGAAGATAGGATCGAAGCCGAAGATGTTTCCTATGCTGAGGATCGTCGGCGCCAGCATCGCTATAAGCACGGTAGGATCGAGGAACATTCCCAGGATGAAGATGATGAAGCAGAGGAAGAGCGTACCGCCGAACGGGCTTCCGATCGTCTCGACCACGAAGTTAGCTACATTAGCCTGGAACCTCATGCGCACAAGCACGTTGGAAAGCGCGCCTGCAGCGGCGATCGTTATCATGACGACAGCCGTCGTGACAGCCGAGCTTATGATGATATCCGGCAGATCCCTGACATGCAGCTTCTTCGTGACGATGAATCCATAGATCAGGCCATAGACTATCGCCAGCACTCCAGCCTCGGTCGCGGTAACGATACCGGAGATTATGCCCACGATGATGATCAGAGGCATCAGGAGCGCACCGATCGAGTGATAGATAGTCACGCAGAGGTGCTTGATGGAGAACTTCGTCGTCGGGATGTCATAACCGCGTCTGGAGTACTCTATCCTGTTCCAGATCATCTGCAGGATGGCAAGGGTAACACCTGGAAGCACTCCTCCGATGAACATCTTGCTTACCGGGACCTCCGTGTAATACGAGTAGAGGATCATGGCGATGCTCGGCGGGATGATCGGAGAGAGCATCGATGAGCCGGCGGTTACCGCCACGGCATAATCCTTATCGTATCCCTGCTTCTCCATCGCAGGAATGAGCATGCCGCCGATTGCCGACGCGTCCGCGATTCCTGAGCCCTGGATGCCGCCGAAGAACATCGATGCGACGATGTTCACGTGCCCAAGTCCGCCCTTCAGCCAGCCGACAAGGGCATCGGAGAGATTGACGATCTTATCGGTTATCTCGACCTTCGCCATGATATTGCCGGCTATTATGAAGAACGGTATGGCCATCAGCGAGAATGAGTTGACGCTTCCAAACATCTTAAGAGGGATGAGGTTCAGGGGAAGGCCCATTCCGACCATGAAGATTATCGCGCAGAGGATTATCGCCGCGAAGATTGGGATTCCCACGAGTATAAGTCCCAGGAGGACTACGAAAATCAATCCGACCTCAGCCATTCTCAGCCTCCTTCGCGAGCATCTTCTCCTTATAGGATGGCCCGTATATGAACTTGTAGATGTATTCCATGATGCAGTATGCAGCACCTACCGGGATAGCCGCATAGAAGAGCGCTATCGGTATCCTGACGTTCTGCAGGTAGCTCGTGGTACTGCTGGCGGTATATATGATGCCCTGATAGCATACTACCGCGAGTACGAACACGACGATCACGTCGATGGCCATCAGGAAATACCTCTGTATCTTCGGATTCTTGATATGCTCCTCAAGAAGCGTGACGGTGAAGTGCGAGTTCTCACGCACTCCGATGCTTATCCCGAGGAACACGGCCCATATGCTGGTGAGCCTTATGATCTCATCTCCCCACGCGAACTGCCTGAGGAAGGTGAAATACCTGAGTATGATCTGCAGGAAGCAGAGCAGGACAGTGAAGCTCGTAACGAAGATGATCACCCAGTTACGGATCGAATTCAATGCACGATAAAGCTTCTTCATCTATGATTCTCCCACAAAAAGAATAAGAGCCGCCGTGAAGACGGCTCTTATGAAATGACTTACTCGATAGCGAGTATCTGGTCGATAAACGTGTTCCACTCCTCGCCCTTTGCGCGATACTCATCAAGCATCGGAGCGCAGGCCTCGATCCACTTGTCCCTATCCTGGATCTCGACGATATTCACGCCCTCTTCCTTCATTGCCTCAAGAGAGGCTTCCTGATCGGCATCATCGATCTCTGCCTGATACGCTGTGGCTTCCTCTGCACACTCGCGCACGATCTGCTGCAGATCCTCAGGAAGGCTGTTGAACCAATCGGAATTGAAGAAGTAGTAGACACATGCGATGACATGGTTGGTGATCGCGAGATTAGGCGCCACATCCTGCATCTTCATGGAGTTAATCATGCTCGGCGATGCCTCGAGGCCATCGATGACTCCCGTCTGGAGAGCGGTGTAGCACTCATTCCAGTCCATCGTCGTGCCAGACGCGCCGAGATGCTCGAACATGCTGATATAGACGGCATTAGGACCTCTCATCTTGAGGTTGTGCATATCCTCAAGCTTCGTAACGGGCTTGATCGTGAGGATATCCCTGGAACCCTGGGACTGTCCTGCCATGGCGATGAAGCCATAGGGCTCGACAAGCGCGGATACCTCATCCTCCATGCCCTTGAGGACGCGGCGGTAATGCTCGTTATCCTTGAAGATGAACGGGAACTCGAACATCATCAGCTGCGGAACCCACGTTCCAGGACCTGTACCTGGCGCGGCAACGACAAGCTCGAGAGAACCCATGCGGCACATCTCGACCTGCTCAGCCTGGCTGCCAAGCTCAGAGCCGTAGTTTGCAGTCGCCTCGATGCGGCCACCGCTCTTCTCATTGACAAGCTCCACGAACCTGGTAAGAGCCATGCCGACAGTTCCATTAGACGCAAGGTTGGTTGACGCACGGAGCTGATATGTTCCATCCGACTCACCGGAGCCAGAAGCGAACAGCGACACGGAAAGAGCAAGCACCATGACAACCAGAAGAACTTTCTTCATCTTAGCCTCCTTTTTGTTCACTTAATGAACTTAATCGAAGTCTACAACCGGAGGAGAGGGAAATCAATAAATTTCTACGGATTGAGAAACCATCTAGCCACAGGACGCGGAGCCTGCTATATCTACCGATGCCATAATCGGTTATCGAATCATATCAATGCCTCACTCGGCATACGGCGCAGAATCTTCCATTTGAAGAAGCGATTATCGCCCTACCGTGGTAGAATCACTATATGCTCACGATGAAGAAGAGGCTCCTGCTGGCCTTTACGATATTCGCCATGTTCTTCGGCGCAGGCAATCTGATATTCCCTCCATACCTAGCGTATCAGGCGGGAGATAGCATATTAACATCATTCTTGGGATTCATCGTGACTGCGATAGGCCTGCCTGTCCTCTCGCTCATAGCCATCAGCAGAGCGGGCTCCCTCAAGAACCTTGCCTCAAGGGTGCATCCCGTATTCGGCACGGCCTTCACCATCGCGATATACCTCGCGATCGGACCATGCCTAGCGATCCCAAGGACGGCCAGCACGAGCTACGAGATGGTTGCGGAGGCATTCGGCACAGGAAGGGCCTTCGGAGTGATCTACTCGGTAATCTTCTTCATGATAAGCGGTATCGTGGCATTAAGGCCTGATAAGCTCACGAAGAGGCTAGGCCGGATGCTCTCGCCCTTGCTGATCCTCCTGATAATCATCCTCTTTGTAGGCTCCGCGACGCTATTCGATGGCGCCGTATCAAAGGCACAAGGACCATATGCCACACTCCCCTTCACCACAGGCTTCCAGGATGGCTACCAGACGATGGACGCGCTTGCAGGGCTGGTATTCGGGATAATACTCTCGATCAATCTCAAGGCCATGGGCGTAGAGGGAAGAGAAGCAAGGAAGGAAAGCGTGCTGGCCGCGGCAGGGGGCGGGGTACTGCTGCTGATCGTCTACACAGCGATAGCGTTCATCGGCATAGTGGCTGAAGGCCTCTCGCAGGGAGCGACGAACGGGGCCGAGGTGCTATCTGACACTGCGGCGGCGATCTCCGGCAGCTACGGCCGCATCATACTCGCGCTCATCTTCGTCATCGCCTGCTTCAACACATCGGTGAGCCTCCTATCCTCATGCGGCGAGTACTTCTCAAGGCTTGTCCCACGGATCAGGAGAGGCGTCTGGATAGCCATATTCGCCACTGCGTCCTGCATCATCTCAAACGCGGGCCTCGATATGATAATCAGCATCTCCTCCCCTGTGCTGACGGTCCTCTACCCCGCCGCGATCGTCCTCATAGCGCTTGCCCTGATTCCCAGCATGGAAACCCGCAGATGGACGCATATACTCTCAGTGACCGCGGCCCTTGCCTCCTCTGTGATCATCGGCTCTGGCTTCCTATGGCTCATACCGACTACGGTCGCGCTTATCATAGGCTTCTTAATCGATAAGAGGGAAACCACCTTCAGCTGACTATGCCGTCTCCCGATATTGACTCTTCCATGCGCACGCTGCTGCTTCTGAGAGAGCCACCGATCTTACGGAATTCACGCTCGGCGGTCATGTACGGAACAGACTTAAGACCATGTACGCTATTCCGGGAAGCCACTATCCTCCCATGGAAATGCCTATATCCATATCCTTTACGGCGGAGATCCCTCAATGCCGTAAGGATCTGCGTTGCGGCATCGTCTATATGAGAGCCCTTCAGCTCAACCATGATCAATACGCCAGCCAGCTTTGATGAAAGCATATAATCGGGACGTCGTACGGCAGTCCCCTGATACAACTCCCCATCAGATCTCACCTTGGCAATACTGAGCCTATCTGGATTACGCAAGACATATTCCCGGCCATTCTCCTTTACATTGATGATGCTGCCAGAGGATATCTTCTTGCTGACCACGTCATCTTCAAGAAATCTGCTAGCCTTCGCCAAATTCAATATCCTCCAGCCTTGAATAGATATCATTGATAGTCCGGGAACAGCTATCGATACTTGAAGGGTCAAGCATCCTTAATCCATCATCCTTTATTGAAGCACAGGTCCCATCCTCGATATATGAAGCCATCACGTCCTTATATGAAAGCTGAAAGCCAGCAGGTACGACGGAATCAACACCCTTCTTGCCAGATAAGGATCCTGCATAGATAAGATTGTTCAACGCGGCGAGTACATATGGACTATGTGTCGTGATAAGCACAGAGCTACCAGATACATTAAGCCTCTCTACTATATGCTCAATAAGCTGTCTCTGTGCATCTGGAAAGAGATTCTGCTCTGGCTCCTCGATAATGGCAGCGACATGGCTGTCAACGATAAGTCCAAGCTGCCCAGCCAGCTCTTGATAAGCCTCTTTAGATGAGGGCATGGAATCAATACCGGCTATCGACAGGATATGCTGGATGCGGTCTGCAGGCCGTACGAATGGCTTATCAAGGGTAAACCTCTCTGAAAGCTTCCTTATCTTCTCTACCTGTTCAACCGAAAGAAGCTGCTTCCCAGCCTTTCCCTTATACTCCATGCCTCTGATGCTGCTATCATAGACAAGCGCCAGTGGAAGGACGGACTGTATCCCGCTTGCTGCCCTATCGAGGGGAATACCATATGTCCGTTCCTTGTCAGAAATAATCGAAGCATCATTACTGCTCGAATAATCGAAATGGAATCCATCTATCGGGATATCATATCCGGAAGTCCCCAGGAGACTCCTTGCCACGGAATACTCCGAGGCAAGCTCATACATGACAGACGGCAGGTTCCTTATGGAACGGATATCATCAACCACGCTTATGAATGATCGTTCTGAAGGTATGTATAGGATCTTCGGCAAGGAATAATCACCTTTCCGGGCCTTGATCTCCACGCTGTCTGATGTAAATGATATCGAATACCTGTCACCACGATATCTGATACGGGTATCATCCCTGATCAGATGATCTATCTGTACGTACGCGAATACGGATGAAACGACATATTCGACAGTACAATCGCTTTTTCTCAATGACTTCCTAGCAAGGCTCTTCTCAAGCCAGAGGAAAGCAGCATAGAGCCTGGCAACAGTACTCTTACCGCACCCCTGCGGTCCGACAAGCACGGTAACCTTACCTAACGCCACATGCGCATCCCGTATTGCTCCGAAGTTCTCTATGTTGATACTCGCCATGTTTAAATGATAGCACAGGAAGAGATAAAACGGACACGCCCCCTGTTGTTAATATATTGAATAATGGTATTAAAAATTCTGCCCAAAAGGGCAGAATAGCTGAGCGAAAAACTTATACGAATTAATCTATTTCTGCAAGCCCTTTACAACTCTCTCTAATTCTTGCTTTGCAGAATCCCTAAACCTTTCCAATCTTGCCCCGTCCAAGACATATGTCATGATATGATTATATCCATATCCTACAACCAAATCTCTATAACGTTGAGCAAGTGGGGAATATTCATCAAATGAATCAATTGCCTTCCTTATGAATTCCTCATCCTTATATTTGTCAACACGTTTGATATACAGGAAAGTTTTGATTTCCAAAGCAAAACCGAGTACGTATAGATAATAAGCTTTTTTTAAAAACTCTAAATAACGAGTTATTTCTTGATTGTAAGCATTACTCAAAGAATCAATTATGCTATTAAATTCCTTGATAAGCTCAAGTGCCTCCTCTTTCTCCAAAATAACTGCATTTATATTTTCTATAGTCGGATCAAGCTTAGAGGAAAGTTCAGGCTCCCACTGATCCCTTCCATGAAGAAGGAATGACCAATAATACATAACATCAAGCCGATCATGGATATGACCGTTTATATTTATCAAGCTTCCCCTAGCATATGATGATTTCTCCATGATCTTCCAGCCTAACTGCATCAGATGAGTTAGTTTCGTTATTTCGGTCGGATCAGTTACCGAACATTTCTGCTGCGCATATGAATCAGCTAGCATAGGAGACAATAACCCTTCATGACACCATCGTGTATATATTTCTTCATTTGATATACTTGGATTATTGCAGATCAAGCCAATAGCAACAGCATTCAAGAGATTAAAAGAATTAAAGCAACTCGACTGAGTCATGTTTTCCCAGTCGGTTCTAACTATCATATTCTTTACGCCCTTGGTAATCATTCTATTTATGCGTTGGTGCAAATCCTCTACAACACTTACAGGGAATGCACCCAACCCGAAAAACTGTCCCCAAGCATCACATTCAACCCATTGATCCTTTGACATTCCTATCATTAGATTATCAACAGCTACCGGATAATAATCATGCGATGTCTTCTTAACGGCAAGGAATACTCCAGGAAATTTCGCATTAACAATATCAACAAGTGCTGTTTGGTTCTCTTTATCATATGAGAAATCTCTAACAATCAGTTTTTTCCCGGCAGAAGTGATAGGACGATACATCGCACCAATTAATTGCTCATACCATTCCTTAGAATCATAATTCCTACATCGGTCACAATCACATTTGTTATGAGAAATCGACACCTTGCTTTCTTTTGATCCACAACTAACAATAATACCAGCACATTCAGGAAACAGCTCTAAGAATTCCCGTACCTTTTCCTCTTCAAACTCAAACCAGAATGGATTTGAAGCACACAACTGTCCGTTTAGACCAATTAGATCTGGATGTTTCAGAAGAATATGAATGGTCTCAAAGTTTATCTCCTTTACTTCTGGATAAAACGTCAATCCGTTATTCTGGCATTTTTCAATCACAGTCCTCAAATAATACTGATAATTCTTTGTAATACTGTTTCTTACTGGATTAAAGTCAAGTATTTCCTGTTTTGTAAAGAACTTTGAAGGAAAAACCACCTTATCCATCAACTCGCAACAATGAAATGCAATACCTGAATACCCATATTCTTTAGCAAATGAAATTGCCCTATCAACATGAAAAGCAGACCACATCTGGGTACCATCAATCTCAAGAATCACCTCATCAAAAGCACTTATCATAATTATTCCCTCCATTTACTATTTCGCAGTCTTGCCACCGTCAACAACAAGAACTGTCCCTGTCACAAAATCAGATGCTGCAGACGAAAGAAAAAGTGCAGCCCCTTGATAATCTTCAGGCTGGGCAATCCTTCCAAGTGGATGATTCAATGCAACCCGCTCCTTTGTTCCGGGATTGTCTTTATAATATTGATAAGTAAAATTCGTTTCTGTAGCGGTTGGGGCAATGGCATTACAAAGAATCGAATATGGGGCTAGTTCAAGGGCAAGGGTTTTCATTAGCATAACAACTCCGGCCTTGCTTGCACTATATGCTCCATAGTTTATACTGGCACGAAAAGCACCCGTTGAAACAACGAAAATAATCTTGCCTCCACGTCCCTGATCAACCATAAGCTGGCCTATCGTTTTACCTATATTAAAAGCACCTGCCAGATTAATCTTGATAACTGAATCCCACTCCTCTAATGACATAGATAATATTGCCTTTCTATTATTAATAGCAGCACAATTTATAAGTATATCTATCCCACCATTAGTTTTAATGAACTCTGCAAGCTTGATGACCGAATCCAAATCACTGATATCACATGGGAAGCAAGAAACATCATAGCCCAATGCTTTGCAGTCATTTACCGCGGAATCAAGTAAAACTTTGTCCTTATCAACAAGACAAACTCTACATCCCGCTTCTGCTAATGCTTTTGCACATGAGAGGCCAATTCCGCCAGCACCTCCAGTCACAACAGCCTCTTTCCCGTTTAGATTAAACATATCCATGAAGTTTCTCCTTCAAATCGTTATACAGACATTCAACACGATCCGGATCGAGCAGTGTATAAATTGTGTGTGGCCGATAATCCGTGGTAGAGGCAAATTCTCTTAGTACTGGAGCAAGTGAAATCAAATCACTAAGGGCTTTTTCCAATTGAGTCTTCTTTTCTTCATAATATCCACTATCCCTAGGTTCCTCTGTCTCAATAACATACCTAGCAAGTAAAATAGGTTGAGCTGCCTTTTTAAACAAATCTGCATACTTACTCATAATCATAAGGCGCTCTCGAAGCCACTCAACTTTCTCCGTCTTCAAACCTAAACATGGTCTATTGCCAATATTCTCAAGATCTTTTGCCATTGAGACTGCATCATCTTTCTCTTTTAAAGCTGGCTCAAGATATTCCTTCATCGGTGACAAAGCATCTTTTTTCGAAGGGTCCCAATCTCTTAAGGAATTCTTTTCCTCCGATAACCAGAATGCATGATCATAACTAACCGGCATTAAGCTTGAATCAGAAAAAACGCAACAGCTAACAAATGGAATATGTCTTGTTACATCCCAAGTACGTGACATTATTTCCTTAAACCATGAAAGCCCGACCTGACGTTCCTCTTCATTTGCTGTCGGTTCATACCAACCTTCCTTAGATAGGAATTCATCATAAATCTTTTGAGCAGGGCATGCTGGATCTTTAGCGAGCATCACAGATGAATACAAATTAATCTTATTAGGGGTCTTATGTGTAACATGACCATCGAGACTCTCCCAGTCTGTCCGAATAAGCATTCCAGAAACGCCCTTGGCCAAAGCATGAACCATCCTGGTACGGTAATCTTCTAATAAATCAGCAATACCTATACCCCAGCCAAAGTATTGTCCCATTGAATCAAATTCAATCCATTGCCTATGATTCCCTACATTTCCAATACGTGCATTCTCAGGAAACGTTGGATAATAATCATGGGGAGTATTCTTCAATGAGAAAATAACATCGGAAGGAAGCTTCTCCATTGCTTCAGAGATATCCTTATGGGCACTAGGATCGAATACAAAATCTCTAACAACCAGTGTTTTGCCAGCTGCATGGATTTCTTCGTACATTGCCCCTAAAATTTTCTCATACCAAACGGACTTGGGTGTATTTCTACATAAATCACATGTACAGCGGTTAGAATTAATTGAAAGCCGACTTTCTCCTGTTGCAGGTGAAGTGATAATACCACTTACCTCCGGGAATTCTTCGAAAAACTCATGGAATTTAACTTTAGTAAATTCTGGCCAAAAAGGATCATTTGCGCAGATTTTCCCATCCTTTATCAATTCTGGGAAGAATTCGAGAATCACATCGGGAAAGTACAGCTCTTTATTCTCAATATACACATCAATATTCCGCCTACGAGCTTGTTCCAAAACTCGCTTGAAGAACGCTCTACGCTGATAAGGACTAGAGCGTCTAGTAGGTGTATATTTATATAATTTCCGGAAACACTCTTTATAACGTTCGAATATCGAGGAATAAGTATTCTTACTACACCCAAAGTACTTTCCTGGATAAATTATAAGATCAATAAAATCATTTCTGTGCAAGATTAGGGTATTAAACCCTTCACTTTCCATGAAATCAAGATTACGAACGATCCAATCGTAATCCCATGCGTACAGACTGTTAAGTTCAAATCCCCTTACCGAAAAGTTAGTTCTAATAGTTTCATTCATAGAAAACCTCCTTAAATTCAACCTTTTAACCCTGTAGTAGCAACACCTTCAACAAAGAATTTCTGTGTGAAAAAGAATAGGATCACCGGGGGAAGTATTGATAGAACAGACATTGCAATCGTCTGGTTCCAAGCAACGGTCTCACTGGTGTCCAAAGCCATGCGCAAGGCAAGAGATAATGGATATCTCTTAACACTGCTAATAAATATTAGTGGATTCATAAAATCATTCCATCGCCATACGAATTGGAATATGAACACAGAAATCAACGATGGGATACTCAACGGTACTATGATATGAGTAAGTACGGAAAAACTACTGCATCCATCCATGATTGCGGATTCATCAAGCTCCCTTGGAATTCCTCTAATATACTGAACTAACATAAAGATAAAGAACGAATATGTTGCAAAAGCTGCGGGGATAATGAACGGCAGGTAAGTATTAAGCCAGCCAAGCTTATTAAAAAGCATATATCTAGGGATAATAATTACTTCATTTGGGAGCATAAGCGAGGCAAGAACAAGAGAAAAAAGAACACCTTTGAATTTAAATCTAAACCTAGCAAAGCCATATGCAACCAAAAAACTGGAAATGATGGTTAACAAAACTGTTGGCAAAACCATCTTAAATGTATTTATAAAATACAAGCTGAATGAATACTGACCGCTGCCTTCCCATCCTTTCTTATATCCGTCCAATAGGATTTCCTTCGGGATTAATCCAAGAGAACTGAATATCTCAGTATTGGTCTTAAAAGATGCAGAAATCATCCATAGCAATGGATAAACCATGACAACACCTAACAAACAAAGAAGGCCATAACGTACAATTGAAGCTACAATAGCTTTATTCTTCCTTTTCATTTTAGAAGGCCCCTCCATCCTCGTAATAAGTCCAATATGGGGAAGATTTGAATGTAGCAGCTGTCAAGATCATGATTATTACAAAAAGAAACCATGATTCAGCTGAAGCATAACCCATCTTCATATATTTAAATGCATTGTCATAAAGCATCATCCCATATAGATATGTACTATTCAGCGGTCCGCCATTGGTAATGAGATAAGGTGCATTGAATTCCTTAAATGCAGTAATCATTTGCATGATTAAATTAAAGAAGATAATCGAAGACAGCATGGGCAAAGTTATCTTGAAGAAACAATGCAACTTATTTGCACCATCAACTCTTGCAGCTTCATACAGCTCATGCGGAATATTCTTTAGCCCAGCTAAGAACAGAACCATTGATGATCCAAACTGCCAGACAACCAGCAACCCCATAGTAGCTAAGGCCAGATTAGGATCTCCCAACCAATCCGGACCATCTATACCAAATACAGCTAATAATGAATTAACAGTACCTTCCTTACCAAACAGGAACTTCCATATGATGGAAACAGCAACAGACCCTCCTAAGATGGAAGGAAGATAATACAATGTCCTGAAAAAATTAATGAACTTAATTTTCATGTTCAAGATGAGTGCAATAATCAAAGCAAAAATAAGCTTTCCTGGCACAGCCATCAATACATATAACAAAGTGGCTTTCAGTGATTTCCAAAATAATCTGTCAGCCGTAAACATTTTTACATAATTATCGACTCCGACAAACTTCATTGGCTTTAATACAGAAAATTCAGTAAACGAATACACCAATGAAGCAATGAAAGGATACAACTGGAAAACAAAAAAACCAATAATCCATGGCATTATATATAGATAGGCACAGTTTTGCCCAAGTGATCTCTTTTTCATACTACCTCGTTTATAGGATTTTCAGTGAGGAGCCAGACAAAAATTGACTGACTCCTCTAAGGCAAATAACTATTTTATGGAATCAAGAAGCGCAGCAAGTTCTTCCATATAACCATCAGCTGCTTCTTCTGGAGAAAGTACACCATACCCAATCTGCTGGACATAATCCTTTGTCAACGCGAGCACTTCAGGATTAAGGCTAGGTCCGTTATCTGCAATTCCTGCACCACTTATAGCTTGATTAACCATGTTAATCACATTTTCTGGAATTACGTTTTCCGCAACTAACCTATCTGCAGCATACTTATTCGGAGGAACACCTATAGTATCCTTGATGGTATCTATCGCCTCTGGATCGTTTAATAGGAAATCAATGAAATCTGCAGCGATGTCCTGATGTTCTGATTTACTATAAATTCCAAAGAAGAAAGAAGGATTTACCTGGATACCTGGGTTAACAGGATTCTCCATAATAGGATATCGCATAGTCTTGACTTCAAAAGGACTTACATCGGCAATACCTGTTATTAGGGATGAAGTCGTCGGGAAAATTCCTATATTACCATTGAGCCAATTCGGATTCTGATCAGCATGAACTGTCTCATACAGCACTCCCTCACTGAATGGAGGAACGGTCCTTGTATCAACCAACTCACGAATATAAGAAAATACCTGAATTATATCTTCGCGACTAAATGCGATCTCATAGTCATCAGTAATAAGAGTCTTACCATTAATCTGTTTTAACATACTCTTAATAAGGTAAACCCAGTGATCGGCTATATTGTACATAAGATATTTTGATGGATCCTGAGCCTGTACTTTCTTACCATTCTCAATAACAGTGTCCCAAGTCCAGTTATCATTAGGCTCAATTCCAAATTCCTCAAGGAACTCCACATTATAGAGATACCCCATACCATTCGACGCTGCAGGAAGTCCTATAAGGTATTCATCATTGCCACCCCAGGATTTAACAAAATCCATGTCAAATCCACTCATGTCAATCTCATCAGAGAGGGTATACATATTTACTATTGGAGCTCCCTGATTCATGAGATCTGCAACCCATTTATTATCCACAGTAATAATGTCTGGTGCCGTACCACCAGCAAACTGTGTGAGCAATTTCTGATAGAAATCAGCAAAAGCACCATACTCGCCCTCAATCGTCACATTCGGGTGCCTGCTTTCGTAAATTTCTATTGCATCAAGAATTGCCTGATGCCTGGTATTTGATCCCCACCACGAAAAACGCAATGTAACATTTTCATTAGCACTGGAAGAATCTGTAGTTTCATTCTTTCCTCCAGCAAAAGCAGAGAGAATAAGAACAAACCCGAGAATAAGCACTAAAAAATACTTTTTCTTCATGTTATCACTCCTTTTGTTATTGCAATAACAGTATAGGCGGAGAGTAAAAACACCACATAGGATAATGTTTTTAGATAACACGCTTATTTCTTAAGGATAGGGAACAAAACTTTTACATAATCTAAAGTTTTGTCTATCCGCTAATAATAACGGTTTTTAATTTAACCCAACAAACAAGGTGATTATCGTTCCCTTACCTTCTGAACTACAAATAAATATTTTCAATTTGCTTCCAAATGCTGATCGAAGGCGTCGACAAGTGTTGGAAAAGCCAAGATGAGAACCAGAGATTTCTTTCTTGCTGTATATGCTTTTCCGTAAGAATTTTAATCTTCTTTTATCAATCCCTCGACCATTATCTACAATTCGTATCCTCAAGACATCAGCTTTGATCTTACGTATTTCTATCCTAATGCGCAGACTTTCCCCATTTTCCTTCATCCCATGTGTAATCGAATTCTCTACCAATGGCTGAAATATTAATTTGGGGAAACTAATCTCATCTGTACGAAGATCCAAAACATCCCATGATGAAGATAAACGATCCTTATATCTTATTTTCTGTAATGAAAGATATGCTTCAGTTATTTCTATTTCTTTACAGAGGGTCATTTCGCCATCATTCTTGTCAAGCGCATATTGAAGAATATCAGAAAACATTTCTATCATCATAGAAGCATCATTGGGCCCATTAGTAAGCGAAATGGTTTTCCAAAGAATAGTCTGAAGTGTGTTATATAAAAAATGTATGTTCAACTGAGATCGCAAAGCAATAAGCTCTTGAGCTTCGGCGTAATATTTACGTTCCAAGACCTGAACATGCAGATAATCAACTAACACGAATGATCTAACGATATTCTGCATAATATAATTAAAAAGATCTGATTTGGATTTCCCATAATTGGGAAGTTCTTTACCTTCTTTAGCGAATTTAATTATCTTCACAAGTTCCATTATTCTGCTGTAATTCTGCCGAGATTCAGAAAGCGAAACTAGAAAACCAATAAAAAGAACCATAAGACATACAAAAACAATTATTCTAGTAACAATGTTTGGAATACGGTAGTTAACAGATTCTGGAATCAAATACTCATATTTCCAACCATACGCAGATGAATCCATAAAATAAACAGAATACTCATCAGTTGATGAAATATCATTGGTCTGCATCATAGTAATACCATCTTGAGTCACCAAGCGAATAACCGCCTCATTGGCAGAAGGAAGATCTGAAACAGATGTCTCCAGAGATTCCAAGTCCATGTTCAAAACAATAACGCCATCAGCATTTGCTTTTGCAGAAGAATATATGCGGCTATATATTGTAAAAACGTCTTTTTTCTTCTTCCTAAATTGATAATTCTCAATTGTTCTGAATTCAAACCATATCCGATCATTCGGATCATGATTCAAATATGCGGATTTCCATTCTTTATCAAAGCATTCTTCTAACTTCAAGAATTGATTATTGAAGATAAACCAATTATCGTCATTGTTAAAATAAATGTATAATGAATCAATGTTATCATTCGTTCCAATGAAAACATAAATCATTTCGATAATTGCATTTATTACGGCATAATCATCAAAGGCGACACCTCCATTCTCATCCATCTTTAGGATAGCCTGCTTCAGTCGCAATTTTATTGCTGGATTATTCGTAAGAAATGCGTTCAGTTGATCCAATTCATCAAATCGAGAATCAATCTCAGAAGAAAACTTAGATAATTGTGTCTGATTCTGTAAATCAATCGCGGATATGACATACGTTTGAACTAACCAGATAGAAACACAACCTATTACAATAATCAGAATAAGAAAAGGCAAAAAAAACATTGCCATTGTCTTTATGAAATAAGTCCGCTGCATCCGATGCAGAGGTTGCATAGCTCTATGAATTTGTTTCTTTTCTATATTCATATGGACTCATATTACAAAATGAGCGAAATGCCCTGGAAAAACTACTTACGTTGGTATAACCAAGATTCGCTCCAATCTCATTTATTGGAATCTGTGTATCCCTTAAGAGGGCTTCAGCCTTTTCCATCTTTGTCCTGAATAAATAGCAAAAGAATTTTTCTCCGGTTTGAGAATGGAATAATGTACTAAGATAGTACGGATTTAGATTAACTCTATATGCCGCAGATTCAAGTGAAGCATCACGTAGATTCCGTTCTACATATTCCTTTACCTGGGCAACTACAGATTTATCCATTGAACCATCTTTTCGAATTTCAGAAACGATATTAACAAATGTCATCTTGATTTCATCATATTTTGTAGGTTTTAGGATATAATCCTTTACACCTAATCTCATACATTGTTTTGCATATTCAAATTCCTTATAACCGCTAATAACAACGAATCTTATTTCCGGTTTTTTGTCTATTATCTTCTCTATCATTGATAGCCCATCTAATTTAGGCATACATATATCTGTTAAAACGATATCAACATCATTGGACGAACAATATTCCAAAGCCGAAAGGCCATTATCAAATACACCTACAACATTAAGTCCTATTTCAGTCCATGGAAAATAACTTGCAAGGCTTTCTCGTATATCATATTCATCATCAACAATAATCATGGGAATAAGATTTTTCACGCAAGATATCCTCCTTTTTACAATTATACCCCTATCTAAAAAGTAAATTCATATTTGTTTCGAGAAAATTAATCGCCAGATATTCATTACACCATACCACAAAAGCAGATTTATCTATTCCATGATAGAATAACCATATGCGCAGGAAGCCTACGGGAACATTATCAGGACGGCTTATCATCTATTTCCTGATAGTCATGCTCGTGCCGTTCATCCTCGTCGTGAGCTACACGGCATTGAACTATAGCAGGGGAATAGAGGGAGCGGTACGAGGCCAGGCGGAGACCGCGCTGGAGACCGATGCCTACTTCATAGAGGCCGAGATACAGGAATACAGGCACAAGGCGTATATGCTATCATCCTCACCTGTCATAGTCCGGGTGCTTGAGCAGGATGATCCGGAGGTATCGAGGGAGAGCATCAGGGAGGTATATGAGGAGATCTACGGCACGATGGCCGGAGACACCTACAAGGCCACCGCCTCCATAGTCTCCATCACGGGCGATGTCAGGATATCCACCCACGATTTCCCGGAGGTCTATGACCTGAGGACGCACAGCAATGAATGGGACAGCTCCAGCATCATCACAGTGGCAAGCCAGAGGACCAAGGGAGAGAGGGCCAGCATCATCTCGATAGAGGATCACAGGATCGAAGGTGGACGACAGGTGCTTCTCTCCATACTGAGAAGGGTCTTCTCCTCATCAGGCAGCGTGGTCGGCTATGTGATAATAGACGTGATGACCGACGCCATCATCCCAGAGGTGAACGAAAGCAACCTCTTTGCCGACGTGGTCCTGCTGGACAATGAATCCTATTCAGCCATATCGCTAGTCCATCCGCAGCGCTACGGAGACTTCTCGGAGTTCCCGTTCATACGCGATGAGAGCGATGACTCCTACTTCGCCCATATAGAAGGAACGGAGCTTGAGCTTGCCGCGGCGAGTCTCAACCCGCTTATCAGGGAGAACATGCGAAGCTGGATGGCGATACTCGCCATAAGCCTTGCATCCGGAATAGCCATCTCCATCCTCCTCTCACTCATATTCTCAAGATCCATCTCCAAGCGCATGAGAAGGATCATCGATAGCATGAAGAGCTTTCAGAAGGGTGATTTCAACATCAAGCTCGAAAGGACGGGAATCCGGGAGTTCGATGAGCTTTCCGTGACATTCAACATAATGGTGCATAGGATCGAGCTGCTGCTGGAGAGGACGAGGGATGAAGAGGCGAAGAGCGCCGAGGCTGAGAGGAAGGCGCTGGAGAGCCAGATGAATCCCCACTTCCTCTTCAATACCCTCAATTCGATAAAGGCCCTGGCCAAGATGCATGGGGAGACGGAGATCTATCAGACGACGCTTAGGCTCGGTAAGCTCCTGAGGTCAAGCATAGATAACAGGAAGGACTCCGCCACGATAAGGGAATCGCTGGATCTCGTGGAGTGCTACCTCATGATACAGAAGCTCAGATTCGGAGAGAGACTCAGCTACGACATAAGCGTTGATGACAGCCTGCTTGACCTGGAGACGCCGAAGCTCATCCTGCAGCCTATCGTGGAGAACGCTGTGACCCATGGTCTGGAAGAGAAGATCGGTGGATGGAATATCTGGATAACGATCAGGAAGACCGGAGGAAGGCTCCAGATGCAGGTCTGCGACAACGGCATAGGCTTCCAGTCGATCCCAGACATGAAGGATCTGGAGCATAGCCAGCATACGGGGCTGTATAATGTCTACAGGCGTCTGGAGCTGAAGTATGGAGGCTCATTCTCCCTTTCCATAGCATCAAGGCCAGGAGAGGGCTCTGTCATTACGATAGTATTACCGCTGGAGGAATCATGAGAAGGCTTAAGGTCGTCCTCGTGGAGGATGAGGAGATCGTATTGAAGGAACTGGTGGAGACGATAGACTGGGAAGGCCTCGGGCTTGAAGTGGCAGGGACTGCAGCGGATGGCATCGAGGGAGAGAACCTCATCAAGCGGCTCTCCCCCGACATCGTGGTGACAGATATAAAGCTACCGGGAAAGAACGGTCTACAGATGATAGAGGACGCTGATGTGACGAATGGGATAATCCTCTCCGGCTATACGGACTTCGAATACACCAGGAGGGCGATCCAGCTGGGAGTATTCGACTACATCGAGAAGCCTGTCGATGATGATGAGCTGGAGGCGGCGCTGAGAACGCTTGCATCGAGGATCATAGAGGAAGAGGACGCTGTGGGCTCAATAAGCGACGGTTACTCCATCAAGCTCAAGGAGAACGTGCAGAGCCACTGGGTCAATGTCGCGATAGAGTACATGAAGCGCAACTACATGAACCAGATAGCCCTCGCGGATATAGCGCGAGAGACACGATTATCAGAGAGTCATCTATCAACGTTATTCAAGTCCGAAACAGGAATAAATTTCCTTCAATATCTAAATGCTGTCAGGATAAACAACGCGCTCCGTCTCCTCACGCAATCGAACATGAACGTATCTGAGATCGCAAGGTCGATCGGCTTTCCGAGCCCGGGTTACTTCACCAAGATATTCCGTCGCTTCATGGGAAAGACACCGACAGAGTACAGGAACGAGCTACCGGGAGAAGAGGTAGCTGACGGAGGCGCGGAGTGAGGCAACGGCCTTCTCCGGATCTATCCCCTGGAGCATCACGCTCTCGACGGCCTCACCGATGAGGAGCTGGATCTCAGAGGCATACTCGCCCGAATAGATCGGGTGGCTCCTCTTAAGCTCCGAGAGGAAGATATCTCCATATGGCTTCGCTGACACTCTCTCCCATTCCATAAGGCTCTTGAGCGGCACTAGCAGCCCCACCTCGTCAAGATACTCATCGGCATGTTCGGTCAGGAATGACGCGAGAAGCCAGCCAGCCCTGCGCTCTGAGGCGCTTCGGTCGGCATTCACGAGGAAGTAATGGATGTATGAGGCAGAGGAGACGGAGGCAACGCTATCCTCGAAGACAGGGAACGGAACGACCATCCATCTGCCGCTATCATAGAACGAGGGGTTGGAATCCTTTATCCTCTCCTCCTGATATAGCCCGGAAAGGCACATCGCTATCTCCTCGTCGGTGAAGATGGTACGAGCGTTGACAAGCGTGGGCGATCCGAGGTTACGGCCAAGAGGCCCCCACTGCTGCATGAAGGCAAGGGCCTTGGCCCAGGCCTCGTCGCCGTAGATATAAGAGCCATCAGGTCCTATGAGGCTTCCTCCTAGCTGTTCTACCATAGGCACGAAGAAGTTGAGGTAGTATGGATAGCGGAAATCGAAGGCCCGGTTATCTAGGACGCTGCCATCATAGGTGGATAGCGCCTCGGCGATCTCCACGATATCCTCCCAGGTCCTGGGGGAATCAAGGCCGGCCTCATCAAGCATCGCCTTATTGACATAGAGGCACCAGTTGGTATATTCCCTCGGGATCCCGTAGACCACGCCATCAAGCGTCACGGCATCGAACGCGCCATCGATGAAGAGGGATGTATCTATCACCGAATCATCTACGGGAGCAAGGGAGGAAGAGAGAAGCAGCGAGGATATCTCCTCAGAGGGAAGATTGAAAAGCACGGGCCCGACCCCAGCCTCGATAGAGGAAGGGACCTTCTCGATCATCTCATAGGATGAAAGTATCCTGCGCTCGACCTTTATGTGAGGATACTCCTTCTCGAACTCGCTTATCAGCCTAGCCTCAAGCACTTCCCTCCGCTCGTCGGCATGGGTCCAGTACTCAATGACAACCTCCTCATCTTCAGAGCATCCGATGAGGAGGAGAGCCAATGATAGGACTAAGAGAAAACCAGCAAGACGCCTCACACTGCCATTATAGCATGTCAGCCCTTGCGTGAATCATAAACCGCAGCACCTCCGAGGAAGTACCTTGAGAGGGTGAAGAAGAGGATGAACATCGGGATCGAGGCAAGGAAGGCACAGGCCATCATCGCGCCCTCGTCAGTCATCTTCTCCTCGCTGAACTTCGTGATGTACTGAGGTATCGTCTTCATCGCCTCGCTCTGCGCGACAAGAAGCGGCCACAGGAGGTTATCCCACTGGTTGCGGAACGAGAGTATGCCAAGAGTGGCTATGACAGGCTTGGAGTTAGGCAGGACGATGCTTGCGTAGATCTTCGGTTCTGAAAGCCCATCCACACGGGCCGCATCGAGATACTCTGACGGGAACGTCAGGAGATACTGCCTCATCTGGAACACGCCGAAGGCCGATACCATGAACGGGATTATGAGTCCGCGATAGGTGTTTATCATCTTCATTCCGGAAACGACCATGTAAAGCGGTATCATGATGGCCTCGAAGGGAATCATCATCGTGGACATGATCGCCAGGAACACGAAGTTACGGCCCTTGAAATGGAACTTGGCTAGGCCATAGCCGCAAAGGGAGGCCAGCAGTACCGTGGTGACGCTATCCGTAACGGCTATGATCAAGGAGTTCAGCAGGTTGCGGAAGAACGTCGGGTTATCATTGTTGCCCATGATCGCGCGATAGAAGTTGGTAAGGAACGTCCTGTCCGCTGACGTGAAGTACTCGCTTGAAGGTATCCAGGAGAACGGCATCGCCAGTATCTGCTTGGGATCCATGAATGAGGAGACGATCATGAAGAGGATCGGCACGATGGTGAAGAGAAGGACCGCGATAAGGATCACCCAGATGATGACCTCCCATACGGATATCTTTCCTACAAACTTGTTCATACCGCCCTCCTAGTATTCCACGTCCTCGCTGGACCGGTTGAGTCTGAGCTGGAGATACGTGAATATGAGCATTATCAGGAAGAGGACTATGGACATGGCGCTAGCGCGGCCAAGGCGCCCGTTCCTGATACCGGTGAAGTAGATATTCATCGTGATGACATCTATCGGGAACCTGGAGGATCCTCCCTGATAGAGCATGTACTGCGTGCTGAAGGTCTTGAGGCACTGGAGCATCGCCATGATCGACACCATCGCCGTAGTCGGCTTCAGGAGCGGCAGCGTTATCCTCCAGAACGTATGCCAGCGCGATGAGCCGTCCACGGTCGCCGCCTCGTATATCGTGTTGGGTATCGATGCGAGTCCCGTTATGAAGAGGATCACGAAGTACCCTATGTATTTCCAGAAGTAGATCATCATCGTCGATATCTGCAGCATCGTGGAATCAACGAGCCAGTTATAGTCGACTCCAGACGTGCGCATGACGAAGTTGGATATCTGGTTCATCAGTCCTCTGGGGTCGAATATGATCATCCATATCGATGCAGCGACTACCGATGAGAGGACCGCTGGGGTATAGTACATGAGCTGGAAGAATCCCCTGTACCTGTCCTTCCTCAGCTGCATCAGGAAGGTTGCGATGATAAGGGAGGCTATTATCATCGGGATGAACGTACCGACGGTGAATATCAGGGTTGCCCTGATCGAGTTCGAGAGGGGGAAGCCTCCGTTATCCTTCGTGAATATGTAGATGTAGTTCTCCAATCCGACGAACTCGCTGGTACGGGCAATGGCACGACGGTTCGTAAGGGATGTCACGAACGCGTTTATGATCGGATAGAAGCTGAATACGGCGAAAAAGATAAGGCAGGGAATCGTGAATACAAGACCCCACCTCGCCTGCTTCCGTTCTATGCTGTATGTCTTCTTTCTCATTAGGTTCCCCTATAGGGTGATGCCTAGGGAGAGTCCCTAGGCACCATTCAGGCCTTAAGGCCTAGGCTTCGTCAAGGATCTCCTGGCAGTTGGCCTTGAGATCGAGATATGCCTGCTGCGGTGTCACGCCCTGGAGCATGACTGCCTCGACCGCGTTCCTCAGCTGTGCCTGGAACTCTGCGGAAGCGGCTCCGTAATAAACCACGTGGCCTCTCTGGAAATCACCGAGGAAGACATCGGAATACGGCATGTTCTTGTAGGTCTCAGACTCCATAAGCTCCTTGGTAGGCTGGATGAGCTGGACTTCCGCCAGGTACTCCTCGCCATGTGAAAGCATGTATGCGATAAGCTCCCATGCAGCCTTCTGCGTAGCCTCATCGGCATCGGCATTGACCATGTAGTAGTGGCCATAGTAGCAGGCCGCCACGTCATTCACCGCATCCTCGAATACCGGGAACGGAACGACCATCCACTCTCCGGACTCGTAGAACTCAGGGTTATCAGCCTTTATCCTGGCTTCCTGATAGAGACCTGTGGTCGCCATAGCGATGTCATTGTTGTCCCTGTTGAAGAGAGAGCGGGCATTGGTGTAGGTCGGAGCGCCGAGGTTAAGTCCGTTCGGTCCCCACTGCTGCATGAAGGTAAGGACCTTGATCCATGCTTCCTCGCCTATGATAGCCTCTGTGCCATCATCGCTGACAAGCTGGCCTCCAAGCTGCTCTACCATCGGCACGAGCGTCTCAAGATAGTAAGGATAGCGGAAGTCATAGCCACGGCGTACGAGGATATCGCCATCGCGGATGACGAGCTTCTCGGAAAGCTCAACCATGTCCTCCCAGGTCCTTGGATAGTCGACCTCAGGATCGAGACCTGCATCACGGAAGACCTTTTTGTTGATGAAGATACACCAGTTGGTAAGCTCAAGAGGAAGACCATAGACCTCGCCATCATACGT
This sequence comes from uncultured Spirochaetales bacterium, assembly GCA_949299185.1. GTDB lineage: Bacteria > Spirochaetota > Spirochaetia > Sphaerochaetales > Sphaerochaetaceae > Ornithospirochaeta. Next base: position 69,493 of record CASFZR010000014.1, read on the forward strand.
CACAGGGTCGATCATTCCATCGAGATACGCGTCCTTGACAGACTGCGCGTCGGTATATCCTGCCGCCTCATAGTCCATAGGGGCAACGCGGCCAGCCACGATATACGGATACTCGTCGCTGATGGAGAGGTTGAACATCGTCGGTCCCTCACCGGCGGCGAACGCGGTCTGGACAAGCTCGATGAGCTTGGTGGAAGCCTGCCTGGTAACATTGACCGTAACGTTAGGATGGGTCTCCTGGAATTCCTTGATGTATCTATCCTCAAGAGCCTGCCTGTTCACGTCCTCATGCGTCCAGAACTCGATGACGATCTGATCATTCTTCTCCTTCGCACCGCTGGCGAATACGGAGAACGCCATCAGCAGAACCAATAATACGGAAATGACTTTTCGCATTTCACCCTCCTTTTGTCCTTAATCTAATCGTCTATTCATAATGAGGATTCAGCAATGGTCGATTCTTTCGATTTAATGAACGAAACAAGCATCGGAGGCCTCTACAGATGTCCTTCTTCCTATCTCCGGCAATACGTACTCCCGATGGCGTATAATCCATATAGGGTAAACATTTGTTGACTGTTTAGAACCATATTGAGATGCTATGGAAGGAGAGAGATATGTGTAGGATATCGGTAAACTACGATACGGATAAGCGTGACATCATAAAAAAGAACCTAGAATCAAGCGGAATGAGCATACAGGATGCCATGCGGCTCTATCTCGACGTGCTGGCAAACAGCAACGATATCGAAGACCTCAAGGCATACCTGATAAAGAAGAAGGTGGAATCAGATCCAGAGGATACTATCTACCATTTTGACAATGCAGAAGACGCAATAAAGTTCATGGAATATGCTACGCGTTGAATAAACCAAGCAAGACATCCCAGTTATATGAATTAATCTTTGAGTTTTTGACCTTTCCATACATTTCCTTGACGGTAATCCATCTACTTCTTAATATGTAGATAGAAGAGGCACTGCCGATAGACGGCTGACCTCGCTACAATCGAACTATAGGACCGTCCAGATGTGCAAGATCTTGGGCGGCCTTACTTCTTCCGAACGATAATCACAAGGCTGATGATTGAAATCATCAGCGACAGGATCTCAAAATCCGTCATAAGTGCCTCCTGATACATACTGCGAATATGAGTCAGGAGCTACCTCCTGACATCCGATAAACCGAATACAAGAGGTCAAGCCGTCCACCGTTATGGCAGTGCCATGCATATACTACCATAATCCCAAAAATAATGATATATAATTTATGATAATAATGATAAAATTATGATAAAATATAGGAGCTAAGAAATGATTAACATACGCCCCATATCCGATTTACGAAATAAGTTCACTGAGATTGAAGAACTAGTAAAGGAAGGTGAGCTGGTATACCTGACGAAGAATGGGTACGGCACTATGGTAGTAATGAGCATCGAGGAATATGCCAGCCTGACAGAAAGGATAGATGCCAAGCTAGCAGAGACAGAGAGAATCGCTGAGGCAACACCACGATATTCACATGAAGAAGTATTCGAAAAGACAAGGAAATACCCAGACGAGAAAAAGTAGATATTCCCTGATAATAGATGGGCTGCCCCGCCACAAGGCTAAGGACAGCCCGTTTATAAACTTTCGGAAGATCAAGGATTATCACCCTATGATCCTCATTCCTCATTAAGCGGGCCCATGCCCGGATCATGACTCTATTCCCTAAAGCCATCATCCCGGCTTCCCATAAGGGCCCGGCAGCGCCGAGCCCAAAAGCATAAAATATTCGGAAGAGCTAAACTCTCTTCGACCTATTTCATCC
>CASFZR010000015.1 GCA_949299185.1 uncultured Spirochaetales bacterium
TCCTATAGAAGCTCTTGGCTTAGGTAATATGTCGTCCTCAGTCCCATCGATTATATCGTTTATGACCCCATGTTATGGGATTTATTGTTAGGAGAGTAATAGGGAAGTATTAAGGGAATTGGATATTTCCTTGATAGTTCTGCGCATGGAGTGCTGGATGGAGTATGCCTTGTTTTCCATCATTAACGTGCCACAATATGCCGATCTATTGTAAAGCCTGTATCTAATTCCTTATCTTGTATGCTTATATCGTAAAATATTAAGAAACTGTTAAATCGATGTATTTAACTTTGATTTAACACTCGTGCGCTTATCAATTAATCCTCGCTCATTAATATGCCGGTAGAAACTGAATAAGGGCCTGGCCCTATAGGAGTTTGAAATGAAGAAGATTCTGGCAATCATGCTCGTTGCGGTTCTTTCCATGGCCGCTGTCTTTGCAAGCGGAGCCTCTGAGAAGGCTACTGTCTCTACCGATGGCTCTACCTCCATGGAGAAGGTGATCCTCTCGCTCGCCGAGCAGTATATGGCTGATAATCCTAACGTAAATGTTACATACAATCCGACCGGAAGCGGTACTGGTATCACGGCAGCTCTCGAGGGCAGGTGCGATATCGGTCTTTCCTCTCGCGCCCTCAAGGCAGATGAGGTCGCTTCTGGACTTAAGGAGACGATCGTCGCCCTTGATGGCATCTGCGTGATCGTCAATGCTGACAATCCTGTCTCTGACCTCTCGATCGAGCAGATCGCTGGCCTCTTCAATGGCACGATCACCAACTGGAGCGAGGTCGGCGGCAACGATGCGCCTGTCGTGGCTATCGGCCGTGAGGCCGGAAGCGGCACGAGGGATGGCTTCGAGTCCATCACCGACACTGAGGATGCCTGCGTGTACAGCCAGGAGCTTACCTCCACCGGCGCTGTCATCACCGCTGTCTCCCAGAACCCTGGTGCTATCGGATACGCATCCCTTGCTTCCAACCTTGAGTCCGTGAAGGCCCTTACCGTTGAGGGTGTCGAGGCTACCGAGGCTACCGTCAAGAGCGGCGAGTACAAGATCCAGAGGCCGTTCGTCTTCGCGACCCTCTCTTCTGAGGCGCTCTCTGACGAGGCACAGGCGTTCTTCGATTACGCTATCAGCGCAGAGGCTGCTCCGATCATCGCCGCAGCTGGTGCTGTCCCAGTAGCTGAGTGATAGGCGGGGATCCAGGAATGAATCTCAAGGATTTCATCGCCCAGAAGGGATATAAGGATAATCCCCGCAGGCTGATGGAGGATGTGATCCACCTGGTATTCCTCATCCTAGGACTTGTCGCGGTCGGCTCGGTCCTGGTCATCACGATCTATCTCGTGATCTCCGGCCTGCCGGCCATCTTCAAGATCGGGCCCATTGAGTTCCTCTTCGGGACAAGGTGGGCCTCGACGGCTGCAGAGCCTGCCTTCGGAATACTGCCATTCATCCTCACATCGATCTACGGCACAGCAGGGGCAATCGTCATAGGCGTTCCCATAGGATTCTTCGCCGCGGTCTTCCTCGCGAAGATGGCCCCCAGGAGGGTAAGGGAGCTGATGGAGCTTTGCATCGGCGTGCTGGCGGGAATCCCGTCGGTCGTGTATGGCCTTGTCGGCATGACGATCCTCGTTCCCGGGATAAGGATACTCTTCGGAGTACCGGATGGCGCTACGCTCTTCGCGGCTATCATCGTGCTTGCCGTGATGATCCTGCCTTCGGTGATAAACGTCTCGCTGACGGCGCTTCAGGCCGTCCCTCAGGAATATGAGGAGGCATCCCTCGCGCTTGGTGCGACAGGTACCGAGACCTATTTCCGTGTCACCGTCCCGGCAGCAAAGAGCGGCATCTTCACCGCGATAGTCCTCGGCATCGGAAGGGCGATCGGAGAGGCTATGGCCATCATGATGGTCGCGGGTAACGTCGCGAATATGCCGTCTCTCTTCAAGTCGGTGCGCTTCCTGACCACCGCCGTTGCCTCGGAGATGTCCTATTCATCCGGACTGCAGAGAGAGGCACTGTTCTCGATCGCGCTGGTGCTGTTCCTCTTCATCATGATCATCAATGCGATACTCAACGTCCTCAAGACAGGAGGCAAGGCTGAATGATAGAAAGGATATCTGGAAAGAGGAAGGCGTGGTGCGGAGTGATGAAGACGCTCTGCTGGATCTCTCTGGCAGTCGTCACGGCGCTTACCGCGTTCATGCTCCTCTACGTGCTTGTCCGCGGCGTTCCGCATATCACGCCGCAGCTTCTCTTCACGAAGCCAAGCACGCTGCGCAATACCATCGGCATCCTGCCTGACATCCTGAACACGCTCTACATCGTCATAGCGACGCTTGTGATCGTGCTTCCGATAGGAGTCGGCGCGGCGATCTACCTCAATGAATACGCGACGAACAAGAGGGTCGTTGAGGTCATCGAGTTCGCGGCGGAGACGCTCTCGGGCATCCCGTCGATCATCTATGGCCTGGTAGGCATGCTCGTGTTCTGCCAGTTCTGCTCGCTCGGCACGACGCTCCTTGCCGGTGCGCTCACGCTCGTGATCATGAATCTTCCTACCATCATGAGGACGACGCAGGAGAGCCTGAAGACGGTACCGGAGAGCTATAGGGAAGGCGCCTTCGCGCTCGGAGCGGGGAAGTGGAGGGTCATCAGGACTGTTGTCCTTCCCACCTGCATAAACGGCATAATCACAGGATGCATCCTTTCGATCGGAAGGATACTCAGCGAATCGGCGGCCCTGCTTTTCACCGCGGGATTCGCTCATAACGTCAATGGGCCAGCGAGCGCGGCGAGTTCGATGTCGCCTTCGCCATCGCGGCCATCCTCATGGTCCTGACGGTCATCATCAACATCCTCACCACATATATGGGAAGGCTGATGAAGAGGAGAAACGGACAGTGACGATCATAGAGACTAAGGATCTGGATCTCTGGTATGGATCCATGCAGGCTTTGAAGAAGATAAACCTGAAGATGGAGGAGAAGTCCATCACGGCGCTTATAGGGCCATCGGGATGCGGCAAGTCCACGTTCCTGCGCACGCTCAACAGGATGAATGACCTGGTTCAGGGCGTGAGGATCGAGGGAGAGGTACTCTATAACGGAGAGAACATCTTTTCGCCGAAGGTGGACGTGAACGGGCTCAGATACGAGGTGGGAATGGTCTTCCAGAAGCCCAATCCCTTCATGATGAGCATATACGATAACATCGCATACGGGCCGCGCACCCATGGGATAAAGAGCAAGGTGAAGCTTGACGAGATCGTTGAGAAGGCGCTTATCGATGCCTCTCTCTTCGATGAGGTCAAGGACAGGCTCAGGAAGAGCGCGCTGGGGCTCTCTGGCGGACAGCAGCAGAGGCTCTGCATCGCCCGTGCCCTCGCCGTGCAGCCGAAGGTCCTGCTGATGGATGAGCCCACGTCCGCGCTCGATCCTATCTCGACCGCGAAGATCGAGGAGCTTGCGATGAGCCTGTGCGACAGGTATACGATCATCATCGTGACCCATAACATGCAGCAGGCGCTGCGTATCGCGCACAAGACGGCTTTCTTCCTGCTAGGGGAAGTTATAGAGTATGATGATACTGAAAAGATATTCTCCAATCCTTCTGACCCAAGGACGGAGGATTACGTGACAGGAAGGTTCGGTTGATATGAGGACAAGATTCGATAGCGAGCTTGAGACGCTCTACGTCAGCATGATAAAGATGGGTTCCCTCACTGAGGATACCATGAACGCGCTTAAGAAGGCGCTCTCCGGCGAGGGCCGCGACCGCCTCGCGGGAATCGCGGATATCTCGAGGGAGATCGATGAGAAGGATAGGGAGATCGAGGCTCTCTGCCTCCGTCTGCTGCTGCGCCGCCAGCCGGTGGCGAGGGACCTGCGTACTATCTCGTCGGCGATGAAGATGATCTATGATATCGAGAGGATCGGGGACAATGCGGTGGATATCGCGGAGATAATCCCATTCATCTCCTCCGAGGAGCTTACGACTCGCGTGGGCCTGGACAGCATGATCGTCATCGTCATAGAGATGGTCACTGGGGCCATCGACGCGTTCGTCCACTCCGATGCGGCCAAGGCAAGCGCAGTGATCGCACAGGACGATGATGCAGACAGCGCGTTCGACCGAGCCAAGCAGATGGTCACCGATATGATCCGCTGCGGGGATAAGGATGCCCAGGAGGCTCCTGACCTTCTGATGATCGCCAAGTATCTTGAGAGGATGGGCGATCACGCCGCCTCGCTTGCCAGGTGGGTACTCAATGCCCAGGATGCAAGCGGCGACTGGATCAACAATCCGGTGAAGGTGGAGTAGGATGATCTATCTCGTTGAGGACGATCCATCGATCAGGAAGCTCGTGAGCTATGCGCTCAAGGGCAACGGCTTCGAGGTCCGGGCCTTCGAGTCCGGTGAGGAGATGTGGGCAGCGCGCGGCAGCGAGAAGCCTGAGATGTTCCTTCTGGATATCATGCTGCCGGGACAGTCCGGGCTTGAGATCCTCCAGGCGATCCGCGGCGATTCAACGCTACGCCTCGTTCCCGTGATCATGGTCACGGCCCGTGGTACGGAGTATGACAAGGTGCTGGGGCTTGACAGCGGAGCCGATGACTACATCTCCAAGCCATTCGGCATGATGGAGCTTCTCTCGCGCGTCCGCGCCGTCCTCAGGCGCTGCGAGACGCACAAGGAGAACGAGGACCTCAGGTATGGTGATATCATCATATCCTCAGCCTCCCATCAGGTGAAGGTAGGCGGGGCAAAGGTGGAGCTTACGCTCAAGGAGTTCAACCTGCTTCTATACCTGATGGAGAACGAGGGGATCGTCCTTGACAGGGACAGCATACTCAACACCGTCTGGGGGTACTCCTTCGATGGTGAGAACAGGACAGTTGATGTCCATATCCGGCACCTCAGGGAGAAGCTGGGGACAGAAGGCAGCCGCATAGAGACGGTGAAGGGTGTCGGCTACAGATTCAGGGGACACGATGAATAAGAAGATATTTCAGACCGTTTTCATCTCTATACTGATGACGCTTGTCCTTGCGCTCGCGGTATCGATAGCGGTATTCCATGCTGAGTATGAGGAGAGGATAGAGTCCGATCTCCACGCGGAGGTCAGGCTCCTCTCCGCCGTTGCGGCCAACGGCATCGGCGATATAGGCAAGGGGATCGTGCCGGGACACAGGATCACCTTGATATCAGGCGACGGCTCCGTCCTCTATGAGAGCGAGAGGAGTCCGGAGGGCATGGAGAACCATCTGGAGAGGCCTGAGGTGCAGGACGCCCTGCAATATGGCTATGGCGAGGACACTAGAAGGAGCGACACGCTTCTTGAGGACTTCCACTATGCCGCGATGCGCCTTGATGATGGCAGCATCCTGCGCGTGGCTGTCCCTGCCGATACGCTCCTGTCGTTCGTCATCGATATGATCCTTCCGATGCTCCTGATCCTGATCGTGCTGATGATCTTCTTCGCCTGGTACTCCTTCAAGGCCGCCAAGCGCATCACCGATCCCATCAACTCGATCGACCTCGAGCATCCTGAGGATAATGAGGACTACGAGGAGCTGTCGCCGCTGCTGTACAGGATAGCCAAGCAGCAGGCCACGATCCGTGATCAGATAGAGAGCGCTGAGCGTACCAGGCATGAGTTCTCCATCATAACGGGGAATATGTCCGAAGGCCTTGCCGTCGTCGATCCCGAGGCGAGGATCCTCTCGATAAACCGTGCCTTCTATGAGCTTTTCGATGCCCAGAAGGCGGGTGCCGGCGACAGCGTGCTTGCTATAGACCGCTCGGATCAGTTCTCTGAAGTACTCTTCGCGGCCCTCGGAGGCAAGAGGGCGGAGACCGTGATAGAGAGACCCGGACGTACGCTACAGGTGATCTCATCGCCTGTCAACGATGATGGCAGCAATACCCGTGGCGCGGTGGTGATCGTCATCGACATAACGGAGAAGGCCGAGAGGGAGAGCCTCAGGCGCGAGTTCACGGCCAACGTCAGCCATGAGCTGCGTACTCCGCTTACTTCCATATCTGGATTCGCGGAGCTGCTGATGAATGGCAGCGTGCCAGCTGAGGAGGTCAGTTCGTTTGCCAAGGATATCTATGACGAGGTACAGCGTCTGATAGCCCTCGTCCATGACATAATGAGGCTTTCCCGCCTCGATGAGGGAAGCGAGGCCGAGATCATGGAGAAGGTGGATCTCTCGGATATAGCCGATGAGGTGGTCATGCGTCTCCGCGCCAAGGCCCAGAATGACGATGTGACCCTTTCCTTCTCCCATGAAGGCAGGACTGAGCTGATGGGGTCTGAGTCGCTTCTCGATGAGATGGTCTACAACCTCGTCGAGAATTCGATAAAGTACAACAAGGAGAAGGGCTCTGTCTCCGTCTCCGTGATCGGCGCTGAGGATAAGGTCATCCTTACCGTTGCCGATACCGGCATAGGTATTCCCGATGAGGATAAGGACAGGGTATTCGAGCGCTTCTACCGCGTTGACAAGTCACGTTCCCGCAACTCTGGAGGAACAGGCCTCGGACTATCGATAGTCCGCCACGCCGTGATGTTCCACAACGGCACGATAACCCTCAATTCGAAGATGGGCGAGGGAACCACGATAACCGTCTCATTCCCGGCTATCGGCTGAAGATGGATGCAATGAAATCATATAGGAGGGCAGGTCACAGGGCCTGCCCTTCGCTTTCAAAGTATGACAGAGTATACCATTATCCTCCTTATGAAGATGTGGTATAAAATAATTACACGGCTTCATGAAGCCATCGATAAAGGGGCGCTATGATAAGAGACAGATACATCGATTTCAAGGATTCCGAGTGGTTCAGGGAGGTGGAGCCTGAGCTGACCCCTGAAAGCAATCTGGCCTTCTATCGTAAGCTCTCGGGAATGACTCAAGGCGAGCTTGCCGAGAAGCTTGGCACCACTAAGCAGGTGATATCCGACATGGAGCATGGACGAAGATCCATAAGCAAGGCTGTCGCGAAGGAGCTTTCCCGTATCTTCGATGTATCTGTGGAGCGTTTCATATAGAAGGTAGGTATCAGGGCTTCATCAGAGGCCTTCCGAAAAGCGTGTTATCGCCGCCAATCCTTCCCTGAGCGTCTCGGTATCGCTGCCATATCCGATGCGGAAGCTTCCTGGCTCCTCGAAGCAGTCTCCCGGGGTGACGAAGGAGCCCGTCTCATCATAGAGCCTCCTGCAGAACTCGTAGGAGGGGATATCATAGTCGTAGTAGACGAGGGCAGTGGTGCCGGCCTGTGGCTTGGTATAGCGGAAATGCGCGTTATTCCCGATCCACTGGTCGAGTATGGCGAGGTTCCTCCTCACGATTCCCCTGTTGCGCTCAAGGATGGCCTCCTTATGCCTCAGCGCGATCGATGCTATGGCGTCGTCGAACATGCCGCAGCTGATAAGGTCATAGTCGCGGTGTGAGGTGAAGGCCTTTAGCGCATCCTCGTCATGGGTGAAGATCCATCCCATGCGTATGCCGGCGAGCGAGAAGACCTTTGACATGCTGCCCACGGAGATTCCCTTCTCATAGAGATCCGCGACGGACTCGCACCAGACGTCCTCCTGGGTCAGATGACGATACACCTCATCGGAGAGGACGTAGGCCCCGACGTTACTCGCGATCGCTATTATGGAGGAGAGCAGCTCCTTGGACATCAGCGCACCGGTGGGGTTGTTGGGATTGTTGATGCAGATGAGCCTCGTGTCATCGGTAACGAGCCTCTCAAGCTCACTGAGGTCTGGCAGATAGCCGTTCTCCTGCCTCAGATGCATGATATCCACCTTCGCCCCGATGGACTGGGGGATGGAGTATAGCTGCTGGTAGGTCGGCATGATGCTCACGACGTGGTCGCCTACGGAGACAAGGGAGCAGAAGACATGGTGGTTGGCTCCCGCCGCGCCGTGGGTCGTGATGATCTCCTGCGGACGTGCCGTCCTGTATAGCGAGGCGATGCCGCTTCTGAGCGCGTTGCTTCCCTCTATGTCGCCATAGGTGAGGCGCCTGGCGCAGAACGCTAAGAGAAATGCGTCCTTATCCTCTCCTGCAAGCGAGAAAAGCTCATCGACAGAGACGGAGTCCACGCAGGTCTCTGCGATGTTGTAGCGCGCTCCCGTCTCATATGCGTTCATCCATTCCTCTACGGCAAAGGGCCTGATATCCATGCTAGCCTCCTTGGTTTCCCTATGTTTTTAGGCCCTACGGAGGGTTAAAGTCAAGTTTTACCAGACCGTGGTTATTTCATACTATGCCGTTTGCGCGTATATCAGGGGCTTTCTTCATTGACAACGGCGTGTCTGGATGCAACGATAGCACAGGACTACGACAGTTCTGCGGAATATGTCGAAAAAGGAGAAGGCATGAAGACGATAGATTACGTGAATACATGGTCCTTCCTCGATGAGTACAGGGGAAAGGAATTCCAGGGAAAGTGGCCTAATGTCAAGGAGATGTTCCACATCTCCGTGCTTCGCTATCCAGACAACAACTGCCTGCGGGCCTTCGCTCCCAAGGAGGAGCGCTTCACATACAGGGAGGCCGAGGAGAGGATCAAGGCCGTTGCCGCGGCGCTTATGGAGAGCGGGGTGAAGAAGGGCGATAAGATAGGCGTCTCAGGAAAGAACAGCCCCGAATGGGCGATCGCGTACTTCGGCGTCATCTACGCCGGTGCTATAGTGGTTCCCCTCGATTACCTTCTCAAGGATGGTGAGATGGAGCATCTTATGTCCTTCGGGGGCGTCTCTAGGCTCTTCATTGATGCAGAGCGCATCGATTCCATCGACAAGGACGGCTCGCTTGGGATCACGAAGTACTCGCTGGAGCCCGGCTCCTCCTATCCCTTCGTCCTTGATATGAACGGAACGTACGTGGAGCCGGAGAGGGCGGATGGCTCGGATATCGCGGCGATCCTCTTCACCTCCGGTACCACCGGTACCCCTAAGGGCGTCATGCTCACCCATGATAACCTCGTCTCCGATAACTACCTTGCACAGTCGAACATGAGGATCTACTCGACAGATGTCTTCTATGCCATCCTGCCGATCCATCATGCCTATACGATGCTCGCGGTGCTTTACGAGGCGATGGGTGTCGGCGCGGAGGTCGTATTCGGCAAGAAGCTCGTTGTCTCCCAGATACTCCGTGAGCTGAAGGAGGGACAGGTCACGATGTTCCTGGCCGTGCCGATGCTCTTCAACAAGATGATCGCGGCGCTGATGAACGGCGTGAGGAAGAAGGGGATCGTACTCTATGGCATCATCCGCGCCCTGATGGGGCTTTCCGGAGTGCTGAAGAAGATCCTCGGCATCAATGTCGGCAAGAGGATGTTCGGCTTCCTCCTCAGGAAGCTCTCCCTTGAGAGCAACCGCATCTGCATCTGCGGCGGCGGTCCGCTTCCCGCTTCCACGTTCAAGATGTTCAATGAGCTGGGAATAGACTTCGTGCAGGGCTATGGCCTGACGGAGACCAGCCCGATTACTCATCTCAATCCTGTTGATGCCTACCGTGAGACCTCGGTGGGAAAGAAGATCAAGGAATGCGAGGTGAGGATCGTCGATCCCGACAGCGACGGGAACGGAACGATATACATCAAGGGACCTATGGTGATGAAGGGCTACTACAACAACCCTGAGGCTACCGCAGAGGTCCTTTCCGCCGATGGCTGGCTCAACACCGGCGATGTCGGGCATGAGGATGGCGATGGATACCTCTACCTCACGGGCCGCGCGAAGAACGTCATCGTCACCGAGGGAGGCAAGAACGTCTTTCCTGAGGAGATCGAGGATCACTTCCAGCTCTACGATGAGATCGATCAGGTCTGCATCATCGGCTATGAGCTGGATAAGTCGATGAAGAGCGAGGGCATCCGTCTGATAGCCTATCCTGCCGATTCGCTGAGAAAGAGCCTCAATGGCGACGCGGTCGCGATCGAGAAGAGGATCAACGAGATCGTCTCCGAGGTCAACAAGGAGCTTCAGTCCTATAAGAAGATCACCAAGGTCACCATAGCTGACGAGCCGCTTCCGATGACCAGCACCAAGAAGGTCAAGCGCTTTGAGGTCAAGGCTAAGTTCGACAAGGTTTGAGAATCTGTCAGATAAGGCTTCTTTCTCCATGCCTTTATATGGTAGAATCCAGCATCCGTTCGCGCGGATGCTGTATCTGATGGTGGGGTTTGTTCGATGAAGAATGTTGAGTATCGCAATGCATGGGCCTTCCTCGATGAGTTCAGGGGAAGGGAGTTCGAGGGCATGTGGCCGGGGGTCACGGAGCTTTTCCATATCACTACGATGCGCTTCCCTGATAACGTCTGCTTCCGCTCCTTCGAGCCTGACAGGAGCCTGACCTACAAGGAGGCCTGGAGGCATGTCGAGGCGATAGCCGCGTATCTCGAGAAGGATGGGGTGAGGAAGGGCGATAAGATCGCGGTAATGGGCCATAACTCCTCTGAGTGGGCGCTTGCGTACTTCGCCATCATCCGTTCAGGCGCTATCGTCGTCCCTCTCGATAACCAGCTCAAGAGTTCCGAGGCGGAGCATTTCATGGAGTTCGGCGGCGTGACGAGGATCTTCGCAGAGCCTGAGCGCCTCGACACCCTCTCTGATTCACTGGTGAAGTACTCCCTCGAGGCATCCGAGCGCTATCCGTTCATCATGGATATGGATGGGGGAGTGCCGACGGTCAAGGCTGACAGGGGTGGCGAGGTCGCGGCGATCCTCTTCACCTCCGGTACCACCGGTACCCCTAAAGGCGTCATGCTCACCCATGACAACCTCGTCTCAGACTGCCTCTTGACCCAGGCCAATCTCGAATTCCGCAGCACAGACAGGATCTACGCGATCCTCCCGTTGAGCCATGCCTATACCATGGAGGCTGTGATCTATCAGGCGACAAGCACAGGAGGTGCCGTCGTCTTCGGCAAGAAGCTCGCGATGACGCGCATTATGAGCGAGCTGAAGGAGGGCGAGGTCACGATCCTCATGGCTGTGCCGATGCTATATAACAAGATGATCGCGGCGCTGATGAACGGCGTGAGGAAGAAGGGCATCATCGTATACGGCATCATCAGGGGGATGATGAAGGTCTCTGGCTTCCTGAAGATCACCACCGGGCGCAATGTCGGCAAGCGCATCTTCCGCTTCCTCTCCTCGAAGCTTTCCCTTGATAACGTCAGGCTCTGCATATCAGGAGGCGGTCCGCTTCCGACCTCTACCTTCCGCATGTTCAATGAGCTTGGCATAGACTTCGTGCAGGGCTATGGCCTGACGGAGGCCAGCCCGATCACCCACGTCAATCCCGTGGAGGCCTTCAGGCTTGAGTCGGTGGGTAAGAAGTTCCCGATGGAGGAGGTGAAGATCATCGATCCAGACAGCGATGGCAATGGCGTCATCTGCATCAAGGGACCTATGGTGATGAAGGGCTACTACAACAACCCTGAGGCTACCGCAGAGGTCCTTTCCGCCGATGGCTGGCTCAATACCGGCGATGTGGGGCATCAGGATAAGGATGGCTATCTCTACCTTACCGGCCGCGCGAAGAACGTCATCATCACCGAGGGAGGCAAGAACGTCTTTCCTGAGGAGATCGAGGATCACTTCCAGCTTCATAGCGAGATCGAGCAGTGCTGCGTGATCGGCTATGTCAAGGATGCCGCGAGGAAGGCTGAGGGCATCGCCATGATCGTCGTGCCGTCTGAGGAGCTGATGAAGGGCGTCGGTTCCGATAAGGCTCTTGCCGAGAAGCGCGTGAATGAGATCGTTGATGCGGTCAATCATGAGATCCAGCAGTACAAGAGGATAGACAAGGTCATCGTTGTCTATGAGCCGCTTCCGATGACCAGCACCAAGAAGGTCAAGCGCAATGACGTGAAGGCCCGCTTCGGAGGTATGCTATGATCGCGATGAAGAGCAAGGACAGGGCGTTCCTGCGCTCTGAGGCACAGACTCTCAGTCCTGTGGTATATGTCGGAAAGAGCGGCCTTACGGATGCCGTCATAGCCGCCCTGGATCAGGCGCTTGATGCCCATGAGCTGGTTAAGGTGCGCTTCCAGGCCTCGAAGGATGAGGTGGATGGGATATCCCGGTCGCTGGAGGAGTCAACTGACTCGACGCTTATCGCCGTCACCGGCTTCACCTCGGTGTTCTATCGTCGCTCGGCTGACCCTGATAAGAGGCGCTACCGTATCTGATTGCCCTCTGCTGCCTCTTCTTCCTGTATTCCCTAGGGCTCTCTCCTGCGTAGGCTGAGAAGGAGGAGGAGAAGAGGGTCGGGGAGGAGTATCCCACCGATTCCGCGATATCCACGATGCTGCTACTGCTGCTTGAGAGCATCTGCTTTGCCCTCTCCATCCTCATCTCCCTTATCTTCCAGCCAGGAGAGACGCCGTAGATCTCGTGGCATATGCGCGTGAGCTGGGCCCTTGAGCAGTTCATCGCCGAGCAGAGCCTTGAGACGTTCCACTCCTGGTCAAGAGATCCTGATATCTCATTCCAGAGGCTCTCCATCCTCGATCTCACCCGCGCCTTCTCCTCTGACTCTCCTGAGCTGAAGAGCCTCCTGAGCAGCTGCAGCAGTAGCCGTTCCGCAAGCTCTATCGTCTCTGAGCTATCGCTGGTGCAATGGAGGTCCTCCCTGAGGATGCATGAGGCAAGCTCCCTGTATAGCGAGACCTCCTGCATACGGTATACCTTCCAGTCGAACTCCTCGCTGGCGAGTATCGATGATGAGGCGTAGAACGTGAGCCAGAGATGCTCCCAGGGCTCCGGTCCGACCGTTTCCTCCCTGTGTCCCTGCCCATTGGGGGAAGAGACGAAGATCTCCCCCTCGCCGACCTCGAAGGCCGTACCGTCCTCAAGCGTGAAGCGTCCTCTTCCCGAGAGCGTGATTACGATGACGGAGAAGCCTCTCCTCTTCGGCCGCTCCACCCAGAATCCCACATCATGATGGCCATAGCCGCCTTGCTTGAGAAGCGCCTGCGCGAATGGATACGCCTCCACGATCCTCCCTGACAGATGCCACCTCTCAAGGCTGGTGACGCTGTGGATGATCTCCTTGCGAAACTGCATGTTTCCATGATAGCACAGTCTCAAAGATGCTACAAATCCTGAAGTTCTCGTTACAAATAGGTAAGGAATATCCTATATGATTTGGTATCATCAGGTGTATTTCGGAGGCGTTGATGGAAAATTTCCCATATGATCCATGGCAGAAGTGCAAGACGATAAGCGGGCTTGCGGCGGACCTCGTGATCTCGGCTCTTCAGAAGGAGATCAGGAGAGGGCATGAGGAGAACGCGGCGACGCTGGCGTATGAGATGCTGATCACCAGCGAGGACATGGAGAACTATCTCTGGTACCGCCTGCGCACGATAAGCGTTGAGGACGTGGGCTTCGGCGATACGTTCGCGCCCGTGCTGATCGGGCAGCTCGATACGATGAGGAGGCTCGTGCCGACCCATGACGGGGACAGGTATCTCCTGGCCATCCATGCGGTGCGCTATCTCTGCAAGGCGCGGAAGGACCGCTCGAGCGATGAGATGCTCAACTGGATCATGAAGGAGTACAAGGCCGGCAACCTCAGGCCTGAGATCCCAGACTACGCGATCGACAAGCATACCCTCCAGGGCCAGATGGAAGGCCGCACTGAGGATGATTTCTATGCTGAGGGGTCGAAGGTCTACCCGGAGTGGGAGGGCCGCGACAAGACATACAGGGAGAGGATACTGAAGATCCTGGAGTCCCAGAAGAAACAGGGTTGAGGAGGAGAAAGATGAGAAGATCAGCTCTTACCGTACTCGTTGCGCTTCTTGCGATTTCGATGGCATTTGCCGGTGGAAGCAGTGAGAAGAACGCTGAGTCCGACCAGAGGGTCGTTACCACAGTCTGCAGGGCATCCTATGCCAATGAGGTGTGGTATAACGAGATGAACAAGGCCTTCGAGGAGGAGACCGGTATCCATGTCGTCGTCCAGCCGACGCCGGGTAACGACGCGGACCATGACGCGAAGGTGAATATCGACCTGACGGCCGGAAGCACCATCGATGTCATCCCGTCGCTCGGGCCAAGGTACTACGCAGCCAGGGTCGAGGCAGGATTCTTCGTTCCGCTCAGGGAACTGGTCGAGGGCGAGGGAATCAACGCGGAGGAGAAGTTCGGCGCCAACCTTCCTGTAGAGGAGGATGGGGACTACTATTCGCTTCCTTCGAAGATCGAGGCTTACTGCGTGTTCTATAACAAGGATCTCTTCGACAAGGCCGGAGTCCCGTATCCATCGACGACCGAGCCTTGGACCTGGGAGGACTATAAGGAGGTCGCCATCGCCCTCTCCGATGCCGGTGCTGGTGTCTACGGCTCATTCATGAACGCCGAGAACCCATGGATCATCATCTCCTCCGTGCAGAAGGAGGATCCGTTCTATACGGAGGATGGAACCTGTAATTTCGATACTCCTGTCCGCCGCGAGGCAATCGAGTGGTTCTATGATATGACCCATGAGCTTGGCTGTCAGATGCCTGTCTCTGAGATCATGAACGAGAACGTCTCCTGGAACTACTATGCGATGGCTGGAGATCATCTCGCGATGTTCTCTCAGGGCAACTGGTTCACCAGGCTCCTCAACAGCCAGGCTGACTATCCTAGGGACTGGAAGTACGGCATTGCCAGGACTCCGGCTCCTGAGGGCTATGACAACAACATCGTCAGTGCTGCGTACAACTCGATCAACGTCAACGCGGAGCATCCAGAGGAAGCTCTTGAGTACGTCATCTGGCTCTCCGAGAACCAGTGGAAGTTCGAGGGCGGAATCCCTGCATACGCAGAGATGACGGAAGAGGACCGGGAGATCGCGTTCGGATCGATCGCAGAGGCCTCTGACGGGCAGATCACCGTAGATGATCTCTACAACTGCCTCGTAAACAACGGCATGGGCGCCGTCCAGTCCGATATCATCGGAGTCGCCGCTGATGAGTACAACAGGATCGCCAACGAGGAGCTTCAGGCATACTTCCTTGACCTGCAGGACCTCGATACCGCGATGGCAAACATCACAAGGCGCGTTAACGAAGCTATAGAGAGCTATATGTGATTATGACCGGCCTCCACTCTGTGGGGGCCGCTTTGATTTCCCATTAGATAGATGAGTAAAAGCAGACTTTCTAAGAGCGGAAGGAGAGATGAGAGGACCGGTTATCTGATGGTCCTTCCTTTCGTTATCATGTTTGCCGTCTTCAAGCTCTATCCGATGCTCTATGGCATCCTGGTGAGCTTCTGGAAGCGCAATTCGCTCCGTACCCGCGCCTCCACGGACTTCGCGGGTCTCGATAACTACATAACGGCCATACAGACCTCTACGGTCTGGACATCGTTTTTACATTCGATCATCTTCTCGGTGATATACGTCATCCTGGTGATGATCCTCGGCTTCATCATCGCCGTCCTGTTCAACAGGCGCTTTGCCGGCCGTACCGCCGTCAGGACGATGTTCTACATGCCCTATGTCACGAACATGATCGCCGTAGGCATCGTGTTCAAGTACATGCTCAATCCGACGCATGGTCCTGTCAACGCGCTATGGCGCCTCTTCGGGAGCGCAGGGCCCCAGTGGTTCAACAGCCCGTATCTCGCGCTTCCCACCGCCACGGTGGTCGCTGTCTGGGCGGCCCTTGCCTTCGTCATCATCACGATACTCGCCGCGCTCCAGGATGTCCCTGAGGAGCTCTTCGAGGTCGCTGAGATCGAGGGTGCAGGAAGGCTGCAGAGGATCCGCTATGTCATCCTGCCGATGATAGCGCCGACCTTGTTCATGCTCCTGACGATCTGCATCATCAACTCGTTCCGCAACTACACCACGATCGTCGCCCTGACGAACGGCGGTCCGGGAACGGCATCGAGGGTGCTGTCGCTGCAGATCTACGAGGACGCGTTCACATACGCCAAGTACGGGGTGGCATCCGCGGAGGGCGTGCTGTTCGCCGCGTTCATAATCGCGATCAACGCGATCGTCTCGAAAGTGAGGTCAAGATGCCTGGAAAGACTATAGAGAATAAGGGAAGGACCATGGTCTTCACCATCGTCATGTGGATCCTCGCCCTGCTGATGGTCATGCCTTTCGTGATGATGGTGATCATATCGTTCCGCACGCAGGGTGAGGCGTATGAGCCGATCTTCGCTCCCTTCACCCCGATACTCCGCAACTACGAGCAGGTGCTAGGGCATGAGAACTTCATCGACTGGTATACCAATACCTTCGAGACGGTGGTGATAACGATAGCGATACGCCTTCTGGTGACGCTTCCGGCGGCCTATTCGTTCAGCAGGATACGCTTCCGCGGCTCTAGGCTGATCATGGCCGTGCTGATGGCTACGCTGATGGTGCCGGGAGAGACGACGATGGTGCCGAGGTACCTCTACTTCAGCAACATCCATCTCCTAGACAGCATGTGGGTCATAATCCTCCCTGAGATAAGCGAGGTCTTCTACCTGATGCTCATGTCGGAGTTCTTCCGCTCCATACCCGAGGATCTCTCGGAGGCGGCGAAGATAGACGGGCTGGGGCACTGGAAGATCCTCCTGACGATCTTCATACCGCTCTCAGGTCCCGCGATTGCGACCACGGTGCTGTTCAGCTTCATCAACATATGGAACAACTTTCTTGATCCATATCTCTTCATCAGCTCGATCGACCATCAGCTGATAACCCCGGCCCTGCGCTTCTTCCAGGGAAGGGGAGGCGCGGACGTGCCTGTCCAGCTTGCCGGCGCGTCGGTTGCGACGATACCTATAATCGTGCTTTTCATATTTACCCAGAAGTACTTCGTTGCCGGAGTATCATCTTCTGGAATAAAGGGGTGATAGAATGAGTGAGTTCATGTCATATGATCCGTGGGCGAAGGTTACCACGAGGAACGGGATCGCAGGTGATGAGATCATCAGCATGCTGCAGAAGTCGATACGCCGCGGCCTTGAGCATAATGCCCTTGCCGCCGCCTACGAGATGTACATCACGAGTCCGCAGTTCGAGGACAAGATGTGGAGGCGTCTCCTCTCCATAAGCGTGGAGGATATCGGATTCGGGGATGTCCATGCCCCTGAGCTGATCTACACGCTCTACAACATGCGCAAGGAGTTCCTCTATCAGGATGGGGACCGCCCGATGTTCTTCGTCCATGCCATCCGCTATCTCTGCCGCCAGAAGAAGGAGAGATCCAGCGATAACGTGAAGAACATGCTGATCAAGGACTTCGCCCATGGCCGCGTGGCTGAGGTCCCTGACTACGCCTATGACCTCCATACCGCGAAGGGAAGGGCGATGGGACGCGATGAGGTCCACTTCCTTACCGAGGCGAGCAAGGTCATACCGCAGCTCGAGGGTGAGGATATCAAGAAGATATACCAGGAGTATCTTGAGTACTGTGAGCATGAGAAGGAGGACACCGGAAAGCCCGAGGTCGCTCCGTTCGAGTACAATAGCTGGCAGTATTGATGAAGGCCGCGCTCATATCGATAGATGGGCTTGATCATGAGGACCTCCCTGCTTTCTCCCGTACGGAGAGCCTAGGGAGGCTCATTGCCTCGGCTCAGATCGCGAGAAGCAGGGCCATAACCCCGGCCCAGACTTATCCCTGCCATGCATCGGTGCTGTCTGGATGCTATCCGGAGCATACGGGCGTCGTAGATAACCTCTCCCATCCTGGCCTCTCATGGCAATGGTGGAGGAGCGCGATACGGACGCCCATCATCACAGACCTGGCCAGGGAGGCTGGGCTCTCCACGGCCTCTGTCTGCTTTCCCATGACGGCCGGTGCTGATATAGACTGCCTGGTTCCTGAGATCTGGGCGGAGAAGCCTGATGATGATACCGATCCGGTGTTCCAGGCCTCATGCTCGGAGAAGGGCTACCGGTACTATCTCAGGCACAAGGATAGGCTTGACTGGATGAGGACTCCCGGAATGGATCTCTTCGCGGCAGCCGTCTTCGAGGATATCATCAGGGAGGAGAGGCCTGACCTCGCGCTCCTGCACCTTTCCTATCTCGATCATCAGAAGCATCTACATGGTCCATCGGCTCTTTCCGTGCCACATGCGGTGGACTTCATCGACACCCTCATGAAGGGTGTTCTTGATGCCCTCGGCGATGATTACATGGTCTTCATCATCGGAGACCATGGCCACAGGGCCCAGAGCAAGGCCCTTCCTGTCATGGTCGATGGAATGGTCGTGCATCCTACAGGCATGAGCGCTGAGATATATCTTGATGGGATCGGTGTGGATGAGGCGGCCTCTAGGCTATCTGCCATCGAGGGCATCGCCCATGTCTACAGGAAAGAGGAGCTTCCATCGCTCCATCTGCCGCCATCCTACGATCTCTTCGCCGTTGCCGCTGAGGGCTATGCGTTCAGCCCATCCGGGAAGGTGACTCCCTCAGGCCATGGCTACGTCGGGGACGATGGGCCTTATCCTCCGTTCATCGCGTATGGACTGCCATTCACGTTTGTGCGCAAGGAGTGTTCGCTTGTAGATGAGGCCCCGACGGTCCTCAAGGCGCTTGGCGTTGATATGCCAGGAGCGGATGGTACTGCCTTGATATAAGAATAAGAGTCGTGGCAGCACCTTTTACGGCACTGCCACGATCGCGTTCAACGCTTGATCACGCTTGCTTGCGCATCCTCGAATGCGTCAGGATCGATATCAGCATTTGAGCAGTACATGATGATTTCCGGTATCCAGGCTCCCTGGAAGCACCTGTATCCTATTTCCTCCACGCCCTCAGGAATCGTCAGAGAGGGGAATATGCTGGTAGACCAGAATGCGTATCTGTCGATCTTCCTCACCGATTCCGGGATGAAGTCATCACCATTCTCTGCCCAGATATAGGAAAGGGCGAATGGTCCGATTACCTCCACGCCTTCGGGGATTGCCTCCACATATGGCCGTTCATTGCGGTATTCGCCGTTATCACCTGGCAGCGTCACTGTAATCAGCGTCTTCCCGTCTTCTGAGAGTATCATGCCATCGACGATGTTTAGATTCTTGTTATCCTTCGTGAAGATCGCGCTGGGCTTTCCGTTGATGAAGGCCTCTGGGTCGATGTATTCAAGGGAGTCGGGCAGCACTATTTCCTCAAGATGTGACAGCCTTGTGTCGTCAGGGTCAGCAAGTAGGCAGGCCTTTCCGATGGACCTTATTCCTTCCGGTACCATCACTATCTCCATGTTGGCGATATTGAACGTCACTGTGCCGGTAGCGGGCTTCTGTCCGTCCGTGAAGATGAAGACAAGCTCAGCCTTGGTCTTGTCATATAGCACGCCATCGATGATCTCGAATGTCTCGTTGCCCTCGCTGATGATGACATCGTATCTCCATGGCTCTGTGATGTATTCAGGAAGGAATACCGTCGCATTGGCTGGTATCATTATGCGGCTGCCTTCGATGAACGGGAAGGAGATGGTGTCTATGGCGTCCTTCGCCTTAGCCATTGGGAAGAGCGAGCCGTCGGGATTCACCCTGTAAGCCTCTCTTCCTCCATGCTCTCCCAGCTTGTAGATGATGGGGTAGCCATCAAGGCAGTGATTCCCGTCGTATTCATATCCTGATGGTATCTCGCTGACGATGCTGCGTCCGTCATCCGAGAGCTGGAGGACTGTAGCCTCCGTATCTGAGCCGAATGCGACTGCGGTACAGCAGAGCGCAATGACCATGAGCATGGCCATCCAGCTTTTCCGTTTCATCCTTTGTAGTGTGTATTTTAAGGAAATTATACCCCCCCCATGTGAGTATCTGTCAATCAGGGATATGCTATCGGGAAGAAACAATCGGTGGATAATAGAGGGGCCACTATATGCAGTAGCCCCATCGTCTTCGTTTACTCCTCGGCCTCGAGCCTGAGCGTGATCGTTGTCGCGTCGCATAGCTCCGATGGTCCGAAGTACTGGATCGCTCCAGGGTAGTGGTAGCAGGTCTCGGCAGCCCACTTTGCGCGTCTCTTGGAGAACTCCTTGAAAGGCTTTCCCTCTAGGTCCACGAGCGCCTTCTTTATTACCGGCTTGTCCTTGCCGCCACGTCTCTCTATATCCATCATCTTCGTGAGCGGCATGCCTCCCGCGGTCCACTCATCTGCGTTCTTCGCGAGGTTCTTCACCGATGACATGTATCCTGTGCATCCGCACTGTATCAGCAGGAACGCCGTGTATCCGAGCGAGTAGCAGTAGTCAGCGTCGAAGTTGGATGGGAACGCGGCTCTTCCCTCATAGCCGAAGAAGTGGTGGAGCGGGCTGAACCTGCCGTTGTACTTACCCTCCTGCTTCAGCTCCTGGAGCCTTCCCGCGACGATCTTCGACAGGAGCTTCTCCGTCTCTATCCTCGATACCTGTACGTTGCCATGGGGATCGCGATCCATCAGGAGCTGTTCCTGGATGTCCAGCGGAAGCATGTTGAAGACCCTCATCGATTCCACCGAGAGCGATGCTGTGAGGAAGCCCAGCCTCTCATCCCAGGAGGGAAGGCGGGCGAATCTGTCGCCGTTCTTGGCCAGCGTCTCGTTTATCTCGGATATCAGCTGGCGGACCTCGGGCACGAACTCGATGAGGCCCTCAGGGACTATGACGATACCGAAGTTGAAGCCCTGCGTCGCCCTCTTCACCACGCTGTCCGCGATGGTGTCAGCGATCGTGGCGAGATCCGTACCGTCCCTCTCCACCTCCTCGGAGATCAGGCAGATGTTCGGGTGTGTCTGCAGCGCGCACTCAAGCGCGATGTGGGATGCTGAGCGGCCCATCAGCTTGATGAAGTGCCAGTACTTCTTGGCGCTGTTGGCGTCCCTCATGATATTCCCGATAAGCTCTGAGTATGTCTTCGTTGCCGTGTCGAAGCCGAAGGACGCTTCTATGTCATCATTGCGAAGGTCCCCGTCGATCGTCTTCGGGCATCCGATGACCTGGCAGTCTATCTCATGCTCAGCGAAGTACTCCGCGAGCATGGCGGCGTTGGTGTTCGAGTCATCGCCGCCGATGATGACGATCGCGGTCATGCCATGCTTCTTCGCGACCTCCCCGACGATCATGAACTGCTCCTCTGTCTCCAGCTTGGTGCGTCCTGATCCGATCATATCGAAGCCGCCTGTGTTGCGGTACTTGGCGATCGTGTCAGCGGTGAGGGTGATGTAGTTGTCCTCAAGAAGCCCGCTTGGACCTCCCTTGAAGCCGAGGAGTATGTTATCATCACCGGCTTCCTTCAATGCGTCATAGAGTCCTGCTATGACATTGTGTCCGCCGGGCGCCTGTCCGCCGGAGAGGATCACGCCCACCACATGCTTCTTCGCCTTGGGCTTCTTCCCCTTCGTTCCGAAGTACAGCTCCTTCTGGCCATATAGCTTCGGGAAGAGTTCCTTTATCTTCTCCTCATCGCCGCTTGCCGTGGTGGCGTCTCCCTCCGTCACGGCTATTCCCTTGATGCCTCCTCTGAGCAGCTTGGGAAGCTTCGGCTGGTATGAGTATCTTACGGATTGCAGTGTCGAGTATTCCATCTGGACCTCCTATACTCTCTATAGTAATTCAGAGGCAAAAGTATTTCCACATCAATACCTCTCTGCTACCATCGAAAACATGGCAAGGATATACATAGATGCGGATTCCCTTCCGGAGCGCCATCGCTCGATAGTCCTGAGACGTATCGTCGGCAAGACCCATAGCGCGTGGTTCGTAGCCGATCGCTCACTGAAGGATGTGGAGAGGGCGATAGAGGAGGATAAGCGGCTCCGGCGCGCTCCCTTCCGGGATACACTCACGCGTGAGGAGGCGAGGAAGATCGGCTCGGAGATCCATATGATCGTGGTGGAGAGCGGTGCTGACAGTGCCGATGACGAGATCGTGAGGATCGCGGAGGCGCCTGCGCTGGCCATCACCCATGATATCCCTCTCGCGGCAAGGCTGCTGGAGAAGGGGCTCGTGGTCATCGATGACCGTGGCGGCCGCTACGAGGAGGGAAGCATCAGGGAGCGCCTTTCCGAGCGGAGCAACAACAAGGTCTTCAGGGAGATGGGCCTCTTCGACCTTCCCTCCAAGCGCTTCGATGAGCGCACGATTCAGCGTTTTGCCGCTGCCTTCGATCATTCAATCATAGAATTAGATAAGAATAATATTCCAAAATAAGAATATAATACTAGATGTTGTCAAAAGTCAGGAGCCAAAGCGTATATTGGTTATGTACGTAATGCTTAGAGAAGAAATGCCTGAGCTTCGGAGGTTCCTGGAGAGGAGGGGATATAGGACCGTGGTGATACCCGATGGCCCGATCGGCCTATCGGGCGCGCTGCTGCTCGTCCATCCTTCGATCGCCGAGATCCTCACCGAGTCCTTCAATGCCGGCCATTCCATGAGGCTCATCATCATAGTCGATGAGTGCGAGGTCTTCCTCGTCTCGACGCTCCTTCCTGACGCCGTGGTCCTTTCCCACGCCTCGAAGACCCTCCGTAATGATATCATCAGGGGATTGTCTGGGTATTGCATGAATAAGAGAAAGGCGCCTCTCCTTACCGATCCGGAGAAGCGCCTTCTGCATATGCTGAGCTTCGGCGTCACCAACAAGGAGCTGGCTAAGCGCCTGAAGCGGAGCGAGAGGACGGTACGCCGCCTCAAGGAGTCGCTCTATGAGAAGACAGGGCTAGTCTCCTCCCAGCAGCTGCTGCTCTACTCGCTCTTCCGTCTTAGTACTCGCAGCTCTTGACGTAGCGCGGATAAGGGATGACATCACGGATGTTGGCCACTCCTGTGACGTACTGTACCGCGCGCTCGAAGCCAAGTCCGAATCCGGAGTGGGGGACGCTGCCGTACCTGCGCAGGTCGAGGTACCACCAGTAGGCGCTCTCGTCGAGACCAAGCTCCTTCATCCTCTCCTTCAGCACGTCGAGCCTGTACTCCCTCTCGGAGCCTCCGATGATCTCACCGAGCCTCGGAGCCAGCACATCCATCGCCCTTACCGTCTTCCCGTCATCGTTCATCTTCATGTAGAACGCCTTGATATCCTTCGGGTAGTCGGTGACGATGACAGGACGCTTCGCGATCTCCTCCGTGAGGAAGCGCTCATGCTCGCTCTGTATCTCCACGCCCCACTTCACGGGGAACTCGAAGCGGTCGTTGTGCTTTTCCAGTATCTTCACGGCATCGGTGTAGGTCATATGCTCGAACGGGCTCTCTATCACATGCTCAAGCGTCTCCCTGACGCCGGAGAGGACGAAGCTGGAGAAGAACTCCATGTCCTCGGCGTTCTTGTCCAGGACGGCGGAGAAGATGTACTTGAGGAACCTCTCCGCGATATCCATATCCCCTTCAAGGGTGCAGAAGGCCATCTCCGGCTCGATCATCCAGAACTCGGCGAGATGGCGCGCGGTGTTGGAGTTCTCCGCGCGGAAGGTCGGTCCGAAGGTGTAGATGTCCTTCATCGCGAGGGCATAGGTCTCTCCCTCAAGCTGTCCGGAGACGGTGAGGTTGGCGAGCTTGCCGAAGAAATCCTTGGAGTAGTCCACCTTGCCATCCTCGCCTCTGGGGATGTTCTCAAGGTCGAGCGTCGTCACCTGGAACTGCGCTCCTGCACCCTCGCAGTCGGAGGCGGAGATGAGAGGGGTGTTGACGTACACGAAGCCGTTTTCCTGGAAGAATGAATGGACGGCGTAGGCCATCGTGTTCCTTACCCTTGTCACGGCGCCGAAGAGGTTGGTGCGCGGCCTGAGGTATGCCTTCTCCCTCAGAAACTCGACGGTGTGACGCTTCTTCTGCAGCGGATAGTCCTGGGGGCAGGTGCCGATCACGGTGAGGCTCTCTGCCTGCAGCTCCACGCTCTGGCTTGAGCCCTGCGAGCTGACGAGGCGGCCCTCGACGGCGACCGATGCGCCTGTCGTGACATCCTCCAGGTCCTTCTCTGAGAAGCGGGACCTGTCAAGCACGGCCTGGAGCCCCTTGAGGCATGAGCCGTCGCTTATCTCGATGAATGAGACGTTCTTGCTGTCTCTCCTTGTCCTGACCCAGCCTTCGGCCTTTATAGGCTCGTCGGAGGGGGCCATATGCAGTATTTCCTTGATTCTCGTATCCATAGTCGTTGGCGGGATTATCTCACTGCGGCGCGTACACGGTCAAGCTTCGCCTGGTAAGGATTAGCTATGATAGATGGCCACATAGCTATTTCGTCTTATTGACAGTCGATTCCTCACAGGTAGAATCGTTAGGTATGCTAGAAGTTATCGGCTCGATGAAATCCAAGGACACGCAGAAGGCGATACGTTATCTGAAGGAGCGGAGGATCCCGTTCCAGTTCGTGGATATCGCGAAGGCGGAGCTGGGGGAGAAGGTGTGGAGGAGCATCTTCTCCTCTGTCGATAGCCCCGACGCGCTCGTGGACAGGGATTCGAGATACTATAAGGCCAATGGCTGTGCCTATATGGAGTATGATGCCCGGGAGCTTCTGATCGAACACCCTGAGGCGATGGTCCTTCCCGTACTGCGCAATCGCGAGAAGGCGAGGGCAGGCTGGAGCGAGGGCTTCGTGGAGGAGCTTGCATGATCCATTACCTCGCGCTCACCACCGGCAGCTGCGGCAACTGCTATGTCTTCACTGATGGCCGGGACACGATCGTCATCGATGCCGGCGTGACATATACCAAGCTCGCCCGCTCGCTCTCCGATCATGGGATAGATCCCCTGTCGATACGCGCTCTATTCCTGACCCATCTCCATCCTGATCACTCGAAGGGAGCGGGTGTCTGCCAGCGTAAGCTCGGCATCCCTGCGTATATCTCCTCCGTCTCCCTTGCCGAGAACGCCGTGGTGATCGATCGCCAGCGCCTTGAGCGTCCGCTTCTCCGCACGTTCGAGTACGGTGAGACGATAGCCGCAGGGGCGTTCCGCCTCATGCCGTTCAGGACGAGCCATGACAGCCCTGGATCGGCAGGCTACGCACTCGCGTGCCATGGCCGCCGCTTCTTCCTCATGACCGATACCGGCGTGATACCCGATGAGGCGGAGCCTCTTGCCTCCATCGCCGATGTTGAGTTCATAGAGGCGAACTATGATGATGATATGCTTGAGAAGGGTAGCTATCCCTATCCTCTCAAGAGAAGGATAAGAGGAAGCTACGGGCACCTGTCCAACGGTGAGGCCGTAGCGTTCGCATCCCGCACCGCCCGCAGGGGGGACAGCATCTACTTCGTCCACCTGAGCAGGAACAACAATGATCCCGGGCTGGTGCGTGACGAGGCCATGCGCTCCATCCCTTCCGGGATATTCTGCAAGGTATGCGAGCGAGGCGAGACATTCGAAGGATTCTTGGATGACGAAGAAAGCTGGTGGAAGGAAGAAGGAAAGGAATATCCAGAGGCTGAAGGACTGCCGCAGGGTGCGGCGCGCTGATGGATTGAGGATGAAGACGGTCAGGGGATACACGTTCCCTGACTTCATCGATGCCGTTGCCGCGCGCTACGGGAAGAGGACGTGCTACCGCGTGTTCCGTACCGGAGAGGAGAATGACATGACATATCTCCAGCTCTCCTGGTATTCCCGTGCCGTCTCCTCCTATCTTCTATCGCTGGGGATAGGTAAGGGAGATCGTATCGCCATACTCGGCGAGAGCAGCCCGATGTGGATGGTGATGTACCTCGGCATCGTCTCGATCGGAGCGGTCGCGGTTCCCATCCTGCCGGACTTCCCTGAGCGCGATGTCCGCTCGATACTTGAGCAGAGCGGCGCTCGCGGAGTCGCCGTGAACATCAAGCAGCAGGCGAAGGTGAAGGATGCCGAGGGCCTCCTCCTATTCCGCCTCGATGACCTTGTCCATATCCCATCCATCCCGGATGGAGCCTCCTTCGCGTCAGCTCCGGGCTATGCGATGCGCACCTTCAAGATCGACAAGGCGGCGCTCGATAAGTGCAGGGCTGCAGAGGATGACCTTGCCTCCATCATCTTCACCTCCGGTACGACAGGCGCATCAAAGGGCGTGATGCTCACGCATATGAACATCCTCCGGACCGCGGACCTCGCCACCGATGTCTATGTCAGGCTCAAGCCAGGCATGAAGGTCCTCTCGATCCTTCCGATGAGCCATGTCTATGAGTTCACCATCGGGCAGGTGCTTCCGCTGATGGTAGGACTGGAGATAACGTTCCTCGGCCGCCAGCCTGCCGTCTCCATCCTCCTGCCCGCCCTCAGCGAGGTGAGGCCCCATGTCATGCTTACCGTGCCGCTCCTGATCGAGAAGGTGTATAAGGCCGCCGTCGTTCCCGTACTCAGGGATAACGAGCGGATCAGGAAGCTCATTGCGAATCCGCTCACGTCCGCGGTCGTCTATCGCACGATAGGCCGGAAGCTGAAGAAGACCTTTGGACATCGCCTCGTCTTCTTCGGCATCGGAGGAGCGCCTCTCGATAAGGATGTGGAGATCTTCCTGCATAAGGCCCATTTTCCATACGCGCTCGGCTATGGCCTTACGGAGACAAGCCCCCTTGTCGCGGGCTGCGGCTCTGCTCATCGGCGCCAGCACCCAGGATTCGTAGGGGAGATCGTCACCGATGACAGCGTCGTGCTTCTCGACAGGAACGAGGAGGGGGTGGGAGAGATCGCGGTACGCGGCCCGAACGTCATGAAGGGCTACTACGGCCGTCCTGATCTCGATAGCGAGGTCTTCACCGCCGATGGCTATTTCCGTACCGGCGACCTCGGCTATATAGACCGCCGCAGCAGGCTTTCGATCAGGGGACGCGTCAAGACGATGATCCTCGGACCGGGCGGAGAGAACATCTATCCAGAGATGATCGAGTCGCTGATCAACAACCAGGACTATGTCGAGGAGTCGCTCGTGGTGCCTGAGGACGGCGGCCTCGTTGCCCTGATAAAGATCGATGTGGACGTGATGGCCGAGAAGATGAGCCTCTCTCTCAAGGATGCCAAGGAGGAGGCCCAGAGGTATATCAAGAGGATAAGGAATGAGGTAAACTCCCAGCTGTCGGCCTTCTCGAAGATCTCCGACGTGCAGCTGCAGGATGAGCCGTTCGACAGGACTCCCACGCAGAAGATCAAGAGGTTCCTCTATCCTAAGAAGAAGGA
The DNA here is from genome assembly GCA_949299185.1 of uncultured Spirochaetales bacterium. Taxonomy (GTDB): domain Bacteria; phylum Spirochaetota; class Spirochaetia; order Sphaerochaetales; family Sphaerochaetaceae; genus Ornithospirochaeta. The sequence continues at coordinate 27,125 of CASFZR010000015.1, forward strand.
TGGGGATAAGGCAGGCAGGGAGAGGGAAGATGATAGATAGAACGACGCAGGACGTGAGGATCGCGGGCATAGAGCGGCTGAAGACGCCGACGGAGCTTGCATCCATCTGTCCGATAACCGAGGAGAACGTCAGGAGGATCAGGGGATTCAGGCATTCGGTTAATTCGATAATCAAGGGCGAGGACCGGAGGCTCCTTGCCATCATCGGACCCTGTTCGATCCATGACCCGAAGGCCGCGCTTGAGTACGCCTCACGTCTCAAGGCCCTTGCAGACAAGGTCTCGGATACCTTCTTCATCGTCATGCGCACCTATTTCGAGAAGCCCCGTACCTCCCTTGGCTGGAAGGGGCTGATCATCGATCCTGACATGGATGAGTCGTGCGATATAGAGAAGGGGCTGACGATCGCCAGGAACCTCCTGATAGAGATAAACGAGATGGGGCTTCCCGTAGGGTGCGAGGTGCTTGATCCGATCGTGCCGCAGTACACCGACGAGCTGATGTCCTGGTCCTCGATAGGCGCTAGGACCACCGAGAGCCAGACCCACAGATCGCTTGCCTCCGGACTCTCTGTCGCCGTAGGCTTCAAGAACAGCACGTCAGGTGACCTTACCGCCGCTGTCAATGCGATAAAGAGCGCGTCACGTCCGGCTTCGTTCATCGGAGTTGAGCGCAACGGCCAGCTTGCCGTGTTCCGCTCCGCCGGAAACGACTGCTGCCATCTCATACTCCGCGGCGGCGACCATGGCCCGAACTACTATGAGGATGACGTGGAGGATGCGAAGAGGACGATGGAGTCACTCTCCCTCCAGCCGCGCATCATCATCGACTGCTCCCATCAGAACAGCCGCAAGGACTGGAGGAGGCAGAAGAGGGTGCTTCGCTCGGTGGTCGATCAGGTAAGGTGGGGTGAGAAGGCCATCAGGGGCTTCATGCTTGAATCGAATCTCGTCGAGGGCGCGCAGAAGATAGGCGATGATCCTTCGACGCTGCAATATGGCGTCTCCGTCACCGATGGATGCATCGGCTGGGAGGAGACCGAGAGGATCGTGCTTCATGCCGCGGATCTCATAAGGGAGGCCATTGCCGCAGGCGGAAGCGAGGAGGTGCTTTGATGAAGAAGGTTCTTGTCTTCCTTGCCGAAGGCTTCGAGGAGGCGGAGGCCCTCTGCCCAGTGGATGTGCTGAGGCGCGCTGGCGCTGATGTCACGCTAGCAGGCGTAGGGTCGCTGGATGTGAGGTCGTCACACGGCGTCACGGTACATTGCTCCGTCCTCGTAGAGGATATCGCGAAGGATGAGCGGTGGGATGCGGTATTCTGCCCCGGCGGCATGCCAGGCGCGGTGAACCTCGCGCAGTGCTGGGATGTGAATGAGATACTGATCCGCTCTGCCCAGACGGGGATCGTGGCCGCGATCTGCGCCTCTCCTGCGGTCGTCCTGGCTCCGCTTGGACTGCTTACGGGAAGGCGCGCCACCTGCTTCCCCGGCTGCGAGAGCTATGCCCCTGATATCCCATTCCTGAAGGACGGTGTCGTGCGCGATGGTAATATCGTGACGGGAAAGAGCGCTGGCTGGGCGTTCGACCTAGGACTGAGGCTGGTCGAGATTCTCTATGGACAGGAGGAATCCGAGAAGGTCCGTAGCGCTATATACTACAAGGAATAAGAAACGGGGCCTGATGGCCCCGTCCTTCTCTCTGTACCGCTTCTTATTTCTTCAGGAGGTCCCTGATCTCGGTAAGGAGTACGATCTCCGGAGATGGTGCTGGAGGAACTGCGGCCTTGACTGCCTCTTCCTCTGCCTTCTTCTTCTCCGCGGCGTCCTTCATCTTGTTGATCGCCTTTACGAAGCAGAACACGACGAAGGCGATGATGACGAAGCTGATGATCGCGTTGATGAAGATGCCATACCTGATGGCTACCGCGTCAGCAGTCTCGGTTGCCGGGCGGAGGACGATCTGGAGATCCTGGAAGTCGATGCCACCGGTAACCAGTCCGATGACAGGCATGATGATGTCATTGACAAGCGAGTTGACGATGGCGGTGAACGCGGCGCCTACGACAACGCCTACAGCCATGTCCATTACGTTTCCACGGGCGATGAACTTGCGGAACTCTGCGAAGAAACCTGTTTCTTTCATCTGTTTTTCCTTATCCAATTGGTTGAAATACGGCTAATTAAATAATTAATATTGTATGACTGTCAATCGATGGAGGAATAATATGTGCTTTCCAGAAGGATATAGGCCGCTCTTAGGAGCGCATGAGACCGAGAAGGCGATAAAGGACGCCAAGGATACATTCGAGCGCGAGCTTTCCGGAGCCCTCAGGCTCTCCCGTGTCACATCACCGCTCTTCGTGCCCTCTGATTCGGGAATAAACGATGATCTCAATGGTGTCGAGAGCCCTGTCAGGTTCACCGTGAAGAACCTCGGGGGAAAGCATATGGAGATCATACAGTCGCTTGCCAAGTGGAAGAGGATGGCGCTCGCCGATTACGGCTTCAAGACCGGACGGGGAATATATACGGATATGAACGCGCTCAGGCCCGATGATGACATAGACGCCATACATTCGATCTACGTCGACCAGTGGGACTGGGAGAAGGTAATGGACGGGGAGGAGAGGAACCTCGATTACCTCAAGGCCACGGTACGCACTATCTACGCCTCGATAAAGAGGACCGCGTTCCTGCTCTCCGAGGACTTTCCCGTACTCAGGGACACCCTTCCTGATGAGATCACGTTCATACATTCCGAGGATGCCGCGGCAGAGTACCCGAACCTCACGCCGCAGGAGCGGGAGAGGGAACTTGCCAGGCGCTACGGCGCGATCTTCCTCATCGGGATAGGATACGGCAATCCTCCACATTCCGGTAGGGCACCTGACTATGATGACTGGTCCACCGATACAGGCAGCGGCCACCATGGCCTCAATGGGGATATAATCGTGTGGGACACGGTACGCTCCGATTCGCTTGAGCTTTCGAGCATGGGCATCCGCGTGGACCGCGACGCGCTTCTGCGTCAGCTTGAGATCCGCGGCTGTGAGGAGAGGAAGGACCTCTACTGGCACAGGAGGCTACTTGCCGGTGAGTATCCGCAGACGATAGGCGGTGGAATAGGGCAGTCGAGGCTCTGCATGTTCCTTCTGCACAAGGCCCATGTCGGAGAGGTGCAGGCATCCGTATGGCCGGATGAGGCAAGGGAGGAGGCGAGGAGCCATGGCACGCAGCTCCTCTGATCGTTAATTCCATGCACTGTCGAGACCTGCAAATATTGTTGAAAATATTTTCGTAAACCGATTGACGAAAGCAATCAAAAGTTGTAGGTTATCACAGTGCCAATTGAGCGGTCGTGGTGGAATTGGTAGACACGCTAGCTTGAGGTGCTAGTGGTCGAAAGGCTATGCTGGTTCAAGTCCAGTCGACCGCACTGCATTGATCCTTCTGCTGTAGATACGGTAGAAGGATTTTTCTTTTCTATGAGAAGCTAGGGGCATCAGCTTGTCCTGGTCTTCTCCAGGAATTTCCTGAGCCTGTCTGCCTGTTCCTTCCTCAGCTGCTCAGGGCTCTTCTCCTCGTTCTTGAAAAGCTCCGCGGGTATCTCCTCAAGAAAGCGAGAGGGTATGACCATCTTCTCCTCTCCCTCGCGCGTGATGCGGGTATCTGAGTAGTTGATGACGAGCTTCTTCCTTGCCCTCGTGATGGCGACGTAGAAGAGCCTTCTCTCCTCGTCTATGTTCCTCGCGTTCTCCTCTAGGGCACGCTTGGAGGGGATTATGTCATCCTCGATGCCGGCAAGGTATACTGAGATGAACTCCAGGCCCTTCGAGGCGTGCATGGTCATGATGTTCACCTTCTTCTCGTCATCATCGCTCTCGTCGCCGATGAGCGAGACGGCGTTGACGTAGTCCTTCATCGTCGCGCCGTCATGTTCCTCTATGAATCGCTTGAGCCTTGTCGAGAGGATCTCGATTCCATGCATCCTGAAGTCCACGGATTTCGGGCTATCGGGGAATTCCTCTACAAGCATCCCCTCGTAACCTGTGTCCTCCACTATGCGCTCGATTATGTATGAGGGAGCCTTATCCGAGAGGGATTTCCATGAGGCGATCCTCTCCTGGAAGCGGCGCAGTGCATCGCGTGACTTCTGCGGCAGTCCTCCGCTCTCGCCTGTAAGATGCTCAATCGCCTCATAAAGCGATGTGCCTCTCTGGTCCGCGTCAGAGCGGAGCCTTTCGACTGTCGTGCGTCCTATGCCCCGGCGCGGCGTGTTGATGATACGCAGTAGGCTAGTATCATCATGGCTGTTCAGCAGTACCTTGAGATAGCAGAGGATGTCGCGGATCTCGCGCCTATCGAAGAAGCTCTTTCCTCCTGATATCCTCGTGGGGATATTCATCTCGGTAAAGATGTTCTCCAGTTCCGTTATTAGCGAGTTCGTCCTCACCAGCACCCCGATATCCCCAGGCTTGACCCCTCCTGAGATATCAGAGCGGACCTGCGATGCGATCCAGTAGGCGGCGGCCTCGCTGCTGCGGTGGCGCTTTATTGATATAGCGGCGCCTCCTTCCTCCTCCGTCCAGAGCTTCTTGTCCTTACGTTCGGTGTTGTGGATGATGAGGGCGTTCGCCGCCTTGAGTATGTTTCCCGTCGATCTGTAGTTCCTCTCCAGCCTGAACTCGACGCGTTCGGGAAAGTCCTTCTCGAACTCGAGGATGTTCTCGTAGTTCGCGCCGCGCCAGGAGTAGATGGACTGGTCATCATCGCCGACCACGGCGATGTTCCTGTAGCGCTTCGCTATCGTTGATATGAACCTGTACTGCAGGAGCGATGTGTCCTGGAACTCATCTATCATGATGTAGCGGTAGCGCTCCTGCACCTTCTCCAGTATCCAGGGCTTCTCGCAGAATATGCGCAGCGGAAGGAGTATCAGGTCATCGAAGTCCACGACATTGTACGCCTTCTGCGTCAGCAGCCACTCCCTGTAGATCTCGGCGATGGCCCCATCCTCGCTCTCCATGCGGCTGCGTCCTGTCTTGAGGTCGCTGAATAGCGAGCGCAGCGTGCCTATGTTGTAGTCCGGTATCTGATAGCCGCAGGCCACGATGCAGTTCTTTATCAGGGCATCGTTGTCGTTCGTGTCATAGAGCGTGAAGTCGTTATGGTAGCCAAGGTGCTGGATGTACTGCTTCAGCAGTCCCAGCCCGAAGGAGTGGAACGTCGTCGCGGTAAGCTCCTTCAGAGGTTTCTTCAGTAATCCTCGGATCCTCTCGCTCATCTCCTTGGCGGCCTTGTTCGTGAAGGTTAGGGCAAGGATATTCTTCTCATCTATCCCTTCTTCCAGCATGTGCGCGATGCGGTAGGTGAGCATCCTCGTCTTGCCGGATCCGGCACCGGCTATTATCAGGACGGGGCCATCGATCCTTGCCGCCGCCGCGGCCTGTTCCGGATTGAGTACTTTCGAGAGGTCGGTCTTCACAGATGAAGAAGTTGCCATATCTTGGGATATCAGTCAATCGTGGAAGATGGATACTATAATAATATAAATACGCTATCATTAAGATAGCGTAATCATATAGAATAAGATATTCATCCTACTCAAGGTCAGACGACTTCGTTATGTATCCAGCCTACGACCTTTCCCAGTATCCTGACGCCGGACTCATCCGCGTCGACTGTAAGGACCGGGTAGTTCTTGTTCTCGCTGATGATCGAGAGCCTCCTGTTGAGCGCGTCGAACGAGAGGCGCTTCACCATTATGTCGCCAGCGAGCGCGATGACGTAGATTCCCTCTCCCTTGATCATGCCCTTGGCGAAGAAGACATAGTCTCCGGGAAATATGTTCGCCTCTATCATGCTGTCTCCCTTCACCTCGGCGCTTACCAGGGTGGAGGCATCGCTCACGCCATGGAGTATCGAGAGGGGAATCGATATCCTCTTCATCGTGATGTTCTCGTCCGAGAGGAAGGTCTCGCCGTATCCTGCGGATATCTTCTGCGAGATGAACGGCACGCTGACCATGTCCGCCGTCCTCGTGGCTGCCTTCGGAGGTTCCCAGCCGAGTATGTACCAAGGATCGGTCTTGAGTATCTCCGAGAGCTTCTTCAGCTTGTCATATGGTATGTTGGTGATATCACCGGACTCATACTTAAAGATATTCTGCCTCGTCGTGCCTATCGCGTTTCCGATATCCTCCAGCGAGTAGCCCAGCTTCTCCCTGAGATGCCTTATCCTCTGTCCCTGCGTAGTGCCCATATTTCCTCCGTTGATTGATATTATACCCATGTGTTGTAACCTTGCAAGCGACTATTGTGAATCGTCATGGTCAATCCATGGTATTGGGCCTAGCTGATATCAATCGCATCGAACGGGCACATCTCATGGCAGCAGTAGCAGCGGATGCATCTGCTTCTCCGAATATGCACCTTATTCCCTCTCATCTCGAGCGCCTTCGCCGGACATATCCTAACGCACTTCTGGCAATGCCTGCACCTGTCATGCATGAAGGAGGGGTAGGGCCTGCCGTCTGTCTGTATCCCGATGCGGGAGAGGAGATTGGGGATGAAGAGCGTTTTGAGCGTGCTTTTCCTTCCCTCTGGGATCCTCTTGTAGTCATCGATGGTGAGATCCTCCGGCCTGAGCAGGGGATACTCGCTCTCAGTGATGCCTGGCATCAAGGCCTCTGCCTCATCAAGGAGGGGAACGGAACGGTAGCCCATGATCATCGCTTCCGCCTTGTCTACCGCATAGGCGTTCTCCCCGCCTATCAGCAGGCCTACATGACGAGGCTGTCCGTTCGTCGGGCCTGATCCCTCCATGCCGTCGATGGCGTCCATGAAGGCGTAGTCCACATGGGCCTCGCGGAATATTCCGATAAGGAGACGCGCGAATGTCTCCGGCGTCCTCGCCTTGAGGTGCAGCGGGCTCTTCTGCAGTCCAGGAACCAGTCCGAACATGTTCTTCACGGCACCTGTGGCGCTCATCAGCTGATGCGTCTTGAACTTCGCGACTGATATCACGATATCGGCATCATCGATGGCCGTGGTCATCGGTATCCTGATGCCTCCTATGTCATGGATGCGGGTGCTGCTACGGAAATCGACAAGCTCCGCACCGGTCTCCGCCGCGACCTGGGCTATGCCAGAGTTCACCGGGTTGAGCCTTCCCGTCTGCATCCCGGGAGAGTCTCCCACGAGTATCCTGGAGGCCCCTTCGGCCTTCACCAGCTCTATGACCGCCCTGACGACTGAGGGATGGGTCGTTATAGCCTTCTCAGGGTATGAGTCTGAGAGTATGTTAGGCTTGACGAGGACCGTCTTGCCTCTGACGGCGGGAAAGGATGTGCTGTCAACGATCTCCCTTATCGCCTTCCTTACCTCGCTCATATCATATGAATCAGATCTTGCTATCGCTGTCCGTGTCATATCTTCCTCAGCTTCACGGCATACATCGGTCCCTTTCCATCGCTCCTGTCCGGAAGGACGATCATGCCGTGTTCACGTCTCTCCCCATCCGTGAGGGATATCTCCATCTCCTCTGCCTCACCCGGATGCTTCCTCATGAAGCGCGCTACGATATCCTCATCCTCTCCGGGATTTATCGAGCAGGTGGAGTAGACGAGCGTGCCGCCATGCCTGAGGGCGAGCATCGCCGAGGCGAGCATCGAGTACTGCAATGCCTGCAGCCTCTTCGGCCGGGATGGTGACCATTGCGAGAGATGCTCCGGACTCTGCAGCACATGGCGCTCCGAGGAGCAGGGCGCGTCGAGGAGTATGCAGTCATATGCCTCCTTCTCATAGAGCCCCCAGCGTGAGGCATCGTGGCCTGTGATCCTTATGTTCTCCCTCCACTGCGATGGAAGCGATGACTCGAAGGCCCTCCTCATCCTCTCCCTCCTGTCCTGCGATCTGTCATTGGATGTGAGGGAGCCTGTGCCCTTGAGCATCGAGGCGATGACGATGGACTTGCCGCCCGGGGCCGCGCACATGTCAAGCACGTCGCTTCCCGGAGCGGGTGAGAGCAGCGTAGCGGTCTCGATGGAGGCCCGATCCATGAAGTAAGGTGAGACGAGGCCTTCTATCGAGACCTTATCCTCCTTGTCGGAGAGCATGGCTTCCCTTAATCCTTCCCAGCGCCCTCCCCATATCTGCAGGTAGAAGCCGTCGAACGAGAGCCTAGCCATTGCTTGATAGGAGAATCGTCAGGGCAGAGCCGACCACGAGCCCTAGGATAAGGCCGCCGAGGACCTGTGCAGTGGAATGTCCGATCATCGTCTTGAGGTTCTGCGGTGATATCTGAAGGCTCTCCTTGCTGAAGATCTCGGACCACTCGTTGAGGAGCTTCGCCTGCTTCCCCGTCTCAAGCCTCACGTTCGTCGCGTCATTCATTATCACGAGGGATATGATGATGCAGATGGCGAAGATGCTGCTGTCCAGCCCTTCCGTCATCGCTACCGATATAGTCAGCGCTGATACCGCGGATGTATGGGATGATGGCATCCCGCCTGTCGTTATGAAGAGGTATGGCCGGAATCCCTGTCCGGTCAGGATGCTTATGAGGGGCTTGAGGAGCTGCGCTGACACGAGTCCTGCCAGAGCCGCCCATAGTGCCGTGTTTTCCATCAACGCTGCCATGCTGAGAGGGTATCATCAGAGTGCAATCGGGGCAAGTGCGTCTTTAAGCTCTCCACGCTTATCTATATAATCGGTTCCGGAGATTGATCATGAGGATAGAATGCAGTAGTGGCGCGCTCATCGTTCCGGATGAGCCTGATATCGTCTATATAGAGGGAGATGGGGTCGGCAAGGAGATCACCGACAGGATGCGGCGCGTCCTGGATGCGGCAGTCGAGCGGTGCTATGGAGGCCGGAGGCGCATAGCCTGGCATGAGGCGCTTGCTGGCGGCAAGGCAATCGAGAAGGAGGGAGTGAACCTTCCGGAGGCCACGCTTGACGCGATACGCTCATCGCTTGTAGCGATCAAGGGGCCCCTGATGACACCGGTTGGGAAGGGCGCTAGGAGCATAAACGTCGCTCTCCGCCAGAGCCTTGACCTCTATGCCTGCGTGCGTCCTATCGAGTACTTCAAGGGCGTTCCTTCGCCCGTACGCCACCCTGAGAGCGTCGATATGGTTGTCTTCCGGGAGAACACGGAGGATATCTACGCCGGTATCGAATGGCCCTCCGGCAGCGCCGAGGCAGAGAAGGTCATCGCCTTCCTTCAAGGCGAGATGGGCGTGACAAGGATACGCTTTCCCGAAACGAGCGCTATCGGCGTGAAGCCTGTGTCTCCGGATGGTTCGAAGCGCCTTATCCGCGCGGCTATCGACTATGCCATCGCCAATGGAAGGAAGAGCGTCACGCTCGTGCATAAGGGAAACATCATGAAGTTCACCGAGGGCGGCTTCAGGGCCTGGGGCTACGAGATGGCGAAGGAGGAGTACGGCGCGGTTGAGAAGGACGGGCGCATCGTCGTTCCTTCCTCCCATGGTGACATCATCATCAAGGACTGCATCTGCGATGCCTTCCTGCAGAACATCCTTCTCCGTCCGGAGGATTACGATGTGATCGCCACCCTCAACCTCAACGGTGACTACGTATCGGATGCCCTGGCTGCCGAGGTAGGGGGAATAGGGATCGCGCCTGGTGCGAACATCAACTACATGACCGGCCATGCCGTCTTCGAGGCGACCCATGGCACCGCCCCTGATATCGCCGGCAAGGATATCGTGAATCCCTTGTCGATGATCCTCTCCGGGGTGATGATGCTTGAGTATATCGGCTGGAATGAGGCGGCGGAGGCTGTGAGGAGCGCTGTCTCCTCCTCGATCGAGGAGGGGCACGTCACTCGGGACTTCGCTCTCCTGATGCGTAAGGAAGGGCGCGATGTGGAGGAGCTTTCCACCTCGGCCCTCACAGATCACCTCATCGCGGCTATCAGAGGATGATCTCCCTGAAGGAGCCTATCTCGGTGATATCCGGATCCTCTAGCGACACGCTTCCCGGGCTCCTCATCCTGTAGATCGTCCTGATGCCCGCGTCCTTCGCGCTGAGGACTCCTGCCCTGGAGTCCTCGAAGGCGATGGCCCTTCCTCCTTCGACGCCTATGCTCTCCAGCGCGAGGCGGAATATCGCGCCATCCGGCTTCGATGGGATATCGGTGCGTCCTGCGATGATCGCTGATGGCTTGAAGTAGTCAAGGAGATGGAAGCGCGGGATGTACCAGTCCATGTTCATCTTCGGTGCGGATGAGGCGATCGCGATCCTCATGCCACGGGAAAGGACTGCCTCGAAAAGATCCCTTGCACCCGGCGCGAGATCAAGCGAGCGGCTGATGCAGAGATCCTTGTAGATCTCCTCCTTCCTGCGGCTCCATCTCTCTGCCTCCTCATCGGAGACTCCCGGGAGGATGGCCCGCACCATATCAGCATCGGTCCTGCCGTTCTCGCGGAGGAACTCCTCATCGCTGAGGGCCTCTCCCCTCAGCTCGACGGCGATCATGTTCCAGCTCTCCCTGTTCTCCCTCTCATCGAGGAAGAGGGTGCCGTTGAAGTCGAATACTATGCCGTCAGCGCTTGGCAATCGGTATGACATCGCGCGCCTCCGGTCCGCTGTATACCTGCCTCGGCCTTCCGATCTTCTGATACGGGTCATGCCGCCACTCGAGGTAGTGCGCTATCCATCCGGGAAGCCTTCCCATCGCGAACAGCACGGTGAACATCGATACCGGTATGCCCATCATATGGAATGTGATGCCGGTGTAGAAGTCTACGTTGGGGTAGAGGTGGCGCTCGATGAAGTAATCATCATGGGTGGCCCTTTCCTCAAGCTCCAGCGCGATATCCAGCAGGGGATCGTTCTCGATGTGCGTTCCCTTCATCACCTCATGGCAGATCTTCTTGGCGATCCTGGCCCTTGGGTCGAAGGTCTTGTATACCCTG
>CASFZR010000016.1 GCA_949299185.1 uncultured Spirochaetales bacterium
TGGTACCTAACGCCAGGAAGGTCCTTGACCCTTCCGCCCCTGATGAGGACGACGGAGTGTTCCTGAAGGTTATGGCCGATACCTGGGATGTATGCGGTTACTTCGATTCCATTGGAAAGGCGCACACGGGCGACCTTCCTAAGAGCGGAGTTAGGCTTCTTAGGAGTAACTGTCATTACCCTGGTGCAGACTCCCCTCTTCTGCGGGCAGCCCTGAAGAGCCGGAGACTTCGTCTTGCTCTTGCTGCTCTTCCTGCCCTTTCTTATCAGCTGATTGATAGTAGGCATCTTACGATACGCTCCTTTATCATTGATCCGCCTGTCTCACACCAGGGGATCTATGCCGCACAGGCGGCACATCTATTTCCAACAGCGGTCAGCATGAGCCTCGCCGGACCTAGGCCACGAGCGGGTGCCGACAGGCACTCACTCGTCTATCTGGCCCTCGTCTACATCGACGGCGGCTCCCACTGTCTTCATATCACCCAGTTCCTCGATATCCAGATCATCGATAGGCTCTGCGGCCTTCCTCTCGGCCCTGGCCCTATCGACCTCCTTCTGGAGTTCGAGAAGCTTCTCATCCTCCTCAAGGCGCACGTTCCTATACCTCTTCATGCCGGTACCGGCAGGAATGAGATGTCCGATGATGACGTTCTCCTTGAGACCTCTGAGCTCATCTTTTTTACCAGCAATAGCGGCATTAGTCAATACGCGCGTTGTCGAGAGGAACGACGCCGCGGAGATGAAGGAATCAACGGAGAGAGCCGCATCGGATACACCCTGAAGCACCGGACGCGCTATGGCAGGGGTCCTGCCCTCCCTCTTCGCTTCCTCATTCACGCGATCAAAGAGGTTCTTATCGACCTTCTGCATCTTGACGAACTGCGTGTCGCCCGCGCGGAGGATCTCGACCTTGCGGAGCATCTGGCGGATGATGATGCCAAGATGCTTCTCGTTGATCTCTACGCCCTGCATCCTATAGACCTTCTGGATCTCATTTACCAGGAACGAGAGAACAGCGTTCTCACCAAGCACATCAAGCACCTCGCGGGATGTCACAGGCTCATCGCAGAGCGGCTCGCCGGCCTTTACCTCGTCTCCTTCCCTGACGAGAAGCAGCGCATCCTTGGTATATACCTTATGCGGGTGCATCGCGCCGAAGGCATCGCGGATCGTGACGATCGTAGAACCGCTGTTCACGTTCGAAGAGGCCTGCACGCTCACGACCGTACCCGTCACACGGGCAAGGATGATCGGATTAACCTTGTTCGAAGAGGATACCTTTCCGTGGCGAGCCTCGAAGAGGGAGTCGACCTGCGGAAGACCTCCAGCGATATCCTTGGTCGTCGTGCTGTCCTTAGAGACCTTGGCAAGGATATCTCCAGCCTCGATCCTCTGGCCCTTCTCCTTGACGACCATATATGCGCCGCCAGGGATCTGGTAGCTATTGAACTCACCGGAATCGGTGCGGACGAGGATAGCAGGGCGGAACGCTCCGAGCTGAGCCGACGGAACGACGATCATCTCGGTGTCACCGGCCTCGTTAAAGACCTTCCTGTAGGACTTATCCTCAACAAAGTCATTCATCTCCTCGACCACTCCGGAAGCCTCTGCGATGATCGGCTCGCTGAACGGGTCGAATGTGATGATAGCCTCATCAGCAGGCACGACCTGACCCTCGTATACCGAGAGCTCGGAACCAGCCGGAACCGGATACTCGACAGGCGATGCCACGACGAAGACGCGCTCGCCGGAATCAGAAGGCAGGTGATAGAGCCTTCCGTTATCCTCGGCCATGACGTCCTTTCCGCCCCTCTTATAGATAGGATAGCCCTTAGCGACAGGCTTTCCGTCCTCTACCAGAAGCTCGTCATAGAGTCCTGTGATCTCCTGATAGACCTTCGAGACGGTTATATGTCCCTTCCTCGGGAAGAGGCGCTTGCCGGTGCTGTCCGTGATAACGAGGCCCTTCAGGCCGCGTACGATGACAGGATAGCCGAACGAGAGCTTATTCTCCTTGGTGGAAGTGGATGCGGTTCCGCCGACGTGGAACGTACGCATCGTAAGCTGCGTTCCTGGCTGTCCGATCGACTGTGCCGCGATGATACCGACAGCCTCACCAATCTCCACGGAGCGGTTAGTCGCCAGGTTGCGGCCATAGCACTTACGGCATACGCCATGCTCAGCCTCACAGGTAAGCACCGTGCGGAGAAGCACGCTCTCCACTCCGGCCTTCTCGATGGCCTCAGCAGTCTCATCGGAGATCTCCTCATTGGCCTTGGCAAGGACGACAGGGCGTCCATCCTCATCCTTGAGGAACGGATGCAGCACATCCTCGACAGGGCAGGAGCCAGCGATACGGGAAGAGAGCGACTCAACGATGGTATCACCATCCTTGACAGCAGAGGTCCAGATACCGTTGATGGTATGGCAATCCTCCTCGCTGACGACGACATCCTGAGCGACATCGACGAGCTTACGGGTAAGATATCCAGCCTTAGCGGTCTTGAGAGCCGTATCGGTAAGTCCCTTTCTCGCGCCGTTGGAGGAGATGAAGAACTCCATGATCGAGAGGCCTTCCTTGAAGTTCGACTTGATAGGAAGCTCGATGATCTTTCCGTTAGGCTTGGCCATAAGACCACGCATACCGCCAAGCTGCCTGATCTGGTTCTTCGATCCACGGGCGCCGGAATCAACCATGAGATAGAGCGGATTGAAGCCATGCTGGCTCTTCTTCAGCTCATCCATGAGCATATCGGTAAGCTCCTCGTTAGTCTCCGTCCAGACCTCGATGACCCTGTTGTATCTCTCTTCCTGGGTTATCTGACCATCATGGAACTGCTTGAAGACCACGGACTGCCTCTCATTAGCCTCATCGATAAGCTCCTTCTTCTTCTCAGGAACGACCATGTCCGACAGTCCGATCGTCGCGCCGAAGAGAGTAGCATACTTGAAGCCGAGATCCTTTACGGAATCGAGAAGCTCTACGGCAACCGATGGCTTGTTATGCTTGATCGTCTCACCGATGACCTTCCTCAGCTGCTTATCGCCAAGGCAGTAGTTCTGATACGGCAGGCCGACAGGGATAGCGGAGTTGAAGATGATGCGCCCCGGAGTGGTGCGGATCCACTTATGCCCATCCGCCGTCTCCCTCGAGCCATCCTCATAGATGACCTCAAGGCCTTCCTTGAGACGATAGTACACCGCCTCGTTATAGCTTACAGAGCCTGCATCGATAGCAGCCTCGATCTCAGCGATCGACTCGAAGTGCTTGATCTTCCTCTGCGGATCGAGATCCGTCCTCTCCTTCGTGAGATAGAAGATACCGAGGACCATGTCCTGGGACGGGAACGCGATCGGCTTGCCGTTCGCAGGGTCAAGCAGGTTCGTAGTGGAAAGCATCAGCGTCCAGCACTCAAGCTGGGCAGCCTGAGTCAGAGGCACGTGGATAGCCATCTGGTCTCCATCGAAGTCCGCGTTGAACGCATGACATACGAGAGGATGGAGCTTCAACGCCTTGCCCTCTACCAGCACCGGTTCGAATGCCTGGATACCCAGACGATGGAGAGTCGGGGCCCTGTTGAGCATGACAGGATGCTCCTTTACCACCTCATCAAGGACTCCCCAGACCTCAGGAGCCTCCTGCTCGACCAGCATCTTGGCCCTCTTTATGTTCTGAGCGATATCATTCTGCACGAGACGGCGCATGATGAACGGCTTGAACAGCTCAAGGGCCATCTTCGACGGCACGCCGCACTGATGCATCCTAAGCTCAGGACCGACGACGATAACGGAACGTCCGGAGTAGTCTACGCGCTTTCCAAGAAGGTTCTGGCGGAACCTTCCCTGCTTGCCCTTAAGGACATCGGAGAGCGACTTGAGATCCCTCTTGCTGCTGCCCTTGGTGGGATTAGCGGTCTTGGAGTTATCGAAAAGCGAATCGACGGCCTCCTGAAGCATCCTCTTCTCATTGCGGATGATGATATCCGGAGCCTGGATCTTTATAAGCCTGTCGAGACGGTTATTACGGTTGATGACGCGCCTGTAAAGCTCATTGAGATCGGTCGTGGCGAAGCGGCCGCCATCAAGCTGTACCATCGGGCGCAGATCTGGCGGGATCACGGGGATGACCTTGAGGATCATCCACTCAGGCCTGTTTCCAGAGGAGAGGAACTCCTCGCAGTAGCGGATGCGGGAGAGAAGCTTGTTGTCGATCTTGTTGTTAGCCTCTTCCTTCTGCGCAAGCTGTGTCCTAAGCTCTTCGGAAAGCGTCTCGAGATCGAGTCCCTTCAGAAGATCATAGATAGCCTCCGCACCCATTCCTGCCTTGAAGGTATCACCATACTTATCGAGGGCGGCATAGTACTCATCCTCATCAAGCACCTGATACTTCCTCAGGTCGGTCTCCTGACCAGGATCGGTAACGACATACTTCTCATAGGAGAGGATCTCCATAAGCTCAGACCTCTTGATATCAAGAAGGTAGCTCATGATGGAAGGAGTCGAGCGATAGAACCAGATATGCGCCACCGGAGCCGCCAGCGTTATATGGCCGATGCGCTCACGGCGGACCTTGGTATCCGTGACCTCGACGCCGCAGCGGTCGCAGACGACGCCCTTATATCTATTGGACTTGAACTTGCCGCACCAGCACTCCCAGGCCTTGGTAGTACCGAAGATGCGCTCGCAGAAGAGACCGTCCCTCTCCGGGCGGAGAGAGCGATAGTTTATGGTCTCCGGCTTCTTCACCTCGCCATATGACCAGGCGAGGATCTGCTCAGGGGAAGCAAGCTTTATCCTTATAGAGCTGAAATCCTGTATTTCCTTCATCACCTTTCTCCTTAGAGAGTTCCCTTCTCTCTCTTCGCGATAAGCTCCTCATCCCTCTCGGTAAGCGGAACCTGCTTTCCCTTCTCGTCGTATACGGAGATATCGAGGGCAAGGCCCCTGATCTCCTGAACGAGAACATTGAATGCCTCAGGCATCGACACAGTCTGCGTAGGCTCACCCTTGACGATAGACTCGTAGATCTGGACACGGCCTTTCATATCATCGGACTTGATGGTAAGAAGCTCCTGGAGCGTATTGGCGGCACCATATGCCTCGAATGCCCATACCTCCATCTCTCCAAGCCTCTGTCCACCGAACATGGCCTTACCGCCAAGCGGCTGCTGGGTCACGAGCGAATACGGACCTGTCGAACGTGCATGCATCTTGTCATCGACGAGATGGTGCAGCTTGAGATAGTAGATGTATCCGCAGAACACGTCATTGACGAACGGAATTCCCGTGCGGCCATCATAGAGACGGGTCTTGCTGTTCTTCGGCAGTCCAGCCTCCTCCATCTCATGCTCTATCTGCTCCATCGACGCGCTCTGGAAGACAGGGGTCTTATACCACTTGTCATTCTTGACTGCGGCCCATCCGAGCTGCGTCTCCATCAGCTGTCCGATGTTCATTCGGGACGGAACGCCGAGCGGGTTAAGACAGACATCGAGCGGAGTACCATCCTCCATGTACGGCATATCCTCCTCAGGAAGAACGCGGGATACGACGCCCTTGTTTCCATGGCGGCCTGCCATCTTATCACCCTGCTTGAGCTTGCGCTTGGTGGCGATAAGCACCTTGATCGTCTGCTCCACTCCGGGCTGCAGCTCATCCTTATCGCTCTTCTTCAGGCGCTGGATATCGATGACCGTACCCTCGGTGCCATGCGGAACCTTCAGCGATGAATCCCTCACCTCCTTGGCCTTCTCTCCGAAGATGGAGTTGAGGAGCTTGACCTCAGGAGTCGTGTCGGACTCGCTCTTAGGAGTGACCTTTCCCACGAGGATGTCACCAGGACGCACATACGTTCCGATGCAGACGATACCCTCGGCATCGAGATGCTCCAGAAGCTTGTCGCTGGTATTCGGGATATCCCTGGTAAGCTTCTCTGGTCCGAGCTTGGTCTCACGGATATCGATGGAGAATTCCTTGATATGTATCGACGTGTAGATATCCTCACGCACCACGCGCTCGGAGATCAGTACGGCATCCTCATAGTTGTAGCCGTTCCATGGCACGAATCCTACCAGGATATTACGGCCAAGGGCCAGCTCGCCGTTCTGGGTTGCAGGACCGTCAGCAAGGACATCGCCTGCATCTACATGGTCTCCCACGTTCACGATAGGCTTCTGGTTCAGGCAGGAATCCTGGTTGGTACGCTCGAACTTATGGACCTCGTAGCTATCGATCTCACCCTCGATCTCAGAGGAATCAGGGCGGACCTTTATCATGGTAGAAGAAGCATAGATGACCGTACCAGCCCTCTTCGCCTTGATGAGAACGCCCGAGTCATACGCGGTCCTCTGCTCCATTCCCGTTCCGACCCTAGGAGCCTCCGGGAACACGAGAGGTACTGCCTGACGCTGCATGTTCGAGCCCATGAGGGCGCGGTTAGCGTCATCATGCTCAAGGAACGGAATGAGGGACGTCGCCACGGATACTACCTGCCTCGGAGAGACATCCATCCAGGATATCTCCTCAGGGGCGGCCATGCCGTAATCGCCATAGTGGCGTACCGATACCTCCTTCTCCAGGAAGTGCCCATCCTTATCGATCTTGGCGTTACCCTGTGCGATGTAGTACTTCTCCTCATCGTTGGCATCGAGGTACTTCACCTCATTGGTGACGACACCGTTCACGACACGCCTGTACGGAGTCTCGATGAAGCCATGCTCGTTGATACGCGCATAGTTGGCAAGCGAGAGGATAAGACCGATGTTGGAGCCTTCAGGAGTCTCGATCGGGCAGATCCTTCCATAGTGGGTGTAATGTACGTCACGGACCTCATAGATGGCACGCGCGGAGGAACGGGAAAGACCGCCCTTCGGACCGAGTGCGGAAACACGCCTCTTATGGGTAAGCTCAGCAAGCGGATTGACCTGATCCATGAACTGCGAGAGCTGCGATGATCCGAAGAACTCCTTGATCGCGCCTACGATCGGCTTGATGGAGATGACCTCCTGGGGCTTCACGGAATCCTCGGATGTGTTCATCTTCTCGCGGGCAGCCTTGGCCATGCGGTTGAACGCATCCGTGATATTGTTCTCAAGAAGCTCGCCCACGGTACGCACCCTTCTGTTCCCGAGGGCATCGATATCATCCTCCTTGATGACTCCATTGCAGAAATCGATCAGGAAGGAGACGGTGTTTATCACATCATCTACGGTGAGCGCGGTATCGGAAAGATACCTGGACTCCTCCATGCCGTAGAACTTCTTGTTCAGCTTATAGCGGCCGATATCCGAAAGCTCGAAGCCGCGCCCATGGAGGAAGAACTCCTGGAAGTAGCTGATCACGCGCTTTGGATCGGGGAATGTCTTGAGGTTCTGCGGAAGCGAGTTCTTGCAGGCCTCGACGATCGCTCCGATATACTCGTTCTGGAACTCCTCAGAGTCCTCATGACGATAGCTCGGGCAGAAGATCCTCTCACGGCGGAGGGTCTTAAGCACGGCAAGCGATGGAACATCAAGGTCACGAGCATTGGTATCGACGACCTCGACGCGCTCGATTCCCTTATCACGAAGCTCCTGAAGCTCTATGTTGCTAAGCTCCTCACCGGCGAGGAACCTCACCTCCCCGTTCTCGCTGTCGTAGATGTCCTTGTAGGAATAGAAGAGTACGTTCTCGGAAAGGACCTCATCGATGACGATCTCCTTCGAGCCATAGAACGCGGATACGATCTTCTCCCTGGTATCGAGGCCAAGCACGCGGAGGAAGAAGGTCACGAGAAACGGCTTCTTGCCGAAGTTGACCTGGATGATGTTGTTGACCTTCTTCTTCTCAGCAGCGAGGGTTCCCTCGTTCTTCTTGGAATCGGTCTTCTCATTCTTCCTCGTAAGCGTGAACTCAAGCTTCGTGCCGGAATATGGATAAAGCGTACCGGAATAGGAAAGGGATGAGGCATCGCTCTTCTTCCCTTCCTTGAACACGACGCCAGGAGAGCGGACGATCTGCGACACGATTACCCTCTCCGCGCCGTTGATGATGAAGGTACCACGATCCGTCATCAAAGGGAAATCACCGAAGAAGATCTCCTTCTCCTTGATCTCTCCGTTCTTGACCGTCTCTAGTGCGACACGAGCCTTCACGGGAACGCCATATGTCCTGCCTTTCTTCTTGCACTCGGACTCGGAGTATTTGATATTCTCCATATCGACGGTATAGCCGTAATACTCCACCCTCATGTCCTCGTTGGGAGAGACGATGGGGAACGTATTGCGAAATACCTTCTCCAATCCAAGCGCAGGATCCGGGCTCTCGCCCTTTTCCAGCTTATCGAGCTGCAGGAAATTCCTGAACGACTCGGTCTGGATGCCGATAAGATTCGGAAGCTCGCAGACTTCCGGCATCTCGGAACCGATGTCGACTCTCTCAATGGCTTTGCCTTTGCTGGGCATCATTGTACCTCCATAAAGCACCGAAGTACCTGTTTTTCTCAATTCATAAATAGACACCTATGCCATCGGAGTTCCCGATGGCATAGCCCAGGCCCCTAGGACCTGGGGCAATAAAGGTCAGGGGCGCTGTTACTTTACCTCGATTTCACAGCCAGCAGCAGTAAGCTTCTCCTTCATGGAAGTAGCCTCCTCCTTGCTTACGCCCTCCTTAAGCGTGCCGCCGTTCTCGCAGAGATCCTTGGCTTCCTTGAGTCCGAGACCCGTGACAGCCCTGACTTCCTTGATGCAGGCGATCTTCTTAGCAGCGTCAACGCTCTTGAGGACAACGGTGAACTCCGTCTGCTCCTCCTCTGCAGGAGCTGCCTCACCGCCAGCAGCGGCAGGACCGGCAGCGACAGCTGCAGCAGCAACGACGCCGAACTTCTCTTCCATCATCTTGATGAGGTCTGCAACGTCCATGACGCTCATCGATGCGATTGACTCAATGATTTCTTCCTTTGTAGCCATATTACCTTCTCCTTATGAATTTATTACCAACGGTCTAGCAGGTTACTCTGAAGACTAGGACCGTATCAGGCGTTATCGGCAGAAGCACCACCCTTCGACTCGACATATGCGAGAAGAGTAGCGGCAAGCTTCTGTACAGGTGCCTTCATCGTCCCCATGAGAGAGGAGATGAGCTCGAGCTTGGTCGGGAGCTTCGAGAGTGCCTCGATCTGATCAGCGTTCATCAGCTCACCACCGACAAGGGCGCCCTTGACGGTAATCGTCACGCCGTCCTTGTTAGCCTGGAAGAGAGCCTTGGCAACGGAATTCGCCGTATCGCCCTTGATGAGAGCGACAGCGGTAGGACCTACCATCTGATCGTCTGCACCGCCCTTCTCAAGATCATTGAATGCGATCTTGGCATAGCGGTTCTTGACTACGCGGTAAGCCGCATCCTGCTTGCGGAGCGTCTTCCTGAGCGCGGTGATCTGCTCGACTGTCATTCCCCTGTAATCGGTGAAGATGAAGCTATCGTATCCGGCGAACTCATCCTTGAGGGCCTTGACTGCATCTTCCTTAGCAGGTGTTATGCGTGTCTTGTAATTCTCCATGATCACTCCTTACATCGCCATGGATGCGTCAGCAGCATCCTTCGCGTTCACATGGACACCAGGGCCCATCGTCGAAGAGAGGGAGATAGAGAGGATGAAGTCACCCTTTGCATCAGCTGGCTTCTTCCTGATGATCTCCGCGATCGTCGCCTGAGCGTTCTCCGCGATCTTCTGAGCATCCATATCCACCTTACCCACAGCAAGATGAACGACACCGGTCTTGTCGGAGCGGAACTCCACACGACCCTTGTTCAGCTCCTCGAGAGCCTCCTTGATGTCGTTGGTCACGGTATGGGTCTTCGGGTTAGGCATGAGGCCCCTTCTTCCGAGGATAGGTCCAAGCCTACCTACGTCCTTCATCATGTCAGGCGTGGCAACGGCGATGTCGAAATCCATCCAGCCGCCCCTGATCTTATCGATGAGGTCGGTATCGCCGACATACGCGGCTCCGGCGGCCTTAGCCTCCTCAGCCTTATCGCCCTTGGCGAATACGAGGATCTTCTTCTGAGCCATGAACTGGTTAGGAAGGACTACCGTGTCACGGACGGACTGGCTCTTCTTAAGGGAAAGGGAGACAGCCACTTCCACAGTCTCTACGAAAGAGGCATAGGCACAGCTCTTGACAAGCTCCGCAGCCTCAACGAGCGAATACTGCTTCGTCCTGTCGATCTTCTTGACAGCTTCCTGATATTTCTTTCCTCTCTTCATCTTACTTCTCCACCTCTACACCCATCGAGCGGGCAGTGCCTGCGATGATCTTCTTAGCCGCCTCGATATCGTTGGCGTTGAGATCCTCGAGCTTGGTCTGGGCGATTTCCGTAAGCTGGGCATCCGTGATCTTGCCGACCTTCACCTTGTTAGGCGTGCCAGAGGCAGTCTGGATACCGAGGGCCTTCTTGATGAGGACCGCTGCCGGAGGTGTCTTGAGGATAAAAGTGAAGCTCTTATCCTGATAGACAGTGATGATAACTGGGAGGATGAGTCCAGGCTCGTAGTTCTTTGTCTTGTCATTGAACTGCTGGACGAACTGAGGTGCGCTGACGCCATGAGGTCCAAGTGCCGGTCCGATAGGAGGTGCCGGCGTGGCCTTCTGGGCAGGGCACTGCAGCTTGATTACCGCAGTAACCTTCTTCTTTGCCATTTCCTTCTCCTTACGCAAGAAGCCTGGTCTGAGCTGACCGATAAGCGGGGCTTCGCGCTGGTATTAACGCCCTTCAACGAAGGGCTCCCACCTTGGCAAGCCAAGGGAGATATTCAAAGCTATATTGTAAAAAACCGATGGCCCTGGGTTATACCAGGACCTTCTCCACCTGCGAGAAATCAACCTCGACAGGGGTCGAACGACCGAAGATCTGCACCGAAAGACGCAGCCTTCCCTTCGCAAGATCTATATCATCGATCGTACCATTGAAGGAAGCGAACGGCCCGGCGATGACCTTGACCTCCTCTCCCTTCTCGAAATCCTGCTTCGGGCGGAACACCTTTTCCTCCGGCATCTCACCTGTGCGGCGCAGGATATCGCTATGCTCTCTCTGAGTCAGCGGCTTCGGCGGATTCTTACCCGTCTTATCGGCTGTGAGGAATCCGGTCACGCCGGTGATCCTCGCGATCTTCGCAGTCACCATCCTCCAGGTATTCTCAGGCAGATCAAGCTCGACAAGGATATATCCGGGAAGGACCTTCTTCATCTCGGTCTTCTTCTCGCCCTTGTCGTTGATGACGTTGACGCTTTCCATCGGGACGCTTACGCCCGTGCAGTATGCCGCGAACTCGCCATCCATGGAGCGGAGCTTGTTGATCGTTCTCTCGATCTTCTGCTCATAACCCGTATAGGTATGTACTACGTACCAGCCTCTAGCCATCTTCTCTCCTAGAATATCAGATCAAGGCCGAGACCGAGGAGGATATCCACCAGGCCGAGAACTACAGCGAACACTATCGTCGAGATGATCACGACCCAGGTAGAGTGGATAACAACCTGTCTCGTAGGCCAGGAGACCTTCTTCATCTCGAGCCAGCATTCCTTGAAATATCTTCCGATCTTCTTCATTGCTTTACCTCTTGTTCGGGGTGCCAGCAGGCCAGGTAGGATTCGAACCTACAACACCCGGTTTTGGAGACCAGTGCTCTAACCGTTGGAGCTACTGACCTGCTCGCACCCCGAAGACGCCCTTACTTTATCTTGGTTTCGCGGTGCAGGGTATGCTTATGCTCGAACGGGCAATACTTCATAAGCTCAAGCTTACCGGGAGTATTGCGGCGGTTCTTCTCAGTCGTATAGTTCTTCTGCTTGCACTCCGTGCACTGGAGAGCGATCTTCTCTACTGGACCCTTTTTCTTTGAACTAGCCATCTTTATCTCCTGACATTCGTCCTGATTACATCGTAAGCCGTTTCAGACGGCCCGCAGAAGCGTATCTTATCTAACAGCGCCCTCATGTGTCAAGCGGCAGGATAGAGATCATTCCACCCTCCTCGCAGGACCACCATCGGCAATCCGTCCATCGCCGATCCCGTGCAGCAGGTATAGCAGCATCACGACAGCCAGCATTGCCATCACCGATTCCGCAGATGCCTGGGCATAGGAGAGCCCATAGAGCGGGAATAGATGGTTGAGGATGAAGATCGCAGGAATCTCAAGCACCACCTTCCGAGCTATGGCGAAGGCAAGCGAATACGCGCCCTTGCCTACCGCCTGGAACACTCCCACGGCGAGGAAGTCTACAGCTAGGAGGGGAACGCCTAAGCAGAAGCCACGGAGGAACCGAGTGCCGTACTCCACGATCACAGGACTCCTCATGAATGCCGATATCAGGAGCGGCGCCGCGGCATAATAGAGGATGGCGACGCCTAGAAGCGCGCTTATCACTATCTTCGCCGTAAACGATATGGCGTTACGCATCCTCGCATGGTCACCGCTTGCGAATGTATAGCTCACAAGAGGCATTACCCCCTGCGTGAAACCATTGGCAAGGCTGAATGGGACATTGTTCAGCCTCTGGGCTATTCCCATGGCGGCTACGGCATCAGCGCCGTAGGCCGAGGTGAAGTTGTTGAGGATCGTCATCCCCGTGACATTCAGCAGGTTCTGTATCGATGCGGGAATCCCCACCGCGCATACGCCCATGATAATATAAGGCTTCCAGGAAAGATGGCGGGGATCGATCGCGACATAGGTATCCTTCCCCCTCGATATGACTAGCACGATGAAATACAGCACGGCAGCGCAGTTGGATATCATCGTCGCAAGGCCCGCCCCCTCAGCCCCCATGCCCAGGAACTGCGGAAGCACGAAGATAGGATCGAGGATGATGTTCAGAAAGCAGCCGCTCATCGTCCCGATGCTGGCATGCATGGCCGACCCTTCGGCCCTTACAAGATAGGCGAACACGACATTAAGTATCGAGGGCGCAGCTCCGGCGACTACTGTCCATCTTATATATCCGCGCGTTGCCTCTATCGTCACCTCATCAGCCCCTATGAGCAGGAGAAGCTGATCATTGAAGAAGAACGCCATGGAAGAGAAGGCCGCAGAGCAGATGAGCGCACAATACAGGCCGAAAGAAGAGCTGCGGTAGGCGCTCTGGTAATCCTTCCGGCCAAGGGCCCGGCTCATCATCGATGAGGCTCCTACCCCGAAGAGATTGTTGATGGCGTTGAACGCGAGAAGCACGGGAGCCGAGAGCGTAACGGCCGCGTTCTGCACGCTATCGCCGAGCATACCCACGAAGAAGGTATCGGCAAGCGAGTATATCGTCATGACAAGGGAAGAAAGCACGGTAGGAACCGCAAGCTTCAGCACCGCCGTGCTTATCCTCTCGCTCTCAAAGAGCCGTAGCCTCTCCTCTGTCATACCATTACTTATTATCCAAAGGGAGGCAAAGATGCAATCCATATAAAATGATGGAAAACCTGACAAAGAGGATACGATGGCCTGGATAATGATATACCATCATCAATATCAGGCATTATCCGACTACAGGCCATCAAAGCCTATCCAAGCAATTCCAGATCGTCTCCTCTCGCCCCGCACATCGGGCATACAGGCTCCTCCCCTTCATCGACCTCGAACTCCGTAAGGCAGAGAGAGCACCTGTATCTCAGACGGCCGCTGCTTCGTCTTTCATAGCCGCCATCGTTGCAGTCCACCGCAGACAGGATGTACGAGGCAGCATCGGATGGGAAGCCATCCCCAGGGGGAGAATCCAGCAGATCCTGCACGAGTGAGAGCGCGTTGCCACTCTGGGGAAGCATGTATCCGGCCTCTCTCATGATGTCCTCAGCAGAGAGACGCGAGGAACGGGCTATCGCCTTCATAAGGCGCGAAAGCCCTGGCTTATCTGCAGAGGCTGCCGCATCGATGGCCGCCTTCTCCTCCTTTGCCTTATTCTCGGCAGCGCGTTCCATCGCAGCTACCACCGCATGGCTCTTCTCCTGCTGACGCGGATACTCGACAGGCACGAGGCTTATAGCACCGCTTGGACATGCGTCAGAGCATGCTCCACAGCCTATGCACTTCGTGGTATCGATCACGCTATCCTCGGTATCAGTGACCCCGGTCGGGCATACATAGAGGCAGAGGCAATCCTTCGTACACAGCCTTAGGTTCCTTACAGCGATCTTCTTCATAGCACACCTCCTAGCCCACAGCCTCGAACTTCCACGCGGGGACCTTGCACACAGGACACATGGCTGGAGGCTCATTTCCGACATAGATGAAGCCGCACACGCTGCATACCCACACCTCTACCCCATCAAGGAACGCCTCCCCCTCGCTCTCATAGCGCGCTATGAGAACCTGTATGATGCGCTCTACCTTCTCAGCCCATGTACAGGCCCGGAGCGCACCTCTATCCCCCTCAGATGAAGCCGTCGCCTTCGCAGCAGGATACGATGATCCTGTACATTCCTCCGATAGCGACCTGACCAATTCCAAGTCAGCATCAGGGATGGAAGGAACGGCAAATGTGAAGAACTCAGCGATTCTCCCCAATGCCTCAGATTCCTTCGCCTTGTACTGCTTCTCCGCACCGCGGGCAAGGTTCGAGAAAAGCGCAGCAAGCACGCCCGGCGAGAGCGGCATCATGTCGCTATCGACATCAGCCGGCCTTGCCTCCTTCGCCTCCGCAGCCTGCTCTCCCTCTGCCTCGAACATGCTCTTGGGAGCCTTGCACATCGGGCAGGCCCAGTCATCTGGAAGCTCGCTGAACGGTACCTTCTCGACATCCTCATCATATACATATCCGCAGATTGAGCAGATATACCTCATTCCTCCTCCTTTGGCAGCCTCATGAAGAGGCCTGTGACCGATAATCCGGGCAAACTAATGATATTTATTATCAATAGAGTATCATTATTATCAATGAAGTCAACAAAAAGATGGAAGGAAAATCAAGCACTAGATCGATGTGGATATGCTCCAGGAAATATGCCGCTGAAAGGGCAAGAAGAAAGGCGCGTTGCCGCGCCCTTCGTTCATCCCTTGATGCCTGTCATGGTCAGAGACTGTATAAACTGCTTCTGGAACAGCAGGAACAGTATCAGGACAGGAAGCGTCATCAGCGAGGAGAATGCGAATATCTGCCCCCAGAATATATAGACGTCCGTTGAAAGCGCCCGGAGCGCCAGAGGCAGCGTCCTCCAGGTCTCATCCCTGGTCACGAGCGTAGGCCAAAGCACATCACCCCATATCCTGATGAAACCCATTATCGCGACCGTTGCGATGATCGGCTTCGAAAGCGGCATCATGATCTTCCAGAACACCCCGGAATACTTCTCGCCATCGACCACCGCCGCCTCGACCAGCTCCTGTGGCATACCCTTGAAGTGGTTGTAGAACAGGAATATGAACATCGGGTATCCGGCAGAAGGGATCGCTAGGCCCCATATCGTGTTCATCAGCCCCATGGAGTTGACGACGATGAACTTATTGATGATCACGGATTCCGTAGGAACGACTGCAAGCGCGATGACAAGGGAGATGATGATTCCCTTACCCTTGAAGGCAAGCATGCCGAGAGCATAGCCGATCATCGAGTTCACGACTATCTCTATACCGACGTTCAGTATCGCGATAAGCGCTGAGTTCTTGAAGAATCTCCAGAACTGCCCCTCCACCATGATCGTCGAATAGTTGCTGAGACTCAGATGCCCGGTAGGAAGGAAGGCCTTTATCGTGGACATATCGCTGACGATCTGCGTGTCGGTCTTGAATGAGGAGACGAACATATAGAGGATAGGAAGCACGAAGACACATGCCACCAGCACATAAAGCACCATGCTGACGACCTTCATCGTCATGGTTCTTGATCTAGACATTGCCTGCATATCACTTCTCCCTCATCAGATAGTTCTGCAGAAGCGAGATGGCAAGCACTATAAGGAAGAACACCACCGCTATCGCAGATGAATATCCCTGCTGATTGTTGAGGAAGCCTACCTTATACAGCTGATAGACGACCGACACGGTCGAGTTGCTTGGCCCGCCATTGGTCAGGACGTATACCTGCGTAAAGAGCTTCAGCGTGTTGATAGTAACGGATACGAGCACATATACCATCGTATTACGCAGCAGAGGAACGGTCACGAACCAGAAGCGCTTTACCGCTCCGCAGCCATCGAGCATCGCGGCCTCATAAAGCTCTCCCGGGATATACTGCAGACCTCCGAGGATGATCAGCATCTCAAGGCCCAAGGTCTGCCAGATATACATGACCGCGAGGCAGCTCAGGGCAAGATCCGGATCCTGTAGCCAGGTATGCGGCTCGACACCGAAGAGACCAAGCAGCGAGTTCATTATACCCGTGGAACCTGGGGAGAATATGAATGACCAGACGACGGCGACTACGGTCATGGTCACGACCTGCGGGCTGAAGTAGATCGCGCGGAACACCTTTACGCTCTTCAGCGGCCTATTGACGAATACGGCGAGTATCGTTCCAAGCACCACGACGGCGGGGACGACCATTACCGCATATATTCCCGTATTGATGAACGATTGCCTGGTAGTACCGTTCGTAAAGACCTTCACGAAGTTCTCCAGTCCCGTGAACTCGACACTGCGTCCAGGACGCATGACAAGCATCTTATCGGTAAATGAATACACAAGGGACATCAGGAACGGAAGGAGTATGAATAGAGATATCAGAACCAGCGCCGGCGCGGAGAATAGCCACGCCACACGCGCCTGATCGCGGCGCAATCCACTTTTCATCCTGTCCTCCTAGTAGATAAAG
Organism: uncultured Spirochaetales bacterium; assembly: GCA_949299185.1. GTDB lineage: Bacteria > Spirochaetota > Spirochaetia > Sphaerochaetales > Sphaerochaetaceae > Ornithospirochaeta. Next base: position 16,775 of record CASFZR010000016.1, read on the forward strand.
GCCGTAAAGGGATCACCCTTACGGCCTTGCTTCAATGGCTGATCAGTTGTTCCAGCCGTTATCTATGATGACCTCGTCGATCTCCTGGGATGCATTGTGGAGCGCCGTATACGGATCAGCTCCTCCGATGACATCGCTGTAGACAGACTGCATCGCATTGTAGATCGTCATATGAGCAGGAGTGAGCGGGCGAAGCACGGAGATACCGGCCTCAAGCTGCTGCCTGTAGAGGTAAAGCCTGCCGCCTTCCTGAAGATTCTCGACCTGATCCATCACGGACTTGCGGGAAGGAATAGCTCCGTTGAAGTCGGTGACGGTGAGGATGTTCTCTGGCTCAAGGGCCTTCTCGAGGACCGTCCATGCAGCCTCTGCCTTGCCGTTGTCAGTAGCAGCCGTGGTCATGGCCCATACGGTGGATCCTGAGCAGGAGAACACGCCGCCGCCAAGATCCGGGCACGGAACGAGGATAGCGTCATCGCCGAGGAAGTTCACATGGTCAGCGTACTTCCAGTGCCCGAGGAGCGCGAGGGCGCTCTCCTTCCTCTCATAGAATCCGTTTTCATAGTCACATGCGCCATTGATGTAGTCCTGATCGACCATCCACTGGAGATACTCGAACGCGGCAACCGTCTCAGGGCTGTCAAGGACACCAGCGGTAAGCATCGTCTCCTCATCGAGGTAATCGCCACCGAAGGAAGCCAGGAACGGCATATACTGGAAGTAGAGCGAAGCCGGCTTGTTCTGGCGGATATAAAGAGGATAAGGAACGCCACTCTCCTGAAGCTTCTCAAGCGCATCCTCGAACTCCTCCTTCGTCCAGGCATCCTCCCAGCTCTCAGGAATCCTTATACCAGCGTTCTCAAGCATGGACTTGTTAGCCCAGAGAGCCATGCCGGCATCGAACTGCGCCACTGACACGATCTGTCCATCATAGCTCGTCTCACCCTGCACGGAAGGAATGAGATCAGCGTAAAGCTCATCGCTCATATACTCATCAAGCGGCTGGATGAGTCCGGCCGTGTAGTATGAAGGAATCATGAGATAGTCAGCGATGATCAGCTCCGGGGTGTCTCCTACGAGCGGAGAGACCTGAAGCTTCTGGTCAAGCTCATCCTTAGGGTAGTACTCATCGGTGATGACGATGCCCGTCTCGGCCTCGATCCTGTCGAGTATTTCCTTATACTTACCATCTTCTGAACCACTGCTCACCCACACCTTTATGGTCACGGGACCATCGGATGCAGCCGCGGCCTTAGTCTCGCTACTGCCCCCAGCGAATACGGTGGAAAGCGTGAAAAGAGCAAGCAGCATAAGAGTCAAAAACTTCTTCATGTTGAACCTCCCTGGAATATCAAACGGTTGATATAATCCTAAATCCAAACCCAGTATAAACCCGCATATCTGCTTGTCAACACAAATCTTCAAGAATATTAACCGCTTAACATAAATATAACCCATCATTCCCAGATATATCCGAGAATGACGGGCCAGCGATCAGAGAGGATCCCTAGAAGTCCTGGCATCCCCGAAGAAGAACATGAAATCCTGGATTTCCGTCGTCATCATCCCGCCATGCGTACGATACCAGTCCGCCGCAGCCTTCTGGACTGATCTGTCATACGGGCAGCTCCTGAACTGGATCTCTCCGCCATCTATGATCATGTACTGGGCGTTCTTATCAGGATCATCAGGACGCCTGTATGAGACACTTCCCGGATTGAGCCATAGCCGCTCTCCCTGAAGCATGTGGACGCACTGCCTATGGGAGTGGCCGAAGATCATGCGGCGGCCACGGCTTCCCTGGCTCTCTCCATCCCAATGTTCATTCCAGTAAGTATCGAAGGCATAGGGAGATTCTATCACGCCATACTTCTCATCATACTGGTGCTGGATGATATAGTCGTATCCATCGGCGGAGAACGAGAGATGATATGGCATGCTATCCAGATAGTCCACCCTCTCATCATCCAGAAGCCGGCAGTTATGATGGATCCACTTGAAGTCCGGCCCATCAGGCATATACCTCTCATCGGAGCGGTAGACCCTTATGAGGTGGTCATCATGGTTGCCGCGGACAAGGACGCAGGGCTTATCATAAGAGCGGAAGAAATCGACCACGTATACAGGATCGATGCCATAATCCACGAAGTCCCCTGCGAAGACCAGGAGATCGATATCCCTCTCCGCGCCGAGGACAGCCTCCAGCGCCTGACGATTGCTGTGTATATCTGAAATCACAAGGATGCGCATATTACCTCCGGCCTAGTATTATCCTAACGCATGACAAACGGTCAACATATCAGGTGCTTTCCCTGACGACCAGCGAGACACCGAGCTTTATCACCGAGGAAGGGAACGATCCGGCCTTCCACGCCGCCTCAAGTGAGGAGATTGCCATGATCGCCATCTCCCTTATGGGCTGTCTGATCGTGGTGAGCGCCGGCCTCATCATCGAGGCGAACCAGGTATCGTCGAATCCGATGATCCGCAGGCGTCCGGGAACGGCGATTGATCGCCTGGCGGCCTCCTGCATGGCCTCTGCCGCGATTATGTCGCTCGAGCAGAAGAAGGAATCCATCGCAGGATTCTCATCGAATATACGCGAGAGGAGAGCATAGTAATCCTGGGAGTGGAACATCTCCTTGGTAGCATGGTAGACCACTGCATCTTTCCCGCGGGTCTTCAGGCTATCGACGAAGCCGCTTACCCTGCCATCGGCAGGCATCGCCTCATCCTGATCTCCCGCTATCATCACGAAACTAGAGCCACCACGGTCGAGAAGATGCTCTGCAGCCAGCTTTCCCCCATCATAATTATCACAAACGATTGAAATGGCGCCATCAAGTCCTGCTCTCTCGATCGAAGCGACGGGAACGCCGTAATCAACGAGACGCGCCGCCTTGAAGTTGCCGGAGCAGAGGATTATCCCGGAGACCCTGTTCTTCTTGCACTGATCTAGGAAGCCTATCTCCTTATCCTCGTTTCCATCAGAGACGAACACCAAGGACTGCATTCCCCTAGCCTCAAGCTCATCATCGAGATACTTGACGAGGGTCGGGAAGTACGGATTCAGAAGAGTCGGGATTATTATGCCGACCATCGATGAGTTGCTCTGGCTGAGGGACCTGGCGATCTCATTAGGCTGATACTTCAGCTTCCTCATCGCCGCGTCCACCTTCTCCCTGGCCTTCGGACTGATATACCCGCGGTTGTTGAGTATCCTCGATACCGTTCCGACGCTCAATCCCGCCTCTGCGGCCACATCCTTTATCGTCGCCATAAAGCCTCCTGTCACGATGATAGCACATTATCGAGAGGAATATTGTGCTTGCATGGTCATTATTTGAGTCATATTATAATAAACGTTTAACATACGGAGGCTGAGATGGCATACCCTGATAGATTCAAGACTGTGAAGGATGAGCTTGAATGGCTGTACATGGAATTATATGGCAACAGGGAAATGCTGCTGGAACTGGAAGGCCTCATGGCCAAGGCGGCCGAGGAGCGGAAGGCAGAGCTTAACAGGCTCGATGAGCGCCGTCTCGCCGATCCGAGATGGTTCGTCAGGAGCAACGCCGTCGGAGAGACGATGTACACGAATCTCTTTGCCGGTACCTTCAACGGGCTGGCGAAGAAGGTGGACTACCTCAAGAAGCTCGGCATCACCTACCTTCACCTGATGCCGTTCCTTAAGACCCCAGACAAGGATAACGACGGAGGATTCGCGGTAAGCGATTTCCTTGACACAGACAGGAAGCTCGGGACGCCGGAGGATGTCGAGGCGCTGGCTGATGTGCTGAGGGAGAATGGCATAAGCCTCTGCATGGATTTCGTGATGAACCACACCTCCGATGAGCATGAATGGGCCATGAAGGCAAAGGCTGGAGACACGGAGGCCCAGGACATGTACATGACCTTCCCTGACCGGACGATCCCAGATGAGTTCGAAAGGACGATGCCTGAGGTATTCCCGGAGACGGCCCCTGGAAACTTCATCTACTCTGAAGAGATGGGGCGCTGGGTACTCTCCACCTTCTACCCTAAGCAGTGGGATCTCAACTACCACAACCCCGCCGTGTTCAATGCGATAGCCCATGCCATGCTCGTATGGGCAGACAGAGGCGTTGAGGTGTTCCGCCTCGATGCCGTCCCGTATATCTGGAAGGAGCTGGGAACGAACTGCAGGAACCTTCCGCGGGTCCACACGATCGTCAGGATGATACGGCTCATACTAGAGGCGGTCGCCCCTGCCGTCATCCTCAAGGGCGAGGTCGTCATGGCGCCAAAGGAGCTTGCCGCCTACTTCGGCACGGAGGAGAAGCCTGAGTGCCATCTGCTGTATGGGGTATCATCGATGGTGAATATATGGGGAGCGCTGGCCTCTGAGGATATCAGGCTGCTGAAATGCCAGACCGAGGACCTGCTCTCGCTTCCCGCACACTCCGCGTTCGTTAACTACGTGCGCTGCCATGATGACATAGGCTGGGGCTTCGACGAGAGCAAGGAGACGGAGCTTGGCATAGATCCCCTGCTTCACAAGATCTTCCAGTATCGCTTCTGGTCAGGGGAATTCCCAGGATCCTATGCCTGCGGCGACCTGTATAACTATGACGCGAAGACGCTAGACGCGCGCACCGTCGGCACTACGGCATCGCTCGTGGGGCTGGAGAGCGCAAAGGATGCTAAGGACCGCGAGATGGCAATCAGGCGCTTCCGCCTTATATACGCCACGGTATTCGCGCTGAAGGGCCTTCCCCTGATAAACAGCGGTGATGAGATAGGGATGCTCAATGATGAGGATTATGCGGACGATCCGGAGAAGAAGGATGATTCAAGGTACCTGCACCGCCCACGCTTCGACTGGGACAAGGAGAAGAAGGCCAGCAGGAACGGAACCACGGAGAACAGGCTCTTCTCCATCATCACGGAGCTAGAGGACATCAGGAACGGTTCCCCGCTGTTCGAACCTGAGGCCGAGGTATTCACCTGGGACAGCCATAACGACAAGGTCTTCGCGCTCAGGAGAAGGAATGACGGCAAGACGCTGCTTGCCGTATTCAACTACTCCCATGATATCCAGAAGGCGAGATTCGAATACTTCACAGGGCGCTACCATGACCTCCTGACAGGCCGCGAGGTAGAACCGGGCCTGTGGTTCGATCTATCGCCATACCAGGTGCTGTTCCTGGCTGATTACGAAGCCTAGAGCCCTAAGGCGCTCCTCGTCGCATCATCATACTCAGGGATCGCGCCACGCTGAGTGACAATATAATCAGCAAGGAGCGATGCCTTGCTAAGCGCCGTGCCGGCATCCTGCCCAGAGGCGAGGAAGTAGAGGAAGGCCGCGGAAAGGCTGTCCCCTGCCCCTACGGTATCCACGACCTTCACGCTGCCCGTGCCGGCATGGAACGACACATCCCGCTCATAGCAGTCAGAACCGTGCTTGCCGCGCGTTATGAGTATGCGGCGAAGCCTTGGCATGGAGAAGAGGGATGGAATGATATCATCCTCCGAAGATCCGATGGCAGAGGCTACGATCGGTACCTCATCATCGTTCATCTTGAGGATAGTCGCCCTCTCCAGCCCTTCCCTTATGAGATCATCGCTATAGAACGATAGCCTGATATTCACATCGAAGAAGAATTCAGAAGCATCGATACGATCCAGGAGCTTGAACAGCGTATCCCTCGATACAGAGGAACGGGAAGCAAGGGTACCATAGATGACAGCATCGAAATGATCCTTGCCCAGCCTCTCCATCTCGCTGTCGCTGACGGTTATATCATCCCAGGCGCAAGGCTCATTGAAGGCGTATGACGGAATCCCGTCGGCAAGCGTTACCTCTGCCACCCCTGTACCATATTCCGAGATACGGACAAGGCTCCTGTCGACGCCGAGCCGGTCTATGGCCTCAAGCGTCATCCGTCCCAGATCGTCATCACCTACCGCGCTTACCACGGCACTCTCACCGCCAAGGCGCCTTATATGCCCCGCGACATTAAGAGGAGCGCCTCCAAGCGTCCTCGTCTCACCGTCTACATCCCAAAGGATCTCACCAAAGCATAGTGCCTTCATATACAATCTCCGCATCATCATTCTCTGACAAACAGCGAGGAAAGTGAATCCTCAGCCATGCCAGAGAATACAATCTTACAATCAGTTCACGGGAATTAACAGCATTTAATGACAGAAACGGCGATTGCCTAACATGAAGCATCATGCAGATCGCAACGAAGTCATCAGAGGAAGGATATCTGCCAGACATCATTTGCATACCCTTCAGGACCATACCGCTGCTCTTTCTCGGCAAGGCATTTCACCAGTCAATATATGATGAAATATAAAAACGACATGTTCATCCGATATTTCGCAATCATTTTTCTTGAATATCTTATTCTAATAAATGATATTAACTTAAGATAAGTTCCAAGAAATTATGATGATAACTGCAACGATTTCTGTCAGATATCATGATTTACGATTCAGGAATTATCAATTATCATCATAGTCGGAGGCATGAATGACTACGCAGTATATCAAAAGGGTACTTGATCTTTCGGAAATCCTGGAAGATGGTTCGCAATTCCTCTTCGGCCCACGGCAGACAGGGAAATCCTCATACATAAAGAAGGAACTTAAGGAGAAGTCCGTCCTATACTGGAATCTCCTTGACGTTTCTCTCGTCGCAAGGATAACGGCGAATCCATCCCTGCTCCGGAATCAGCTCCGCATGTCACCGAAGGCATCCGGCCTCGTCATATTGGACGAGATACAGAAGGTCCCATTCCTGCTTGATGAGATACATGAGCTGATAGAGGATACGGATTTCCATTTCCTCCTGACAGGATCAAGCGCAAGAAAGCTCAGAGAGAAAGGCGTTAACCTCCTCGGAGGACGCGCAGGCACAAGCTATATGCATCCTCTCGTATATCCTGAAGTGAAGGACCTAGACTATGGCCTGGAGAAGATCATCGCCCGCGGCCTATTGCCATCGATATACCTCAGCGAAAGGTATGACGTACGCCTCCGTAATTACATAAAATCCTATCTTCAGGAGGAAATCGCGGAAGAAGGACTGGCCAGGAATCTCCCCACGTTCCTGAACTTCCTTAGGATAGCGGCGATAAACAATACCGAAATCACCAATTTCTCCAATATGGCAAATGATCTGGGGATAAGCAGGGCTATCGTATCGGAATGGTATCAGGTACTTCTAGATACCATGATAATCAACGAAGTGCCAGGATATGGCAAGACAAGGAAGCGGAAGGCGATAACGAAGAGCAAATTCTTCTTCTTCGATCTCGGCGTCGCCCGTAAGGCAGTGGGGGCACAGCCTCCGGCAGATGGAACATCTGACTTCGGAAAGTCATTCGAGAACTATATCGAATGTGAGCTACGTGCATATCTCGACTACAATGAGATAGATGATGAGCTTGCCTACTGGAGGTCTACTTCGAACTTCGAAGTCGATTTCGTCATAGGAGACTCTGTCGCGATAGAGACGAAGACGACAAGAAACCCATCATCAACGGATCTGAAGGGCCTCAGGGCATTGAAGGAGGAAGGCATATTCTCTACATATATCCTTGTCTGCCGCACCCCTGTTCCCGAACGGCTTGATGACGGGATCATGATAATGCCGTTCGAATACTTCCTCGACAGGCTGTGGAAAGGCGAGATCATCAGCTGATACCCTCATCCTGGACATTCAGGATACAGCCACCTTCCTCCTGTAGTGGAAGTAATACGGAACCTCGAAGAGCAGCATCGCGCTCCAGCCGGCAGCACAGGCATAGGCAATGGCATGGATGCCGAAATGCGGTACCAGCAGGAACGTGAAGACGACCCTCAGCGATGTCTGTATGAATGTGGATACCAGCGTCACCTTCATGTTCCCGACACCACGGAAATATCCCTGTATGCCATTGGTGAAGGCCGGGAAGATGTAGAAGAACGCCATCGTGGACAGGTAGAGATGCCCCTCCTGTATGACGGCATCCGCCCCTTCACCGCTGATAAAGAGAGACATTATCGGACGATTGAAGAGAAGGACCGCGGAGGCTATCAGCACGAAGTAGCAGGCCTCAAGGACAAGGCCCTTCCGGAAGCCTTCCTGCATCCTGTCATAGTTCTTTGCTCCCCTGTTCTGCGCTATGAACGTAGTCATGGCGTGGCTTATGCTCTGTTCCGGGGTGAAAGCGAAGTCATCGACGCGCGTCACGGCGTTATACGCGGCAATGACAGATACCCCCAACGTATTCACAGAACTCTGTATCAGGAGCTTACCCACCGGCTGACAGGCCTGCTGTAGAGCCGTGACGGAGCCATATGAGAGCGTCGTGCCAAGCATCGTCTTATCGAGCCTGAGTTCAGATAGCCGCAGGCTCAATAGCGGAACCTTCGCATAGATATAGATGAAGCACAGCAACGCTGACACCATCTGCGCAACGGTCGTCGTCACCGCGGAACATGTGATACCGAAGCCGAGATAGCCGATGAAGAAGAGATCCAGCAGACAATTGAGTACAGAAGATGCCATCAGGAACTTCAGCGGCGTCTTTGAGTCCCCCACGCTCTTCAGAGCCTGCGAGAGCGCGTTATAGAAATATGTGAACGGAGCACCGATGAAGATGATACGCAGATACAGCACCGTTATATCCAGGACGGAATCAGGTACGTTGAGCGTGCGCATCAGCGGATATGCGAATATGATTCCAAGCGCCGCGACCGCGATGGAGAAGACAGTACCGGCAATCAGGAGCGTCGATAGCTCCTTCTTCAGGTTCTCATGATCCATCGCGCCGAAATAAGCGCTCATTATCACACCGGCGCCTATGCACAGCCCTGATATCCCGAGTATCAGGATATTCATCACAGGGCCAGCCATTCCGGTAGCAGCCAGCGCATCGGTACCGATGAAGCGTCCGGCTATCATAGAGTCAACGGCATTGTAAGCAAGCTGGAAGAGGTTTCCCAGCACCAGAGGGACGGCATATCCGATCAGCTGGCGGAAAATGCGTCCCTTCGTCATATCCACAGAAGGCATGGAATGGGTTTAGCACCTTACCGGCAAATGAGCAACTAGGCGGAGAGGAACATTATGATCAGCGGCAGCGTTATGAGGGAGAAGAGCATGCTGATGATCAGCGTCTGGTTACTGAACTCGACATTGCCGCCATAGCGCTTGGCAAGTATGACATTGAAGGCTCCGACAGGGATAGCGGCCATAATCGTGCAGATCGCGATAACGATATCGGGGGCGCCGAACAGCATCAGGCCTATATACGTAAGGGCTGGAAGCACTATAAGGCGGATGACTGTCACGACATAGGCATATTTATCGGTGAAGATGCTCCTGACATTGACTCCGACAAGGCTTGCGCCGATTACCATCATTGAGATAGGAACAGTCATGTCCCCCAGCATGCCAAGGACGGTGTAGATATCAGACGGCAGGCGGTATGGGGAGAAGTATATGATATTGGAGACGATCACGGAGACGACATTGCTCGAAAGGAATGTCTTGAGCCTGATAGGCTCCTTCTCAGCAGAGAAAAGCCTGACGCCGATGGTATACATGAATAGCGTATACCCTATGCCGAAGCCCGCGGCGAGAAGCATGTTCTCCATGCCATAGAGGCTCGTAATCAGCGGATATCCGATAAACGCGGTATTCGCGAATACGGATGCAGTAACGGCTACCCCGCGCTTGTTGTCCTCTATAGGAAGGATGCGGAAGAAGCCATAGCACAGGAGCAGCGCGAGGATATAGAAGGCGAAGCTCGCTCCTATGCAGATGAAGATAGCCTCACCCGTCTCGGTAGAGAAAGGCCTCTGGGACGAGGCTATGATGCTGCATGGGGTAAGGACATCGACGAGGATGGCCGTAAGGTCATTCTGCGTCGATTCGGAAAACCACCCTTTCTTCGCAAGGAAGAATCCCAGACACACCATGACAAGGATCTGGAACATCAAGGAGAAAAGCAGCGATACCATAATCCCTACCCCTTATTTCAGCTGACGACATTCACAGGATGCCCTGCGAGATACCGCTTCACGTTATCAAGCGCCGTATCGATGATACGTTGACGGCTCTCTCTGGAAAGCCAGCTCATGTGCGGCGTTATCAGGCAGTTCCTTGCAGTCAGAAGAGGGCTGTCGGACGGGACCGGCTCGATCTCAGTCACATCAAGGCCTGCCGCATAGAGCTTACCGCTATTAAGCGCATCCGCCAATGCCTTCTCATCGACAAGCTGTCCTCTAGCATTGTTTATGAGGATCGCACCATCCTTCATCAAGGAGATCGTCTTCTCATTGATGAGGTGATGATTCTCACCCGTCAGAGGGCAATGCAGGAATAGCACGTCGGCCTGGGATAGAACCTCATCCAGCGTTCCGAAGCGACATGTATCGCCTTCGGCATCCTTGCTACGGTACTGATCATTATAGATCACGTTCATACCGATGGCCTGCATGATGCGACCTGTCGTCTTACCGATACGGCCGAAGCCGATGATACCGCAGGTCTTGCCATCAAGCTCGATAAGAGGATGGACATCATAGACAAGTGCCCTGCTCTCATCCCACTTACCCTCATGTACACCATCGTTCATCAGCTGCATATGGCCGCATACCTCCAATAGGAGGCTTACTGCATACTGAGCCACCATCGCCGTTCCATAGGATGGAACATTGCAGACGGTTATCCCATGCGCATGGCAATAATCCATATCGATGGTATTGTAGCCAGTGGAGAACGTGCCGATGTACCTAAGGGAAGGCGCTGCGCTAAGGTATTCAGCGCTCAGGTCCTCTGTCTGGCCAGGCAGACCGAGGATGAACTCAGCATCCGCGATCTGCTCCGTGACCTTATCGAGAGGCGTATCGTCATTGATAGTCACATCGCCAAGGCCTCTGTAGCCATCCCAGCTGAGATCGCCGGGATTGACTACAGAACCATTCAAGATTACGAACTTCATGCGTTCGTTTCCGGGATATCCTCGCCCCTAGCCTCAGCCTCAGCAAGCCTCCTATTAAGACGCCTGTTGTTCCTGACGGACATCACGACCGAAACGATGGAGATGATATAGAACGCGATTGCGATCGGAGAGATCATGGAGGTAATGACATGACCTGTCTCGCTCGCCATAAGAGCCCTTCTCAGGCTTGTCTCAGTGCTAGGCCCTAATATGAAGCCGATACACATTGGCCCGAGCGGATAGCCCCATCCGCTGAGGAAGTAGCCCATGAGACCGAAGATGACAAGGAAGATGACATCGAACGTCCTGTTGTTATTCGCGAATGCACCTACGGCACAAAGCACGATGATGACAGGAAGAAGGATATATTCCCTGATCGTAAGGACCTTCGTGAAGAGCCTGATTCCGAAGAACTCAAGAAGAACCATGAATACCACGGAAACGCCTATTGCTGCGAAACAGACATATACGAGATCCGGATTGGTATCGAAGAGAAGCGGTCCAGGAGAGATTCCGTGGATCTGCAGGGCACTCAGGAGGAATGCCGTTCCGATATCCCCAGGGATACCGAGGGTAAGAAGCGGGATCATAGCACCGCAGACAGTGGCGTTATTCGCAGTCTCAGATGCGACGACGCCATCCATAATACCCGTTCCGAACTTCTCAGGATACTTCGATGAGCTCTTCGCGATCGAGTAAGCCATGAGGTTGGAGGTACTGGCGCCGATTCCAGGAAGGATTCCGATTCCAACGCCAATAGCGGCAGAACGGATCATGTTCCAGATCTGGCCGATGAACTCCTTAACCGTAAAGCCAAATCCGTGCATCTTGGCATTACCGAAATCAGATGACTTGATGTCGGTAGGATTCTGGATCGACCTCATTACAGTAGAGATGGCGAACGCACCGGTAAGGACGGCAACGAGGCTGAATCCTGCGGCAAGGTTATTGCTGCCGAATGCGAATCTCGGAGTGTAGTCTATAGGAGCCGTGCCGATACATGCGATGAAGACTCCGAGGAATCCCGAGATAAGACCCTTAGCTAAGGACTTTCCGGAAAGGCTAGCCATCATCGTCAGCGCGAAGACATAGATGGAGAAGTACTCGACCGATGTGAAGTGGAGCGCGACCGATGCAAGCGGCTTTGAAATCGTGATGAGCGCGATCATTCCGATGATCGTTCCCATGAACGAATAGAAGATACCGATACCCATCGCCCTGCCAGCCTGACCTTTCTTAGCCATCGGGTGGCCATCGAAGCAGGTTGCCATAGCAGCCGCAGTACCAGGTATGTTCAGCAATATAGCGCTGATAAGGCCTCCGGATACGCCTCCGATGAATACGCCGACGATCATCGCGATACCATCGATATGGTTAAGCACGAAGGTAAGCGGAAGGCAGAGGCAGACTGCCATCGATGTATTAAGCCCAGGAAGGGCACCGAATACTATTCCGAGGAATACTCCGAAGAGGACAAGCAGCAGCGTCGATGGATTCATCAACGACATGAATGCACCAAAAAATAATTCCATATTCTTCTCCTCCTCACCTAAGAATATTGATAGGGATGTACTTGCAGATACCCACAGGGAGCATCAGGAAGAACTGCTGCCTGAAGAGGATATAGACAAATGTCGGAACAATCAGGGACACGAGGACTATTACAAGCCAGTTCCTCTTCTTCTCCCTGATCGTAAGCAGGATCATCGAAACGAAAAGATAGATGATACTGGAGAAGAGGAAGCCTACTTCCTTCATCGAAAGAGCGTAGAGAAGCGTCCACACCCATACGATGTAGTGCATGTACTTGAGGGCAAGCTCCTTCTTCGTAAGCGGCTGCGAAGGAACCTTCTTCTCAACCACCACATCAGCGCCCTTGGCCTTCTGCGCACGAAGCGCGGCAGGAAGCATGGTCGCACCAAGAATGACAAAGAGAACACCAATGAGCTTCGGCATGAAATCCGGGCCGATGGCAATCGAATGTACTGCTGTCTCGATGCCGAATGAGGCAAAGAATATCAGCAGGCCGATGGCCATGACTACAATGGGTTCGATTACTGGATTCTTTTTCATGAAATCTCCCTTGTAGAGCAGGGAGGAAAGAACTCCCCTCCCTGCTTTTGATATCAACTGGGCATAGCCCTAATGATTACCACCTATCGTTATCGATAGCATCCTTCATCTCGAACCAGGAAGCCTTGGACTCCTTGTACCACTCAGTAGCCTCCTCCGGGCCTCTGAAATCAGGAGTGAACTGCAGAGCCTGGAACGTCGCAGCCTGCTCAGGATCATTGAGAACCTGCTGGCAGAGATCAGCGAACTTCTGCTTGATAGCCTCAGGCGTGCCCTTCTTCATAAGAACGATATACGTTGCTGCGAAATCAGGTCCAAGATCATAGCCCTGCTCGGCGAAGGTCGGAGTATCAGGAGCAAATGCGCTTCTCTCATGACAGATAGAACCAACAATCGAGATCTGGCCAGTTGTCACATAGTCCTTTACGAGGGACTGCGTCGAAGATACGACATTGCACTCACCGGACAAAAGGGCGACGAGCTTATCGGAACCGGATGAGATATCGACCTTCTTGAACTTGCCGCCCATGGCCTGCTCCATCGATACTGCATGGAACTGGGAAGGTGCGCCGAGAGTAGCTGCAAACTTGACGGTTCCCGGCTTCTCGCTGATTGCCTTGGCCATGCCATCAGCCGTCGCGATATCGGAGCCAGCGGCTACGACGATGACCTGATTGTCGGACTTAGCGATCGTACAGACAGGCTCGAAGTTCTCATCGATATCATAGATATACCTTCCGGTAACCTGAGAAGTGAAGATGTTGGCATTCTCAAGAAGCACCTGATAACCATCAGGATCGCTATCGACAAGGTACTGGAGTCCGACGTTTCCGCCGTTTCCATCCATGTTCTGGACGACGGCATTCACATCAGATACCTGCGAGATAGCATTGGCAAGGATACGTGCGACTTGATCGACGTCTCCACCGGTCTTCGCACCGACGATAAGGGTGATAGCCCTTTCCGGATAGTTGTTGATTGCATCCTCAGGGCTTCCGCCTGCAAAGGCAGCACCAGCCGCAACAAGAGCAACAAGAAGGACTGCGAGTAATTTCTTCATAATCATCCTCTCCTTTATTATTCGTTCACAGATCCCTTGACGGCTTTCACATATGCTGAGAAGCCCCAGACAAGGAACTGTAGATCCGATCCGACATTAAGGACGCTGGCTCCAGAGGCAAGCTCTGCCGCGACATCCTCTTCCTTATAGCACTGGCCGAAGAGGGCTACGTGGGAAGCCTTGATCTTCTCCGTGGCTTCCTCTATGGCCTTCTTCACGACAGGCGCATCATTCTCTCCGGGAAGCCCATAGGATGCGGAGAGATCGGATGGTCCGATAGCCGCATAGTCAAGCTCCTTGATGGAGAGGATCTTATCGAGCTCCTCGACACAGCCCTTCGTCTCGACCATGAGACCTACGACGGTATTCTCATTAGCCCTGACGGCAAGCTCCGCGGGAGTCGCATCAAGCCCGTATCCGACACCCGGGGTAATCGGGCAGAAACCCCTGTTACCTACAGGCGGATACTTAGTGGCCTTCACGACCTCTAGGGCCTCCTCATAGGTAGATACCTGCGGTGCGATGATACCATCAGCGCCCATATCGAGGATGCGTCCGATCGCTGCCCTGCTCTTATCATAGATTCGCACGATAGCCTTTCCGCCACGGCAGTGGATAGCACGGATCATGTCGATGATATCCCTGTCGGAATAGGCGAAATGCTCATTGTCGATGACAACGAAATCGATTCCAGACATAACTGCGATCTCGGCGATGGCAGGTTCCGCGATCCTCAGGTAGGACATAGAGACAAGCTCCTTATTCCTAAGCCTCTTGATAGGATCACCATCCTTCAGCAATGCTCCGCAACCCTTCTTAAGAGCGGCAACCTGATCCTCGAAGGACTTGGTTATCATCTGGAGGTCGCTTCTTGAGGAGATCACCCTCTCGCCTTCCGCGATCTTCTTCAATGCGAAATCAACATCATAGGCCATTACCTCGACAGGGAAGCCTGCAGCCTTGATCCTGCTGATAGCACCATCGATATCTGCCTTGATATCAGGATCCGATGCCCTTCCGGGGCGGCCATAGGAACCGGAGAAGTCGGATGGTCCGACGACGATCATATCGATCCCAGGAACCTTCATGATCTCATCAAGATTGGAAAGCCCGGTCTTTGACTCGATCATAACCTCGACGACGACCGTGTCATTCTTCTTCTTGTAGTATTCCTGGACATCTATTCCTACTCCGAAGTCAGCGCCACGGGTAATCGGGCAGCAGCCCCTCGAGCCCTCTGGCGGATACTTGACGGCACTGACGAGCATCCTGGCCTCTTCAGCAGTCTCGACATTCGGAAGGAGGACGCCATCAATGCCCATATCCATAAGCCTGTAAAGAGCGCCGTGGGACTTCGGAACATGCCTCATGGTGCATTTTCCACCAGCTCCATGTACGGCCCTTACGATATTCACGACATCATTATCAGTAAAGGGATAATGCTCGTTATCGATACAGACGCTATCAATCCCGCATCTGATCATGATTTCCGCAATCATCGGATTAGCAAAGCGAAGCATGGCCGTAACGAGCAGCTTCCGCTCCTTCATCTTCTGCCTGGCGCTATTCACGTAGTCCATTCTCTATACCTCCAATTCCTCAGGCTCAAGCCTTCTCGTATTCAGCTATCAGCTTCTTCATCGCAGAGACGAGAGAAGAGAAGCCCCAGATCATGTACTGCAGGTCGGAACCCGTGCAGAGCATCGTCGTCCCATTCCCTATGGCCCCCTTCATCGCCTCGGATGTCGTTGCAACGGTCATGAGAGATGACTTGCTGGCCCTGACCTTCGCCGTTATGTCAGCAATCGCCGACTTGACTTCCAGATCATCATATGCACCGGGCTTACCGAATGATGCCGAGAGATCAGATGGTCCGATCGCTATGAAATCTATCTGATCAGAGAGAGTAAGGATCCTATCAAGATCATCATAAGCATCCTTGGTCTCGATCATTATGCCGACGATCGTCTCCTCATTGGCTCTTGCCGCGATTTCCGAGGGGGTCCCCTCAAGGCCGAAATCAACACCGGCGGTTATAGGGCAGAATCCCCTATGGCCTGCGGCTGGGTACTTGACGCTGCGGATGATATCAAGGGCTTCCTCATAGCTTCTCACCTGCGGAGCCATGATGCCGTCGGCTCCCATGTCGAGGATACGGCCGATAGCCGCCCTGCTCTTGTCATATACGCGGACAATGGCCTTGCCGCCACGGCAGTGCGCCGCTCTGATCGTGTTGATAAGCTCATCGTCGCTGAAAGCGAAATGTTCCATGTCGATGATGATTCCGTCAACACCGGAAAGGATGGCTATCTCTGCGATCGCAGGCTCTGCGATACGGACGAACGGCACCACCGCGATATCCTTATCGTGCAGCTTCTGCTTCAGGCTCTTATCATTCCTCCTAAGCCCGCAGGCTGCGGCGGCATCATCTGCCATTCTGGTATACTCCGCATAGCTCTTGGTGAGCATCTGGAGATCGCTGCCGATATTGAATACGGTACGGTTCTCGCTCAGCATACCGGCTGCGGCTTCAGGGGTATATGCCAGACCGCTTGCTGCGAAGCCCTTGGCCATGACCTTCTTGTAAGCATCTGTTATATCCTTGGCGATATCAGGATCGGATGCCCTTCCTGGACGTCCATAGGAACCGGAGAAATCCGATGGACCGATAGCGAAATGATCGATTCCCTCAAGCTTGAGGATATCATCAAGCTCATCTACCACCTGATGATCCTCTACCATGAGTGAGACCTGGATCTTATCGTTTATCTTCTGGTAATACTCAGCAACATCGATCCCGACGCCGAAATCAGCACCACGGGTAATCGGGCAGCATCCCCTGTTTCCCTCTGGAGGATACTTGCAGGCCTTTATCACCTGCTCTGCCTCATCCCTTCCAGCGATATTCGGGGCAAGGATGCCGTCAACGCCCATATCGAGTGTGCGATAAATCGTTCCGGTGTCCTTCTGATTCACACGGACCATGGCCTCAGCCCCAGCTCCATGTATTGCCCTCGTGATATTCACGATATCCTTATCAGTGAATGGGAAATGCTCGTTATCGATGGTGATGCTCTCAGCACCGCACTTGGCTATGATCTCAGCAAGCATCGGATTAGACATCCTCGTCATGGCAGTAATGACAGGCATGCGCTTCTTAGTCTTTTCCTTCGAAGGGTTCGAATAATTCATAAGAGCCTCCGTTACTATCTATGAAATCGATTGCAGAATAGATAATCAACTATCCAATGAAACCGATTGCACAGAAAACATATTACACGTCTTTCAGAGTATTGCAATAGAAAAATGCAGTTTCCGAAAGAATTGTATCAATTGCTTGCAGATATATTATTCCTGCTAATATTCCAGGCTGTCACGCCCGTATATATACACAGAAACAAACATCACCAACACACAGTGCATTATGTGGACTATGCCCTCTTCACACCCTCAAGGGCATGGATGAGCGAGACCATCATCTCATGGTGCGGCACCGGCACTCCAAGCTCATGCGCCTTCGCGACCACCGCCCCGCTTATCGTGTCCACCTCCGTCCTCCTGCCGTTCCTTATGTCCATCATTATCGAGGTATAGCCCCCCTTGTTGCCCTCGCTGGTCCGCCGCACCTTGGCTATCACCTTCTCCTCGTCGAACCCAAGCCCCATGGCAGCAGCAACGGCTACTGCCTCCTTTATGAGGTGAACGCAGACAGAGAAGGCATGACCATCCTGCGATACGTAGTGCATGTCGCACTGCAGCACCGCGGTGAGCGCCGAGAGCGACACGTTCGTCATCAGCTTGTCCCAGATCAGCTGCTGGATGTTCCCGTGTATCCTCACGTCGAACCCGCAGGAGTCGAACGACTCCTTCACCCTCCCGAGGAACGGGTCATCCGCCCCGTCGAGCCTGCCTATGTTCGTCACACCCTCCCCGCCGTGGTGGACATGCCCCAATGACAACACGGACCCATTGTCCTCCGTGGTCCCTATTATGATATGGGACGGATCCGCGAAGGCCGAGAGCACCCTCTCATGCCCAGCCCCGTTCTGCAGCGTCATCAGGTAGGTATCGGGGCCGATGGCGCCCCGCACGTTCTCAAGGGCAGAGACGGAGTACAGCGCCTTCGTGAAGAGGATCACCAGGTCGGCCGTCCCGGCCGCGGAGGCATCGGTGCCGGCGGAGGGATGGAACGTCCTCTCCTC
>CASFZR010000017.1 GCA_949299185.1 uncultured Spirochaetales bacterium
ATTATTGAAAACCCAAATTCGCTGAAATACAGGGACTAAACCGAAAATGAACGCTTCAAATGCGGTTTTCCATCAACGCTGTGCAGATAGGAATTTAAAGAATTTCATATTTGCAGCCCATTTAACTTCCCAAAGAATTAAACCAAGATAGCAAGGACACATGGCCTAGCTAACTAAAAGGAGGAATAAAATGCTTAGAAAGACCGTAGTTACGGCTATTCTTATCGTATCGGTCCTGTTCACATCCTACGCAGGCGTAGAGACCGTACCTGATGCCGCATCTCCCACAGGGTTCACGACCACGTTCACCTACGAGGATGCTGAAGCGACCAACGTAAGGCTAGTCGGTTCGTTCACATTCTATGAGAACAACAATCCTGCCCTATTTGGCAAGGGAGCAACGATTTCTAGCGTCAATGACAGCCTTGATAACTATATCTATGGACCAGAGTCCTGGGCAAAAGGCAAGGATATGAGGCATATCAATGACGAAGGATTCTCCGACGCCATGGCAAAGGAAGGCAACACCTGGACATACGAGATGCAGCTTCCCTGTGCATCATATATGTATTTCTTCTCTGTCTCTTATGATGGAGGGAATACATGGCAGACGGTAACCGATCCAGAGAATGCTCCAGAGCAGAACTCCTGGTCAATGAATGCCCAATACAGAAGCAAGTTCTATGTACCGTTCGATGCAGAGAAGCAGAATCCATGGGATGATTGGACATGGTCATTCCCGATCGAAGACAAGTCCAAGGCTGGTACGATCGAGTATGTGGAATACACGAGGGCAGATGGATCTACCGGACCTGCACAGGTATATCTTCCTGCAGGATATGATGCAGAGAGGCCAGAACCTTATAAGACACTCTACATCTCTCATGGCGGTGGCGGCTTCGAGGGCGACTGGTTCCATCAGGGTAATGCCAATAACATCGCAGATAGGCTTATCGCAGCCGGAAAAGTTGAGCCGTTTATCATCGTCGCCGTTGAAAATGCAACTTTCGTGCAGTCGAATGGAACGGCTGACTTCAAAGCTATTGCCGATGATATGGAGAATCACCTCTTCCCCTGCATCGAAGAGAAGTACAATGTCGTAGCCGATGCTTCTGGCAGAGCGATGTGCGGACTCTCAAGAGGCTCACAGGTCACATCCTCCCTCTTCCTCAGGCATACGGATCTCTTCAGCTACTTTGCTCCGCTCTCAGGAGGATCATGCAACCAGTATGCCATCGATGTTGACCCTGCGGTACTTCAGAGCGTTGACCTCTATCTCGGAGCAGGATTCGCAGATCAGGCTTTGCTCAGGGCAGGCGAGTTTGACATCATGAGCCAGTCCTCGACGATAGGATTTTCCTGGCTGATGGATGATCTAGGGGTCAATTACAATGGAAATGGCTCGATAAAGATCGTTCCAGGAGCACATGACTGGTTCGTATGGCCACAGCTCATCAATGATTACTTTGCAAATTACCTCTGGAAGTAATCCTGTATACTGACTCCATTCCAACCGCGAGGCGGTCCTTCTCAAGGGGCCGCCTCATTTAGCTATCATATGATTTTCCCTCAGGGATGCAGGATATTTCCAAACATATTCCTTAACGATCGCCTTCATATCACGCCTTGGCGTATACCTATGAAAAGCATATGAACAATATCAGGGAAGGCGGCCTAGATGATATAACCGCGTCCAGGAGACATACTCATCTCTGAAGCGCCTTTATTTCTCACTAACGGAAGAGATGAGCTACAAGTCCATATGGACGGAAATAAACATCTCACAGGAGAAACGGCAAGGCCGAAAATAAAGGCTCCGGTTTCCCGGAGCCCGAATAGCATCGATCAGAGACTGATCAGAGGATCTCTCCAAGCAGCTCGCCGCACTTCTGATAGAATGCAAGCCTGTCCTTGGCATCCTCAGCAGCCTCAGCGAAGAGCTTATCAGCATCCTCAGGATTCGTCTTATAGAGGGATGAGTACCTGACCTCACCCTTGATGAACTCCTGATAGTCACCGGTAGCCGGCTTCGTCTCCCATACGAACCTCTGTCCAGCAGGAAGCTCTGGGTTGAAGCGATACAGCGGCCAGTAGCCAGCCTCGACAGCCTTCTTGGCCTCAACCTGAGAGTACCTCATGTTGATTCCATGGTTGATACACGGAGCATAGCAGAAGACGATCGAAGGACCATGGTAGGCAACTGCCTCCTGAAGGGCCTTCTGTGTCTGGAGCCTGTTGTATCCGAGAGCAACGGATGCTACATAGGCGTGACCATAGGTCATGAGCATGAAGCCCATGTTCTTCTTACCGACCTTCTTACCAGCGTTAGCGAACTTCGCCACGGCAGCCATAGGAGTTGCCTTGGAAGCCTGTCCGCCGGTGTTGGAGTAGACCTCGGTATCGAGAACGAGGATCGTCACGTTCTTGCCAGAGGCGATGACGTGGTCGACACCACCGTATCCGATATCATAAGCCCAACCATCACCACCGATGATGATGACATCCTTCTCGGAGAAGTAATCCTGCAGCTCGATGATCTTGTCGAGGATAGCCTGGGACTCAGCGTCTGCGGCCTTCTCCTTGGCAAGCACTGCCTGGACTTCCTTCTGCGCGGTGATGGAATCCTCAGAGGTGTTGTCATCCCAGAGGCTGTAGCACTTCTCGATAGCTGCCTTAAGCTCAGCGGAGCATCCCTTTGCAAGGAGGGCATCGCACTTGATCTTCAGGAGGTTCCTGTTGGAATCGACGGCGAGGCGCATGCCAAGGCCATACTCAGCGTTATCCTCGAAGAGCGAGTTGCCCCATGCCGGGCCTCTTCCATCCTCCCTCTTCGTGTAAGGGATGGTCGGGAAGGTTCCGGAATAGATCGAGGAACAGCCGGTAGCGTTAGCGATGATCGCCCTCTCTCCGCTGATCTGGGAAAGGAGCTTGACATAAGGAGTCTCACCGCATCCTGCACAGGCTCCGGAGAACTCGAAGAGCGGCTGCTTGAACTGCAGGCCCTTGACGGTTCCCATGTTCAGTCCATCGAGGTTGTCATAGGTAAGGCTCTCGAAGAACTCGGCGTTCTTCGTCTCGCCATTCTCCCTCTCCTCCACGAGAGGCTTGAACTCAAGCGCCTTCTCCTTGGCAGGGCAGGCCTCGATACATACGCCGCATCCCTGGCAATCCTCTGGATATACCTGGATCTTGAACAGCAGGTTCCTGTCGTTCTTGGTGTTGGACTTGATGGCGTGGAACGTTGCCGGTGCCTTCTCCATATCCTCCGGGGTTATCTGCTTAGCGCGGATAGCCGCATGCGGGCAGGACTGCACGCACTGATTACACTGGATACACTTCGTGCTGTCCCAGTGAGGAACATACGCCGCGACTCCCCTCTTCTCAAGCTTAGTCGTTCCGGTAGGCAGCTTGCCATCGAAGGACATCTGGGAAACAGGGATATCATCGCCCTTGAGGTGCATGACACGCTCGATGACGTTCTTCGTGAAGTCATCGGCATCCTCAGGGATAAGCCTCTTCGGCTCATAGCTCTTCTCGATCTTCTCAGGAACCTTGACCTCGACGAGAGCGGCAGAAGCGCCATCGACGGCAGCCCAGTTCTTGTTGACGACATCCTCACCCTTCTTAAGGAAGGTCTTCTTGATGTACTTCTTGATCAGCTCGATAGCCTCAGTCTCAGGAAGCACGTTCGCGATCTTGAAGAACGCGGCCTGCATGACGGTGTTGATCCTTGAGCCAAGACCGACGCTGCGTGCGATATCAAGGGCGTTGATGTTGTAGAAATGGATGTGCTTGCTGATGATCTGCTCCTGCATATCCTTCGTCAGGTGATCGAAGACCTCATCAGAAGGAATCTGGCTGTTAAGGAGGAACGTACCGCCTTCCTTAAGAGCGGAGAGCATATCATAGCGGCCGATGTATGCCGGGTTATGGCAGGCAACGAAGTCAGCATGGTCGATGAGCCATGGCATGTCGAGCTTGCCCTTACCGAACCTGAGGTGGCTGATCGTGATACCGCCGGACTTCTTCGAATCATATGCGAAGTAAGCCTGGGCGTTCATGTCGGTGTTGTCTCCGATGATCTTGATGGAGTTCTTGTTAGCGCCGACGGTTCCGTCAGAGCCAAGGCCCCAGAACATGCAGGATACGACACCCTCAGGGGTTACATCGATCTTGTCACCGACAGGAATCGAGAGATGCGTCACATCATCATTGATACCGACGGTGAAGTTATGCCATGCATCCGGGCGGGCCATGAAGTCATAGACAGCCTTGGCATGGGTAGGCGTGAAGTCCTTGGAGGAAAGTCCATAGCGTCCGCCGATGACCTTGAGGCCGGTCCTGTTCTCCCTATCGAGAGCAGCGACGACGTCGAGGTAGAGAGGATCGCCAACGGCACCTGGCTCCTTCGTCCTGTCAAGCACCGCGATCCTCTTCGCGGAAGCAGGAATGAGCTTCACGAAATGCTCTGCGGAGAACGGGCGATAGAGGCGGACCTTGATGAGACCGACCTTGCCACCCTTCTTGTTGAGGTAATCGACGACCCACTCGAAGGTATCCGCGGCACTTCCCATCACGACCACGACATCCGTAGCATCAGGAGCGCCGACATAGTCGAAGAGGTGATACTGCCTGCCGGTAAGGGCAGCGACCTTATCCATGTACTTCTGGACGATGGCTGGAACGGCGTTGTAGTACTTGTTGACCGTCTCCCTTCCCTGGAAGTAGACATCCTCGTTCTGAGCCGCGACCTTGGTCATCGGATGCTCAGGGCGCTGTGCGCGTGCGCGGAAGCGCTCGATGTACTTCTCATCCACGAGCGTGCGGATATCATCATAGGAGATCTCCTCGACCTTCTGGATCTCGTGGGAAGTCCTGAATCCATCGAAGAACGAAAGGAACGGAACCTCGGCCTCAAGCGTCGAGAGATGAGCGACAAGCGCGAGATCCATCGTCTCCTGGATGGATGAAGCACAGGTCATCGCGAAGCCGGTGTTGCGGCAGGCCATGACGTCCTGATGATCGCCGAAGATCGAAAGGGACTGTGCTGCGAGAGCCCTGGCAGAGACATGGAATACCGTAGGAATCATCTCACCAGCGATCTTGTACATGTTAGGGATCATGAGGAGAAGGCCCTGAGATGCAGTAAACGTCGTTGTCAGCGCACCTGCGGAAAGGGCACCATGGACTGCACCGGCAGCACCTGCCTCACTCTGCATTTCCATGATCTCGACCTTCTTGCCCCAAAGGTTCTCACGACCGGTAGAAGCCCACTGGTCAGCATACTCGCCCATCGGAGAGGACGGAGTAATCGGGTAAATAGCGGCAACGTCGCTGAATGCATAGGCTATATGCGCAGCAGCGGTGTTTCCGTCAATGGTAACCATCTTCTTGTCTGCCATTATTACACTCCTCGAATTTTCAATGAGCTTGAGACATGCTCAGGCCCAGTGTTCAATGCAATTATGTAGGATATCGTAAGTCTGGCAGGTTTACAACCGCAAATACACGGCAAACCTGTAGAGTTCGGGTAGAAAAGAAGAGGAGATGAGGAGAAGGCCTTGATGCAAGACCCCGCCGAAGGGATACCGGAATGGTTCAGCAGGATGGGCCCTGCCCATCTTCTCCTCCCTCCTTGAATGACTTGGTTAGCTATGGCTAACCTATTTATAGCATAAGCCACTTTGTGCTGTCAACAGGGATTCAGGAATCATATGAAAAGGCAACCCTCCCCTATGGTCCAAGGGGAGGATGGATAGGCTCAATAGCCAAGCTGGCACATGGCATCGGCGACCTTTATGAATCCGGCGATGTTGGCTCCCTTCACGTAATCTATATAGCCGCTATCCTCCTTGCCGTGCCTGACGCACTCGGCATGGATGGAGCGCATTATGTTCCGCAGGCGCTCATCGACCTCCGCCGCGCTCCAGTGCAGATGCATCGCGTTCTGGCTCATCTCCAGCCCTGACACGGCGACTCCGCCGGCATTGGCGGCCTTTCCCGGAGCGAAGGCGATGCCTTTCCTCCTCAGCAGATCGGCGGCATCGAGCGTGCAGCCCATATTGGAGGTCTCTACCACATACCTCGCGCCATTGGACACGAGGCGCTCCGCATCCTCCTTTCCCAGCTCGTTCTGAATAGCGCAGGGGAAGGCGAGATCAACAGGAACCTCCCAGGGCTTCCTCCCCTCAACGAACTCGGCCTTGAACCTCTGGGCATAGGGCTTGACGACATCGTTGTTGGATGCGCGGAGAGCAAGCATATAGGCCCATTTCTCAGGCGTGCCTACCCCGTCCTCATCATATATATAGCCATCAGGACCGGAGATCGTCACGACCTTGGCGCCAAGCTCGGTAGCCTTCATCGCGGCACCCCAGGCAACGTTCCCGAATCCGGAGATTGCCACGCGCTTGCCCTTCAGGCTATCACCATGCTCCTCAAGCATAGCCTCGGCGAAGTACATGGTGCCGTACCCCGTCGCTTCTGGACGCACCAGGGATCCTCCCCAGCCCTGTCCCTTTCCGGTAAGCACCCCCGTATTCTCGCCCACGATCCTCTTATACTGGCCATAGAGATATCCGATCTCCCGTCCCCCTACTCCTATATCACCGGCAGGGACATCGGTATCTGGCCCGATGTACTTATACAGCTCCGTCATGAACGAGCGGCAGAAGCGGAGTATCTCGGCGTCGGACTTCCCCTTAGGAGAGAAATCAGAGCCGCCCTTCCCTCCTCCCATAGGAAGCGTCGTGAGCGCGTTCTTGAATACCTGTTCGAAGCCGAGGAACTTCATCGTCCCCTCTGTCACCGACGCATGGAAGCGCAACCCTCCCTTATAGGGCCCTAAGGCGTTGTTGAACTGGACACGGTACCCCCTGTTCACCCTTATATTCCCGTCATCATCCTCCCATTCGACCTTGAAGGAGATGACACGATCGGGCTCGGTTATCCTCTCCAGTATCCTGTTCTTGATATACACAGGATTATCATTGACCGTGTCGATTACGGAGGAAAGGACCTCCCGCACAGCCTGGATGAACTCAGGTTCCGCCGGATTCTTCCTTTCGATCTCTGCCATGAAGCTATCAAGACTGTACATATGCGCCTCCAATCAAAGGGTAAGCCTGTATCATAGAGACGTCAATGATAATATACATCAGAAATATCGTCTGATTTTACCATATAAGTAAGAAAAACCAATCTCAGTTAACTATTACGCAAGACTTCCTACGTATCACCGTCGATATGAAGCATATACGCTTAATCGGCATACATCTTATATATACATCAATATATTGATCAATTTCTTATATATCATCACAAATATAACGAGATTATTGCTGTATAATGAATAATGACAATGGATAACCTTTGCTGTATAATCAACCCATGATGAATTTCCCAAGGATCATATACCTTGTATCGGTCTGGGTGATGGGACTATCGCTCGCCACCATCGTCGTGGCTGACATCATGTACCCGGTCTCGGACACATTCCTCCGCACCTTCGGATACATCGCCCTCATTGCGGCGATAGGAGCCCTCTACGGGCTGGCAAAGGGACGCCGGGAAAGATAGTGTATCTTCTCGATCAGACATGGATGCCGTTTTCGAACCTGATGCTGAAGCACGTATACAACGTGCTTCTTATCTGTTCCGACTATGACAGGTTCATGCTTGAGGAGGACGGCAGGGTCGAGGAGGAGCTGTATCAGGAATACACGCAGCTAGGCCTCTCCAATCCGCCGAAGATCACCCATACGAATAGCGAGGAGACCGCGCTCAGGCTGATCGATGAGCTATCCTTCGATCTCGTGATAACGATGCTCGATCTGGGCTCTGAGAGGGTCGAGGTGCTTGCGGAGGCGATAAAGATCAAGCGGCCATGGATGCCGGTGATCGCCCTATCCCCTTCGCCCGATCACCGGAAGGTCAAGGTTCTCAAGGGTGAGAACTGCCCTTATATCGACTACCTATTCTACTGGCAGGGCAACGCATCGCTCTTCCTGGCGATGGTAAAGCTCGTAGAGGACAGGATGAACGTCGAGCATGACACGTCGGTCGCGGACGTGCAGGTCATAATCCTCGTCGAGGACTCGGTCCGCTTCATCTCGTCCTACCTGCCGCAGATGTATACCTGCCTGATCAACCAGAACAGGGTCTCGATACTGGAAGCGCTCAACGACTGGGGCAGGACGCTACGGATGAGAGGCCGTCCCAAGATCCTCCTTGCACGCACCTACGAGGAGGCCTGGGATTTATACAGCACATATAAGGACAACATCCTCGGCATCATAACCGATGTCACATTCCCCTCTTCTCAGGGCAGGGAAGATTCCGGACTGAGGCTCGCCGCGGCGATACGGGAGGAGTCGAAGGACGTTCCCATCCTCATACAGAGTACGGAGAAGGAGAACAAGAACGACGCAGACAGGCTGGGCGCTGATTTCCTGTGGAAGTTCTCCGACACGCTGCTGCAGGACCTGGAGGCCCACTTCCTCAAGAACTACAACTTCGGGCCATTCATCTTCATCGACCCTGAGAGCGGCAGGCAGATCGCCAAGGCCGATACCATGAAGGAGGTCCAGGAGATACTCAGGACATTGCCCCTCCCCTCCTTCCGCTATCATTCGAAGCGCAATGATTTCTCCAGATGGCTCAGGTCGCAGTCGCTCTATGCCCTCGCGGCCAAGATAAAGAACATAAACCTGGATGCAGGGAGAAGCGACGAGGAGGTCAGGAACCTCCTATACGAGACGATAAAGACCTATCGCGCCGAACGCACGCGCGGCGTCATCGCGGATTTCTCGGTTGCAAGCTATGACGAGACGATGCTCTTCACGCGTATCGGCAAGGGATCCCTTGGAGGCAAGGGAAGAGGACTCGCGTTCCTCGCCATGGAGATGAAGGCAAGCGGGATCATGGACAGGTATCCCTCTGTCTATCTCTCGATCCCGCGTACCGTAGTCATATCCACGGAGCTTTTCACCGAGTTCATGGAACTCAACGGGCTGTCATCGCTCTATTTCAGATCACAGAGCGATCAGGAGATACTCTCACTCTTCCTCTCGTCTAAGATGCCTGAACGTCTTACGAAGGCGCTCAAGGGCGTGCTTAGCATAATCCACAAGCCCATGTCCGTAAGATCCTCCTCGCTTTTGGAGGATTCCCATTTCCAGCCGTTCGCCGGCGTCTACCAGACTTCGATGATCCCCAATACCGGAAGCGATGAGAAGAGGCTCGAGGATCTGGAGAGGGCGGTGAAGACCGTATGGGCCTCAACCTACTTCGATTGCGCGAAGGAGTATCTGAAGCGAACCTATCACTCCCTTGAGGAAGAGAAGATGGCGGTCATTCTCCAGCAGATAACCGGATCTGATCACAAGGGATACTGGTATCCGAACATATCGGGAGTAGCGCGCTCGCTGAACTACTATCCCGTGCCAGGGCAGAAGGCGGAGGATGGCGTGGGGATGATCGCCTTCGGATTCGGCAAGATCATCGTCGATGAAGGCACGGCCCTGCGCTTCTGCCCTGCAAAGCCCAAGGCTCCCTCCAGTGCCTCCCTCACCACTGAAAGCTCTTCCCAGGACATGCTCTACGCGCTGGACATGAACGCCCCGTTCGATCCTTTGAAGGACTCGGATAACCTCTCCTCAATCCCTCTTCAGGAGGAGGCAGGGCGATCTCCCATGGCGCTTCGTGGCATAGCCTCGACCTTCGACATGACGACAGGGCAGCTTTCCGAATCACCAAGGGCCAAGGGCGAGAGGATGATAACCTTCAACGGCATACTGAAGTATGACATGCTCCCGCTCGCCAAGATCATCGACGATATCCTCAAGCTTGGAACAGAAGCGATGGCGGAGCCCGTGGAGATCGAGTTCGCCGTGAATACGGAACATGAGAACAGGCCAGACTTCTCCATACTGCAGATCAGGCCCATTTCCGGGAACGAAGCCTACATGGACGTGAGCATCACCGACGATGATAGGAAAAACGCGCTCATCTACGCGAAGAAGGTAATGGGAAACGGATCTGCGGACAGTATCCATGACATCGTCACGATAAAACCCGATGTCTTCAAGGCCTCGGAGATGACGGAGATGGCGGGAGAGCTTGAGCTGATCAACAAGGGCATCGATGGCGAGTACGTGCTGATCGCAGCAGGAAGGCTGGGCTCCTCTGACAGGTGGCTCGGCATACCATGCACCTGGTCCCAGATCTCCAAGGCCCATGTGATCGTCGAGACAGGACTAAGGGAAATACAGGCAGAGCCTAGCCAGGGCACGCATTTCTTCCAGAACATGACGAGCCTTGGCTGCCTATATCTCACGATAAACCCCATGTATGGGGATGGAAGCTTCGACTATGAGGCTATATCAAGGCTGGAGAAGGTGGAGGAAACAAGGCATTTCATCCATGTGAGGGCCGCAAAGGCGCTGACAATAAAGGCTAACGGCCTCTCAGGAGAAGCTATAATAAGGACAACGGAGGAGAAATGATCACCGAATACTATGCACCTACCGATGTGATCTTCGGAAAGGATGCCGTGCAGAGCTGCTCAGAGCAGGTTAAGAAGCATGGGGGAAAGAAGCTCCTGATCCACTACGGATCAGAACGCGTGGTAAGAAGCGGACTCATGGGCATGATCACCGCCCAGCTCGATAAAGAGGGAATCTCATACACCCTCCTCGGAGGCGCACAGCCGAATCCGAGGCTCTCCCTGGTAAGGAAGGGAATCGAGATCGGCAAGGCCGAAGGCATCGACTTCATCCTTGCAGTCGGCGGCGGCAGCGCCATAGACAGCGCAAAGGCCATGGCCTACGGGCTGGCGAATGATGGTGATGTATGGGACTTCTACATCGGGGAGAGGAAGCCGACGGCCTGCCTGCCTCTCGGAGTGGTCCTGACACTATCCGCGACGGGCTCCGAGATGAGCGACAGCTCCGTGATAACCAACGAGGATGGAGACCTCAAGCGCGGATACAATTCAAACCTCTGCCGCCCACGCTTCGCGCTGCTCGACCCGACCCTCACCTATTCCGTACCGCCTTATCAGACATCATGCGGAACTGCGGATATCATGATGCACACCATCGAGAGGTTCTTCCATTCAGGAAAGACGCTCTCCCTTACCGACAGCCTGGCGATGGCTCTCGTGAGGAATGTCATCGAGAACGGCAAGAAGGTACTGCAGGATCCAGAGGATTACGATGCGAGGGCGAACCTGATGTGGGCATCCTCGCTATCCCACAATGGGCTGATGCAGACAGGCAATGAGCAGAGAGGCGACTGGGCCTGCCACCAGATGGAGCATGAGCTATCAGGTAAGTACGATGTCGCGCATGGCGCAGGGCTTACCGCCATCTGGGGAACATGGGCACGCTATGTCTTCATGGAGGATCCTGAGAGATTCGCGGCATTCGGTGAGGGAGTCTTCGGTATCAAGAGGACGTCCGATCCAGCTAGGGACGCGATGCAGGCGATCAAGGCGATGGAGAGCTGCTTCACATCGATCCACATGCCTATCAACCTCAAGGAACTGGGAGTAGAGCCCTCGGAGGAGGAGCTGGATGAGCTTGCAGAGAAGGCATCCTTCTTCGGCAAGAGGACCATCGGCGCCTTCAAGATCCTCGACAAGGAGGACATCAGGGCGATATACGCAGCTGCCAGGGGCTAGATAAGCCCCAGCAGATGCTGCATCAATAACGATACAAGGGTTATAGACACCCAGCAGGAGAAGCCCAATGCCAAGGGCTTCCCTCCTGTCCTTATGAGCTTCACGATATCCGTGTTAAGGCCGATGGCCGCCATCGCAACTATGATCATGAACTTAGAAAGCTCCTTGAACGGCGAGAAAAGGGACTCAGGAGCGCCGAGGGCCATAAGCACGGTAGTAAGCAGCGATGCAAGCACGAAATAGAGGATGAAGAAGGGAAATATCCTCCTTAGCGAGACATTCCCCTCCCCTCCTTCCTTCCTCGTCCTCATGAACGCCAGGACAAGCGTTATGGGGATGATGGCAAGGGTACGGGTAAGCTTGACGGTAACAGCCTTATCCAAGGTCGCCGTACCGAGATCCCACATGCTATCCCAGGTCGAGGCACAGGCTGTCACCGAGGAGGTGTCATTCACGGCAGTACCGGCGAATATCCCGAAGGCATCGCCGCTTGCCGTATCGAATCCGATAAGCGTACCAAGCGTCGGAAAGACCAAGGCCGCGATGACATTGAAGAAGAATATGACGCTTATCGCCTGGGCGACCTCCTCATCATCCGCACCTATCACAGGACTCGTGGCAGCGATGGCAGAGCCTCCGCAGATAGATGAGCCTACGCCTATCAGCACCGAGGTGTTCTTCCCGATTCCGATCACACGCGAGAGCAGGAATGCGACTATCAAGGAGATAGAGATGGTGGAAAGGATTATCGGAAGTGACTGAAGGCCCGTCTCAGCCACTACAGAGAGATTCATGCCGAAGCCTAAGAGGACGACAGCCCACTGGAGTATCTTCTTGGAAGAGAACCTGATACCCGCATCAAGGGATCCTCTGTCCTTGAGGAATACGGCTATCACCATGCCGATGAGGATAGAGAACACTGGTCCTCCGACCACAGGAACGAGCTTTCCAAGGATAAACGACGGAACGGCTATGGCAAGGCAGAAAAGCACGCCCTTCCAGATAGATGAAACGCTATTCATACGCCTTTCTTATCATGGAAGGAGCGATAAGGAAAAGACAGGACTATCTCCTTGAAGCGTCAACGAATCTCTGGAACTTGCTCTTAGGCTTTTCGGGAATAGTCATTGAAAGCAGGCCCTGATCAAGCAATGGCTTGATGA
Source organism: uncultured Spirochaetales bacterium (assembly GCA_949299185.1). Taxonomy (GTDB): domain Bacteria; phylum Spirochaetota; class Spirochaetia; order Sphaerochaetales; family Sphaerochaetaceae; genus Ornithospirochaeta. Next base: position 12,847 of record CASFZR010000017.1, read on the forward strand.
CATTATAATAGGCTGCAGATCTCCCCATCCCCGTAAAGGCCTCTATCTCTGCCCTCGTCCTCGGGATATGGCAGAAGGATATCACATCTTCGAACTCTGTCGACTGCTGGCGGGTATTGCGGAAGATGACCCGAAACTCACCGCCGGAATTGATGAACTCAGGACGGGGAAGCCCTGCCTTCGCGAACTCGTTTATCATAGTCGGAATCCCTGAATATCTGTTCTCGGAGACTCCCATTACCTCAAGGATATCAGCAAGGAGGGGATTACGCGTATCAGGGCGGATTTCCCCTAGCCTTGATATAGGCATATTCCCGTACAATCCTCCGCTATTGATTATCTCCATCCTGTCGGAATACATCTCGATCCGCACGGGAGAACCTTCGCTGTAGATGCTATAATCCCTGTGCTGAAGGGCATTGAGGATCGCCTCCCTGACAGCTATCTCAGGATACTCAGCCTTATCGACCCGGCTGCCATTTTCCTCAAAGGCGATTCCATGCCGGCTGTTCCGTGAGACAAAAGCAATGGAGGCTTCCAGCATATCCTTTATGTTTCCGGTGAACTTCTTGGAATCCGAGAAACGCGCGTTGCCATCATACAGCAATCCCTTCTCTGTTCCCGGGACGACTACGGCAGTGACTGAAAGCTGCGGGAAGAAGGCCTGAGGATAGATGGAAAGTACCATCAATGCAGCGATTGTCGGATGCTCATCCTTCAAGAGTCCCGCCAGAGGCAGTATGTCCTTATCAGGGATGCTAGCCAGATTCGGCCGCTCCTTCTTAAGCGCTGCAAGATATGTCCGCAGGAGATCCTCGTTCAGGAAGGAGGGATCCGCGTCCTCGACAATCCTGCTATCATCATGGATTCCTTTGCGGAAAGCCTCAAAGCCATACACCTCATAAGGCGTCATATGCTCATCAGCCTCACCTACCCTGACGAATGACCCCTTCAGCGGCCCAGCCCCTTTATAGTATACGGGCCTGCTTGCGAACTCCACTCCGGGGATCTCGGCAGAAACGACGACCTTCCCATCGATCTCCGCTATCGTGAATAAGGGCCGGACCTCAGGATCCATCTGCTTGCATTGCCCGATCACATCCTTCTCAAGCTGTTCAGCATCATATACGCCTACTATGCGATAGTCATCTTCGGAAACCCCGAAGACAATCACTCCGCCCTCGTCCTGATTTGAAAAGGAAGAGAGCGTATCATACAGCTTCTTGGGACAGCCTTTCTCTGCGGATTTCAGCTCCAGCGTAGGAGTCTCCGCCTTTATCCTCTGTATCTTCGCTACCAATGTGACAAGATCAGCAGTTTCCATATCAAGAATATAGCATAGATAAACAAAAATTCAAGTTTTGATAGAAATAATCAAGAATTTGATAAATCCCATCAAATCTTGATTCAAAATTATTTCCTTACATAAAAAGCATATAACTGAAAATATGTCAGATTCTTGATAGATTTTTGATTTCGATTATCAAGATTTCTATCAAATTTAATCAGATTCCACCGCAGACAGGAAGTAGTCCCAGAGCGTGTCATGAGGAGGATCAGCAATGATATCCACCTCGGTGTTCTTCACAGGATGGATGAATGACACATGACGGGCATGGAGGCAGATGCCGCCATCAGGATTGGACCTCGCCGCCCCGTACTTCAGATCTCCCTTTATATGGATACCGATGGCCGCGAGCTGCGCCCTTATCTGATGATGCCTTCCCGTATGGAGATCGATCTCAAGCAGATGATACTTATCAGAGGATGCGAGGAGGCGGTACGACAGCTTCGCGATCTTCGCCCCCGGCTTCTCCTGCGATGATGCGATGCTCTTGTTATTCGAAGCATTGCGGGTGATGTAATGGACGAGGGTCGCCTCAGCCTTCACAGGACGCCTATCGACGATCGCCCAATAGGTCTTCTTCACTCCAGATGTACGGAAGAGGGCCGTCATCCGAGACAGTGCCTTATCGGTCTTGGCGTATACGACTATGCCGGATGTGGGGCGATCGAGACGATGGGGAATACCAAGAAAGACATTCCCTGGCTTCCCATACTTCTCCTTGAGGTATAGCTTCACATCATCGGCAAGGGTCCTGTCCCCCGTCTCATCCCCCTGCACAAGCTCTCCGGGGAGCTTATTGATGGCTATCAGATGATTGTCCTCATAGAGGACACGGTCATCGCTTATCATCATCCACCCCGTCAAGCAGGCTCGGCGCGGCCTCCTCCGATGTGGAGGTATCCTTCGTCTGCCTTATAGAGAGAGACTGCAGCTCCTTGCCGGTAAGCTTCTGGCCAGCGGCGGATGGGGACTTATAGATCGGGAAGTCCGCGAAGCGCACGGTATCCTCGAGTATCTTATAGCCATAGCCGGGCTTGAACTTCATGGTTATCACGGCAGAAGGCCATATCGACATCTTCTTCACCTTGGCCTTCGGCCCCGACACGACGGAGTACATCTTATCGGTCGTGAACGAGGTTATCCTGAAGCGCTTGATCTGATAGACGCTCTTATCGCGGATCTTGTCACGGTAGATGACGGTGAAGACCTCGTTCGCAAGGACCTCCTTATCCCCATAGTTCACATAGAAGAGCCCCTCGGTACCTATGAACGTCTTATCCTCGACAGGGATGACACGGTACTCGCCATTGGTCTTCATATAGAAGATCTTGTCGAACGGGCTTACCTTCAGAAGCGGCTCACCTACCTTGACGCTCGTACCGATATATCCTGTCGCAGGATCGTAGCGTACATCCATGTTGCGCACCGCGACCTGTCGCGCGTTAAGCGTCTGGAATGAGGAGATCTCGGTCTTGCGGCGGAAGGTCTCCTTGTCGCACATCTCCTCAAGCTCCGTAAGGTATGACTCGGCATAATCCACGATATTGGCAAGATGGTGGTCTATCGTGTCGATATTCCCCTGTATCTCCCTTATCTCTTCCTTGTTGCGCTCGATATCGAAGAGGCTTATGCGCCTGATAGGGATCTTCAGGAGCCTCTCGATATCCTCATCGGTTAGAGGCTCCCCGCCAAGCTCCGCATCGAAGGGAACGAAGCCGGCAACGATGGCCTCTCGGACCTCCTCGGCGCTCTTCTTCGTCTCGATCTCCTTATAGATGCGCTCCTCTATGAAGATGCGCTCCAGCGTCCTCGCCCTGAGCTTCTCCTCAAGATGCTTCCTGTCATTCTGCAGCTCCGCGGTAAGGACCTCCACGAGATGCTTGGCATGGAAGCGTATCATCTCGGAGATCGACACCGCCTTAGGATAGCCATCGACGATCACCAGAGGATTAACGGAGATCTTCTTCTCGCAGTCGGTCGTCGCGTAAAGCACGTCGACCATATCCTCAGAGTAGACGTTGCGCTGCCAGCAGATCTCGATCTGCGCCTTCTCTGCGGTGAAATCGGAGATGGAGGCGATCTTGAGGCGTCCTGAGGCATTGGCCTTCTCTATCGATTCGATCAGGGCATCGGAGGTCACGCCATAAGGAAGCTCCTCGATGACAAGCTTCTTCGGGTCAGAGGCATTGAGGCGCGCGCGTACCGCGATCTTTCCCCTGCCGTCATCATACTCGGAGACATCCATGATGCCGCCGCCGGGGAAGTCAGGATAGAGCGTGAACTTCTTTCCCCTGAGCGCCTTCTTCTCCGCCTCAAGCACCTCGAAGAGATTGTGAGGCAGTATCTGCGTGGACATTCCGACGGCGATTCCCATCGTTCCCTGTATGGCGACCACAGGTATCTTGGCAGGGAACAGCACAGGCTCCTTGTTCCTTCCGTCATATGAATCGACATACTCGGTGATCTCAGGATTATAAAGGACCTTCTTGGCAAATGGCTTGAGGCGGCACTCGATGTACCTCGCAGCGGCCGCTCCATCGCCGGTGAGGAAGTTTCCGAAGTTTCCCTGCTTCTCGATGAAAAGCTCGCAGTTGGCAAGATTGACAAGGGCCTCATAGATCGAGGAATCCCCATGAGGATGGTACTTCATGCAGGCGCCCACGACATTGGCGACCTTCATGAAACGGCCATCGTCCATCTCGAAGAGGGTATGCATGATCCTGCGCTGGACAGGCTTGAAGCCATCGACGAGATCAGGAATGGCCCTGTCCCTGACGACATATGATGCGTATTCAAGGAAGTAGTTGCGGTATAGTTTATCAGCCTGTGACATCTAAGAGGTTCTCCATTATGAATTCCCTGCGCTGCGGAGTATTCTGTCCCATATAGAACTCCATCTTGTCCCTGATATCCTTTATCGAGGTTATCGTGACGGGAAGGAGCTTGATATCCTCACCGATGAAGCGCTTGAACTCGTTAGGGCTGATCTCTCCCAGGCCTTTGAAGCGCGTCACCTCGCAGCCGCGGATCCTGGCCATCGCCTGATCACGCTCGGCCTCGGAGTAGCAGTACTCCGTCACCGCCTTGTTGCGGACGCGGAAGAGCGGCGTCTCAAGGATGAAGAGGCGTCCGGATGTGACAAGCTCCTCGAAATAGGAAAGGAAGTATGTCATCAGGAGTATCCTGATATGAAAGCCATCGGTATCGGCATCGGTGGCGATGACGACCTTCGAGTAGCGGATATCATCGATGCCGTTCTCGATACCCAGGGCGACCATGATGTTATAAAGCTCCTCGTGCTTATACAGCTCCGTGCGCTTATAGCCCTGCACGTTGAAAGGCTTGCCGCGGAGGGCGAATACCGCCTGAGTGTTCGAGTCGCGGATATTAGAGAGCGTTCCCGCGGCACTGTCTCCCTCGGTGAGGAAGATCATGGAGTTCTCCGCCTCCTTGCGATGCTGGGCTGAGGCAGAATCGAGATGATAGCGGCAATCGCGGAGCTTCGGGATATGCACCGCGGTGCGCTTCGCCCTCTCCTTGGAGTTATTGCGTACCTCCTGCTCCTCCTTGTGTACCTTCTCATTGGTCGTGACCTTGTCCTGCAGCCCCTGGGCGATGGCCTTGTCCTTGAGAAGCGCCTCAAGCACCGCCTCCTTGACCTCATTCACGATCCAGGTACGGACCTCGGTGGATCCGAGCTTGTTCTTCGTCTGGCTCTCGAAGACAGGATTCTGCATCTTTATCGCGATGGCCGCCACGATACCGTCCCTGATCTCAGGGGCCTGCCAGCTCTTGCGGAAGAACTCGTTTATCCCCTTCAGCACGCCCTCCTTGAACGCAGCAAGGTGCGTACCGCCATCGGAGGTATTCTGGCCATTCACATATGAAAAGTAGTTCTCCCCATAGCCAGAGGTATGGGTGAAGGCGAACTCAAGATGCTCGTTCTTGAAGTGTATCGTGGGATAGAGCCCCTCGCCTCCGAGGACCTTCGTAAGAAGATCCAATAGTCCATGCTGGCTCTTTATGATCGTCTTGTTATACTCGATGGTAAGCCCGGTGTTCAGATAGGCATAGCTCCATAGCCTATCGAGGACTATGTCATCGAGGTAATGGAAGTCCGGGAAGAGCGCCGGATCAGGACGGAAGGAGATGAACGTGCCATCAGGCTCCTTCGTGCTTCCCTTCTTCTCCTTATCAAGCACGCCTTCCTTGAACGTGGCTTCCACGTATTTTCCCTCGCGGTACGAGCGCACCAGGAACGTCGATGAAAGGGCATTGACAGCCTTCGTTCCCACTCCGTTGAGACCGACGGAGAACTGGAAGGCCTCGCTATCGTACTTCGCTCCGGTATTTATGACGGAAACGCATTCCACGACCTTGCCAAGAGGGATACCCCTTCCATAGTCACGGACGGAGACGGTGTCATCGATGATCGTCACCTCTATCCTGTTTCCGTGCTTCATCGTGAACTCATCCACGGAGTTATCGATGATCTCCTTCAGGAGTATGTAGATGCCATCATCCGGGTGCGAGCCATTGCCAAGCCGCCCGATATACATACCAGGACGCAGCCTGATATGCTCCAGGGAGGAGAGCGATTTTATATTACTTTCATCATAGGCCATGATGGCAGTATAGAACACATTGAGCGCCCCTTGCAAATGGAAGTGCTAACTCAACGCCACATATAATGATACATCAGACCCAAAACGCTTGATATACCGTCAGAGGGAAAGGATCTCGCTCCAGACGCGCTCATCCACGGGGATGCCCTCGCGGAGATTCTCCTCCCGCACCCGCATCATGCGCTCCCCTGGATACACGATCTCCTTCGTGCCTTCGGCCTTCGTAGAGCCTTTCAGATACTCGATCGCCCGCTCCGCGATCCTGTCTGCCTCATCCTCCCCCACGATCTTCCTGTAATCAATCGCGATGAAGACCTGGGAAAGCGCGCTCTCTTCCTTCTGCTCCGCTATATCTGCGACGGGAAATCCTCCGGAAAGGCACGAGGAGAAGATATCTATCATGAAGGACATGGCCGCACCCTTCCAGTAACCAGCAGACAGGGGCCTCCTCGTCTCAAGCACCGCTGAAGGATCCGTGGTTATATTCCCGTTCTTATCGAAGCCGGCGGCAACGCTCATCTGCTTACCGGCAAGCCTCGCCACCTCAAGCGCCCCGTATGAGAACTGGGACATCGCGGAATCGACGATCATATGCTGTCCGTTCTTCCTAGGAAAGGCCATCACGAAGGGATTATTGCCAAGGCGCGAATCCGTCGCGCCCCATGCAGGCATGTTGTTGGTGGTATTGGTGAAGCATATCGCGGCACAGCCACGCTCCAGCGCGCGGTAGCCATACGTGGCCGCGCGGAGCCAGTGATTGCTATGGGCAAGGGAAACAAGGCCTATCCCATGCTCCGAGGCAAGATCAATGGCCCTATCCATAGCGAAGATCGCATTGATTATGCCGAAGCCCATATGGCCCTCATAGCGGCTCATCGCGCCGCACGAGGCAACGAGTTCCGGCTCCGCGGAAGGAACGATGGTTCCGCTATCGACCGACCTGACGAGACGGGCGAACCTGTTTATGCCATGGGTATACGTCCCCTCAAGCGAGTTCCTCGCCATCTCATATGCCACTATCCTGGCCTTATCAGCAGGCGTGCCGTGTGAGATAAGCGTATCATTCATCACGCGTTCAGCTTCTTCAAAACGGATTCTCATGGCCCCAATATTATGAACGGCACGGTCGGCTCTGCAATAGCCTTTTTCCTCCCATAATGATATTCTCTCGGCTATGAGCAAGTATCCATTCAGCGAGATAGAGCCAAAGTGGCAGAAGTACTGGGAAGAGCATAAGACCTTCCATACGGAAGAGGATCCTTCGATACCGAAGGATAAGAGGCGCTACGTCCTCGACATGTTCCCCTATCCATCGGGCGCGGGGCTCCATGTCGGACACCCCGAAGGCTATACGGCTACGGATATCTATTCAAGATACCTGAGGATGAGGGGATATAACGTACTCCATCCGATGGGCTTCGACTCCTTCGGACTGCCTGCTGAGAACTATGCGATCAAGACGGGAACCCATCCTTGGGAGACCACGGAGAAGAACATCAGGAACTTCCGTCGCCAGATAAAGAGCCTCGGCTTCTCCTATGACTGGGACAGGGAGGTATCAACCTGCGATCCCGATTACTTCCACTGGACGCAGTGGATCTTCGAGAAGCTCTATGAGAAGGGCCTTGCCTATGAGGCGGTCACCCCGATCAACTGGTGTCCTAGCTGCAAGACGGGTCTTGCCAACGAGGAAGTCAAGGAAGGCCACTGCGAGCGCTGCGGCGAGAAGGTCGAGAAGAAGAACATCAGGCAGTGGATGCTGAGGATCACAGCCTATGCCGACAAGCTCCTGGAAGGCCTCGATACCCTTGACTGGCCGGAATCGGTAAAGGCCATGCAGCGCAACTGGATCGGAAGATCGGAAGGCGCCGCGGTATTCTTCCAGATCGACGGGATGGATGAGAAGCTCGAGGTCTATACCACACGCTGTGATACGCTCTTCGGAGCCACATACATGGTCGTTGCCCCTGAGCATCCGCTCGTACCGGCCCTTACCACCCCGGAGCAGAAGGCAGATGTCGAGAGATACCTCGAGGAGACGAAGCATAAGTCAGATCTCGAGAGGACAGACCTTGCAAAGGACAAGACCGGCGTCTTCTCCGGCTCATATGCCATCAACCCCGTCAACGGGAAGAGGATTCCGATCTGGATCGCTGACTATGTACTCATCAGCTACGGAACCGGAGCCATCATGGCCGTTCCTGCCCATGATACCAGGGACTGGGAGTTCGCCAAGAAGTTCTCCCTTCCCATCATCGAGGTGCTGAAAGGCAAGGTCGACGTGCAGCAGGAGGCTTGGACCGAGGACGGAGAGCATGTGAACTCAGAGTGGCTTGATGGCCTGAACAAGGAAGACGCGATCAAGAAGATGCTTGAGTTCCTTGAGAAGAACGGATACGGGCACAAGGCCGTCAACTACAAGCTCCGCGACTGGGTCTTCTCCAGGCAGAGGTACTGGGGAGAGCCTATCCCTCTCATCCACTGCCCTCACTGCGGAACGGTGCTTGTCCCTGAGGAGGAGCTTCCGCTCCGCCTTCCTACCGTGGACAAGTACGAACCATCAGGAACGGGAGAGTCCCCTCTCGTAAACGTGCCTGAATGGGTCAACTGCAAGTGCCCGAAGTGCGGAGGAGAGGCAAAGAGGGAAACCAACACCATGCCTCAGTGGGCAGGATCATGCTGGTACTATCTCAGATATATCGACCCGAAGAACGAAAAGGTGTTCGTTGATCCGGAGAAGGAGAAGTACTGGATGCCTGTGGACCTCTATGTAGGAGGCGCCGAACATGCGGTGCTGCACCTGCTATATGCCAGGTTCTGGCATAAGGTCCTCTACGATCTCGGGCTCGTCTCCACCCCGGAGCCGTTCCAGCGCCTCGTGAACCAGGGAATGATCACGTCATTCGCATACCAGAAGGCGAACAAGAGCCTCGTTCCGGTGGACCTTGTCGAGGAGAAGGACGGCAAATACATCGATAAGGAGACCGGAGAGGAGCTACAGCAGGTCATCGCGAAGATGTCAAAGTCGCTGAAGAACGTCATCAACCCCGATGACTTCATCCGCAACTACGGAGCGGACAGCGTCAGGATGTATGAGATGTTCATGGGGCCGCTGAGAGAGTCGAAGCCATGGGCGACTAACGGCTTCATCGGTGTCTACCGCTTCCTCGACAGGATCTGGAGGATCGCGACGGAGAAGAAGGTCGAGGAGACAGAGATGGAAGCCTCGATCGACAAGCTCATGCACAAGACGATAAAGAAGGTCACCGAGGATACAGAGAGCCTCTCATTCAATACCGCGATAAGCCAGATGATGGTATTCGTGAATGAGCTTAACAAGCTCGAGGTCATCCCGAAGAAGGCGCTTGAGACGCTCTCGCTGCTCCTCTCCCCCTATACGCCGCACCTTGCGGAAGAGCTGTGGGAGATGCTCGGGCATCAGCCCTCGATAGCCCTTGAGGACTGGCCCGGATACGATGAGGCAAAGACCGTCGATGATACGGTCGAGATCGTCGTGCAGGTCAATGGCAAGCTCAGGGCTAGGCTGCAGATGCCTCAGGGCGCGGAGAAGGAAGAGATGCTTCGCGAGGCAAAGGCCGACAGCAAGATCCAGGGATGGATCGAAGGAAAGACGATCGTGAAGGAGATCGTGGTTCCGAACAAGCTGGTGAATATCGTAGTGAAGTAAGCCGGTGGGGATGGTTCAGGCCATCCCCTCATTCATTATCAACGCTCGTAGATACGCGCAAGCCCGCCCATGGAGGTCTCGCGGTAGAGAGATGGAAGCGCGTGGCCTGTCTCCATCATCACTTCCACCACATCATCAAAGGAGATCTTATGATGCCCATCCCCGAGCAGTACATATGAGGCGTGGTCTATCGCCCTCATGGTAGCCATGGCATTGCGTTCGATGCAGGGAATCTGCACGAGGCCCATCAAGGGATCGCAGGTCAGTCCGAGATGATGCTCCAGCCCCATCTCCGCGGCATACTCTATCTGATAGATCGAACCGCCAAGAAGCTGAGCCGCAGCGGCACCGGCCATCGCGCAGGCAACGCCTACCTCTCCCTGACAGCCCACCTCTGCCCCGGATATCGAGCCATTGGCCTTGACCAGGTTCCCGATGATGCCAGCGGTGAGCAAGGCACGCTGTATGCGGGCCTCCGGAATGGAATACTCAAGAGCAAGATGATAAAGCACGCCAGGAAGGACTCCGCAGCTGCCGCATGTCGGAGCGGTGACTATCTTCCCTCCTCCAGCATTCTCCTCAGAGACCGCAAGAGCATAGGAGAAGGCATGTGCAGTACTCCCCATGAGGCCGGAGAGATCACGGGCCTTGGCATATGCCTGGCAGGCCTTGCGCTGCAAATGCAGGCCTCCGGGAAGCACCCCCTCGGCGTCAAGACCTCGCCTGATGGCATCAAGCATCACGGACCAGACTTCCCCCATATACTCCATGATTCCCTCGCCCTCTGCCTCTATCGCGACCTCCCATATCTGATAGCCGCTCTTATCGCAGTAGGAGAGAAGCCTCTCCATCGTGCCGACCTTATCATCATCGTAGATAGCGGCATCAGCCTCGCCGGACTCCCCTTCCTTGATGATCTTGCCGCCTCCGACGGAATAATAGGTCTCGGAGACCTCTTCTGGATCTGTCATCACGAACGTGACTGCATTAGGGTGAAATGGCTTGAACTCATCTGGGAACCAGAGGATATCAACGGGAATCGAATGAGCCTGGAATACCGTCCTTATAGCCTTATCGGTAAGATGGCCCTTGCCTGTTGCCGCCAGCGATCCATAAAGCTCCGCCCTTACCTTCCTCGCGTCAGGATGGGCCTCTATGAACCTCTCCGCGGCGGCCCTCGGCCCCATCGTATGGGATGATGATGGCCCATACCCGATCCTATACAGCTCTCTCAACGACTCCATGGCTCAAGGATAGCATCTGAGCGCACTGTATTCCAACAGCAATAACCATCTAATGATGGCCAGCTACCATGCCTTCATGATGAGATAGGATGGCGGTGCAGTACATATTCATGCTGATCCCCTGCTCCCTAGCACTCATATAGAGGCTCCTATGAAGCTCGGATGGTATGCGTAGGCGGAATTCCCCGGAGAACCGCCGCAACACATCAGGCTCCGGAATCTCCTCACCGTCCTCAAGCATCGCCTCAAGCCACGTGCGCTTCGCATCATCCGCGTTGGCAACGGCCTCCTCCAAGGAGTCTCCTGCTGTGATGCATCCCCTCAGCTCAGGGAACCTCACGGCATACCCTCCGCTTTCCTTATCAGCGATAAGCTCGATCCTGTATGGCAGCGACATGTAGTATCCGATATCCTTGCTCATCTTCCCTTCTCCTCGGCCTCTACCTCTTCCTTCACAAGAAGGATATAAGCCTTCTTCATGAATCTCTGCCTAGGAATAGTTATGGCCTTATGATGCTTTTTCCTGAAAACATAATGACTACTTCCAGAAGACGATTGCCTCATCTCATATCCGTAGGATTCCAGTATCTTCCTTAATTCCTCAAAGCACAGCTCTGACGAACCGCTATGGAGCCTAGCAATAAGCTTCTCCCATTTGGACATCTATTCCTCCCTTATAATATACGGTACCGTATACGGTATCAAGCTAGATTATCGGAGACTCCCTTATCGAGGCGGAGGCCTCACCATCCTCTGTAAGCACCACCGTAAGAAGAAGGCCACGTTCCTTGCAGATATACCGATAGGCGCCGGGATAGATATCGAACACGGTCTCATCTCCGCTCATCTCCACAGCGAACGATGGAGTGTCATATCTCTCAGAGACCCATAGGCCTTCAGGGATCGAATCGAATCCGATAAGCCTCCTCTCCTTATGAGGTATCGTGGAAGATGTCAACGTGCCATCATAGATACGGGAGAGGAACTCAGTCTCATCTATAGCCCTGAGGTCATCCTCCGCCCCAAGAAGCTCTCTCATGGATAGCCTCTCGACTGCATCATTGCGATAGGAAAGCGCTGAGACCATCTGCTCCGCAAGGTCGCCGGAAGAGCCCTTCAGATAGACGACGCCATCATCGCCCGGCTCGAAGAATCCCCCTATCGGCCCCAGCTCTCCCATAGGTTTCATCGAAAAGGCGCGCAGCCCTCCGGAATACACGCGGACAGAGATCTTCCTCGTCCCCTGGTCGATATGGATGGTCCTCTCCTCCCGTCCATCGAAATAGGAGAGCGTATACCACAGGTCACGGCTGAAAAGCTCCTCGAAGGGATGCTCCTCTCCGATGACAAGCGTGACGGGGATGGGGATATCAAGAGAACAGGATGATAGCAGCAACACGATAAGGGCAAAGAGTATGATCATACCCTTTATACGCCCTAGCCCCTCTCTTTTGCCAACCTGGAAAGCTGCTTGTATCTATCGCGGAGGCGCAGCAGTACCTCCTGCACCTCTTCCGACCTATAATCAGCATAGGTCCAAGGCAAAGCCTCAAAATGCCTGTTTTGATAGATAAGCGTAAGCTCCGCATAGAGCGAGCGTCCGATCGCGATACGATGGGAGCGGTTCTTGGTCGTGGCAAGGACGATGCTCGAAAGGGAAAGGAGCCCCGGATCGAGATTGATGGGTCGCCTGCCGTCCTCCGCCCACTCTCCCTCTATCTCATTCGTCCTTTCCTTGATCATGGCAAGGGTATCGGGCTGTACGAGATTAGAGAAGGATATGAAGAAGCGCTCGATGCCCTCTCCCATCTCTGGGACGTAGTAGTCGGTGAAGGTGAACGGGAATGGCTCCGTGATGATATCCACAGGGCCGAAAGAGGCCTCAAGCCTCTCTTGGAGAAGCGATGGGAATCCCCGTACGGAGAGGATTCCCATGAAAAGAAGCTCGTCATCGTAGCCGCGGGCTATCATCTGGCAGAAGCATATGTCCCAAGGACACGGCAGGAAACCGTCTTCTCCTTCATCTTATCGATAACCTCAGTGAACTTGTCCGCATCCGAAAGCTGGCACTCCACGAACATGAGGTACTCCCATGGCTTTCCGGGTATCGGGCGGGACTCAAGCTTGATCATGTTTATCCCATTATCCTTGAATACGGAAAGCGCCTCGATAAGCGAACCGGGCTCATCGGCTACGGAGAACGATACGATGGCCTTGTTTATCCTCGCCTCAGAGCGATAGACAGCCGCGTTCTCCTCACGCGTGATCACATAGAATCTCGTGAAGTTCGAAGCATCGGTCTCTATGTTCTCCCTGAGGATCTTCATGCCATAGAACGTGGCGGCAGGCTCACCTGCGATAGCCGCGATGCTCTTGTCACCGGTCTTGGCGACATACTCGACGGCACCGGCGGTGTCGAAGAAGGGAACGATCTCCGCATCCGGCAGCTCTTCCGAGAGGAACTTCCTGCACTGGGCAAGCCCCTGAGGATGGGAGTACACCTTCTTTATGTCAGACATCTGGGCATCCGGCATCGTGATCAGATTATGCACGACCCTTATGAGCGTCTCTCCCACGACAGTGATCTCCGGATGGATCGCCAGAAGATCGAGTGTATCGTAGATCGTACCTCCAAGGGTGTTCTCTATAGGCACGACAGCGTACTTGGCCTTACCGGAGGAGACGGCATCGAACGCGGCAGCGAACGTATGGCTCGGCAGGAGATTGACGTCCTCATCGAAGGAGCGCCTGACGGCAAGCTCGGAGAACGCTCCACGCACTCCCTGGAACGCGACGGTGAGATCTGCCTGGGCCTCCGCCTTCTTCTCCCCTTCGCTCCTCTTGACACCGATGTTCCGAGGAACCTTCTCCAGGCTCTTTCCGACTACCGGGCATAGCGCCTGGATATCCCTGACAAGCTTATCGAACTGCGAGGGATAGAGAGACTGAGGGCCATCGGAAAGGGCGCATTCCGGGCAGTTATGCACCTCGACTATCACTCCGGAAGCACCGGAGGCAACAAGGGCAAGGCTCATCGGGGCGACCATGTCCCTGATGCCCGTAGCGTGCGAGGGATCTCCTATGACAGGAAGATGCGTAAGCTTCTGCACCACTGGGATAGCGGAGCAATCGAGGGTATTCCTTGTCGCCTTCTCATAGGTCCTTATTCCCCTCTCGCATAGCACTACCTGATCGGTTCCTGAGGCCATGAGGTACTCTGCGGCCATGAGCCATTCCTCGATCGTCGCGGCAAGCCCACGCTTGAGGAGTACCGGCATACCAGTCTTGCCGACCTCCTTCAGCAGCTCGAAGTTCTGCATGTTCCTCGCGCCGATCTGGAACATGTCGATGTATCCGGCCATCATCTCGACATCACGGGGAGAGACGACCTCCGTGGTTATAGGCATATCGAAGGCGTCACCGGCCTTGCGAAGGAGCTTAAGCCCCTCCTCCCCAAGCCCCTGGAAGGAGTACGGACTGGTCCTAGGCTTGAAGGCGCCGCCGCGGAGGATCACCGCACCGGACTCCCTGACGGCTTCCGCTATGGTCATTATCTGGTCATAGCTCTCAACGGCACAGGGGCCGGCCATCACCACGACGCGGTTGCCGCCTATCCTCACCTTGCCGACGGATACGATCGTATCCTCCTTCTTCATCTCACGAGAGGCGAGCTTATATGGCTTGGAGATGGGGACGACGGAGCTTACTCCGGGAAGCAGCTCTACCGTCCTTATATCCATATGTACCTTTCCGACGGCACCGAGAACGGTATCCTGCTGTCCGACGATCTCCTTGACGATGAAGCCCTTTTCCTGGAGGAAGGACTTTACTTTATCTTTTTCGACGGGTGTTATACCCTGCTTGAGAATGACGATCATATCAGGGAAAAAGCTAGCTTTTCCATCCGATTTGGTCAATGAAGGGAACTATGGACGACAGATACTTCGATAAGATATTCTCCCTATTCTCCTCCAGGCTGGCAGAGCTTGGCTCTCCCCTCCCGTCAGTCAGTCTGATCGCGGAGGAAAGGAATGACCCCTACAGAGTGCTTGTCTCCACCGTCATCAGCCTGAGGACGAAGGACAGCGTCACGCTTGAAGCATCGGAGCGCCTTTTCAGGATCGCCCCGGATATAAGGACGCTCGCATCCACGCCTGCCGAGACGATCGCCGAGACGATAAGGCCCGCAGGATTCTACAAGAGGAAGGGAGAGCAGCTGAGGAAGATAGCCGAGATCCTCATGGAGGAGTACGGAGGGACGGTCCCTGCGGATATGGATAGGCTCCTGTCGCTTCCGGGAGTGGGTCTCAAGACCGCTTCCCTTGTGCTTAACCTCGGATTCGGAATCGATGCGATATGCGTGGACTGCCATGTGCATCAGATAGCGAACAGGATAGGCTGGGTAGACACGAAGACCCCAGAGGAGACGGAGAAGGAGCTGAGAAGGATACTGCCCAGGCGCTTCTGGATACCGCTCAATGAGCTGCTGGTGCGCTATGGGCAGAAGGTATGCACGCCCATCTCCCCTCACTGCTCGGACTGTCCGATAGCCGATAGCTGCAGGAGAAAGGGCGTGGAGAGGTCTAGATGATCACTTGTTTCCCAGCTGCTTGACCGCGGGAGATGCCACGCGGTATACGCAGTAGAGGATCAGGAGATGGTACACGATGTTCTCGATCCAGAGGAACCACTCCTTTCCATCCACTCCTCTCAGTCCATAGACGAAGTCGGCAAGGACGATATAGATGAGCCAGGCGACGAGCGCGATAAGCGTGGATACCTTGACGAGTGACTTCTTTATGCCTCCGATGAATGAGGGGACGATCATCAGCAGGCCCGCGACAAGGAGGACCACGCCCACGATGATCCTCGGCGCCTCATCGAGCTTCTGATAGAGATCATTTCCCCCGAAGTTAGCGATACCCTCGATGCCGATCACGACGAAGAGGATGCCTACAAGCAGCTTGAGGATGAAATCCCCACTAACCTTGCTAGTTGCCATATTTGCCTCCAAAAGCATTTATTGCATTGATATTCTATCTCTCTTGACCATATTAAGGCTACCTTTAATACTCTTCGTTATGATCAGACTCTCCATATTCCTTGGAAATCCGGGAAGCGAGTACCGTAACACGAGGCATAATGCCGGATTCCTCCTCGCTGACGAGCTATATCCTGACGCATCCTGGCAGATGAAGTTCCACTCCTCATTCCTGTCCCTTCCGGATATGAAGGTGATGAAGCCGATGACATTCATGAACCTGTCAGGAACTGCGGTATCAGAGGCAAAGGCCTTCTTCAAGCTCTCACCGGAGGAGATACTGGTGGCGCATGACGACACCGAGCTGCCGCTTGGGACGGTAAGGCTGCAGAAGGGAGGCGGCCTGCAGGGTCACAAGGGACTGAGAAGCATAAGGGAGAGGATCGGAAGCGACGGCTTCTATAGGCTGCGCATAGGGATCGGCAAGCCGCCTCATGGAGACCTGGCGCTATATGTCACCTCGCCATTCAAGGGCGATGAGATGATAAGGCTATCACAGGTATTCGACCTCTGCAGGAAGCTGCTTGGCTCTCCTATCAAGGAAGGGGAATACCACATAAGCTGAAAAACGACCATTTATCGCCCCAGCGCGGTTTTCCTCTCAAAATGCCGATTCTGTTGTGCTAGAATAACAGAACAATAACAAAAGAAGGGTGTGTTGATGAAAAGAAGGGACCTCAGGATTGCAGAGCCATCAAGGCAGAAGATCAGGATAACCGGGCCGGTATTCGCAACGGATGAAAGCCTGGATCTGCTATACAGGGAAGCTGCGGATCTTGCTTTCAGATACAATAGCAAGCTCAAGGAAGAAGGCAAGGGAGATGGTTTCGTCTCTCCTGGAAAGCTCCATGCCTCGGCGGTGCTGCATCTCATATACCAGATCGTGCTATCGGCAAGGATGGACGACGGACATGCGGACTTCTTCTCCCGCCGCATAGCCCCCGTGATATCCAACGAGGAGCTGTCAGATGTACTCAGGTTCTTCTCCAGGACCTTCCCCTCTCCTGCTCTGGATGAATCCAAGCCGGATGACTCCGAGAGGATAGAGGAGGATATGAGGGGATTCTTCATCCATCAGGTACTGATGCAGAACCCTGCCCTCCTCGCAGCGTCAAAGCCATTCGTATCACCGGATGAGGTGGTATACCCAGAGGGAATCAAGGCCCTCTCCTCGATACTCTCCTCCTTCCCCAAGGATGACCTCAGGGACGGTCGTCCGAATACCGAGGATATCTTCACGATGCTTCAGCTTCCGGCGAGGCTCTATCCGAACTCGCTTGAGGAGCAGATGCGCTACATACTGCGTGAATGGAGGGCGTTCCTCCCTGACAGCCTCATAACGCTGCTTGAGATCTCCCTTGACTATATCCATGAGGAGGAGAAGGACAGGGGCGGTGTCGGTGGAGGCGGCGGCCCCACCCATGTGATCGATTACTCCGACAGCGATCTCAACGAGTACGAGGCGTTTTCCGATGATTCGAACTGGATGCCTCGTGTCGTCATGATGGCGAAATGCACCCTCGTATGGCTTGATCAGCTGTCGAAGAAGTACAAGAGGAATATCTACAGGCTCGATCAGATACCAGACGAAGAGCTTGATACCCTTAGAGACCGTGGCTTCACGGCCCTCTGGCTGATCGGGCTCTGGGAGCGTTCCGATGCCTCCAAGAGGATAAAGAACCTCTGCGGCAACCCTGATGCGGAAGCCTCCGCCTACTCTCTCAAGGATTATGATATCGCGGCGGCGATCGGTGGCTGGGGCGCGCTCGAGAACCTGCGCCAGCGCTGTAAGGCAAGGGGCATAAGGCTTGCCTCCGATATGGTCCCCAACCATACGGGAATCGATGGCAACTGGGTATATGAGCATCCTGATTATTTCATCCAGCAGGACTGGCCGCCATTCCCTTCATATACATACAATGGTCCGGATCTCTCCACGAATCCTGACTTCGAGGTCAAGATCGAGGACCACTACTATGACAGGACCGATGCCGCGGTCACATTCCGCCTAATCGATAGGAGAAACGGCCGCTGCCGCTACATCTTCCATGGAAACGATGGCACGTCGATGCCCTGGAACGATACTGCACAGCTCGATTATCTCAACCCGGAGACAAGGGAGGCCGTCATCCAGAAGATAATCCATGTCGCGAGGAACTTCCCCATCATCCGCTTTGATGCGGCGATGACGCTCGCGAAGAGGCATATACAGAGGCTGTGGTACCCCAAGCCCGGCCGTGGCGGCGACATAGCAGGAAGGGCGGGACACGCGATGTCCGATGAGGAGTTCAACAGGAGGATCCCGCAGGAGTTCTGGAGGGAGGTCGTAGACCGCGTGGCGGTAGAGGCTCCTGATACCCTGCTCCTGGCAGAGGCCTTCTGGATGATGGAGGGCTACTTCGTCAGGACGCTCGGGATGCACAGGGTCTATAACTCCGCGTTCATGAACATGCTCAAGAATCAGGAGAACCAGAAGTACAGGCTGGGAATAAAGAACACGCTTGTCTTCGAGCCTGAGATCCTCAAGCGCTACGTGAACTTCATGAACAACCCCGATGAGGAGACGGCCATCGCCCAGTTCGGCGACGGTGACAAGTACTTCGC
>CASFZR010000018.1 GCA_949299185.1 uncultured Spirochaetales bacterium
CAGGGCATACGAGCTGAGGACTAAAGAGGCGATGGCGGTCTCCGGCACGAGCGAGGGGACGGTGGATGTCGAGCTTTCCATAGATGCGAGTGAAGGCGCGTCAGGGACGAGCTATGGAGTAACGCTCACGACCGATGAGGAAGGAAAGACAGTAGCGGAAGGCACTCCATCTGTATCGGTAACGATCCCAGATGATGCCGTCCTGTCGGTAGGAGGGACGGAGACGACTATTCCAGAGGAGAAGCCTGAGTATATACCTCCAACACAGTACACGATTACATATGTCTCCGATGGAGAGACTATAGGAACAGCCGCATCGGCATATCTTATTCAGCCATCTGAAGCCCCATCGAAGACAGGATATACCCTTGCTGGCTGGATCCTTAATGACGAAGAGACGCCTGTTACAAGCTGGAATACAAGGCTCAATGCAGATGTTACATTGACTGCAGTATGGGAAATAAACGATACGACCAAGTTCGTTGATCCTTCATCTCAGGCTGCCACTGAAGACGGCTCGGAGGAGGCTCCTTATCGGACATTGGCGGCAGCTTTGGATAATCCAGATGCTGAAGTAATATATGTTTCGGCAGGGATGATTGATCTTGAAAGCAAAGCCCCTGATTACTTCCAGATCGAAAGGGGTGTTCGTATAATCGGAGAAGGAAAGGCTCCTGTTTCCTTTGATGAAAATGGGCGTGCTGTTGAGGTTCCGGTTTCAGATGAAATTACGGTTATGGATGGAACGATAATCGTTACGACATCTGAGCCTGTTGTCATAGAGAATATGAAGCTCATTCAATCCGTGGCTACTAATGATCCTAGTGGTAAGAAACCGCTCGTTCTTGCTAACAACAGCGATTCATGCGATGTCTCATTGATTGGTTGCGTGATTGAGCCCTTTGCGAATTACCGTGGGGTTCAGGCTCTTAATGTAAAAGCTCCTGTGATTGTTGTTGATTCATCAGTTGTGAATGTAGAAGCAAGTGAAGGTAATTCCCAGAGAGCTGCTGTTTGCGTATTAGCCGGCACATTTAATGAAGACATATCAGCTAAAGTATCGGTTTTGAATTCTTCATTGTATGTGGAAAGTGCTGTAACGGCATGGGAATCTATTGGTATTGGTGCAGATAATATAGGAAGCATTGATTTAAGCGTAGTTAATTCATCTGTTATAGCCGAAGGACATGGTTACGGCATACGGTTGCTTAGTGTTGGCTCTGCGATAAAGAAAAGTATTGTAGATATCAAGGAATCCTATATTCAGGGATGGGGTGCTATTTTTGCGACAAAAAACAGAGATTTGGAATTCGGTAGTAAAAACGCCTTGATAACTGTTAATGATTCAATCCTTTGGGGAGAAGGACAGTCCCACGATAAACATTATGGCTTTTCTTCTATCGCCATTACAGATTCTGAAGATATTGAAGTCAATGTAAACGGAGGAACCGTATATGCGAATGAAAGTACAGAACCTTATGTGAATTTCTTTGATATCCAGAGTTCGTCAAATTGTTCCATTGATTTTGATGATACTGAATTCATCTATTCTACTGGCAATGATATTACAGGTAATTTCAGTCTGGGAAGTTTTGCCAAAGCTTCTAATAATTCTGTTTCTGTGATTTGGGACAAGTTCAGTACTACTGCCGTACAGGAACCTTATACAATATCATCATTTGATGATGCGGGACTTGTGGAATACTATGTTATACCCGATGGTTACCTTCTTGTCGTTCCTGCTGTCCCTAAAGGAGCAGATCATATTCTGCCTGAATTGTGTGAATCAGGAGCAGGCATCATTGAATATCTCAATAAAGGTATTGCTTCAGGGTACCAAATTTATGGTATAGGCAGATTTGATTTTGCTGGTTTGGAATTCCCTGCCGACAATCTTCCAGATATTTATTTACTGGGGGCTGAAAATAATGAAGAAGCATCCCTGATTATTGATAACCTGAAGATTGAAGAGACTCTTAGGGAAAAAATCACGACTAACGGTAAAGTTGAGATTAATTACATTTAAATTCCTGAGCTTGTTTCCCAGCCCCTGCTTCGGTGGGGGCTGTCTCTATCGTGACACTGTACGGGGGAAAGCGGTATTATCCGTCTATGCTTACTCTAGACAATGTTTATCAGGCATCGTTCGCGCTGAAGAAGGTGGCGAGGATGACCGATCTTATCAGGGCGCCTAAGATGTTTCCGGATAACGAGGTGTATCTCAAGACGGAGAACCTTCAGAACACGGGCTCGTTCAAGCTTCGTGGTGCGTATTACAAGATATCCAGGCTTACCGATGAGCAGAAGAAGAAGGGTGTCATCGCCTGTTCTGCCGGCAATCATGCGCAGGGTGTCGCGCTTGCGGCATCAAGGCAGGGAATCGATGCACTGATATGTATCCCAGAGGGCGCTCCTATATCTAAGGTAGAGGCCACGCGTGCCTATGGGGCTAGGGTAGAGCTTGTCAAGGGTGTCTATGATGATGCCTACAAGAGGGCTCTGGAGATCATGGAGGATACGGGACGCACGATGATCCATCCCTTCAATGATGAGGATGTGATCGCGGGTCAGGGAACAATCGGGCTTGAGATCCTTGAGCAGCTTCCGGATGTGGATCAGGTGGTGGTCCCTGTCGGCGGAGGCGGATTCATCTCCGGCGTTGCCTTCACGATGAAGAAGCTCAGGCCATCGATCAAGGTCTATGGCGTCCAGGCATCAGGCGCGGCCTCGATGCTTGTCTCGCATGAGCATCATCACATCGAGACGCTTCCTACGGTCAACACGATCGCGGATGGAATCGCGGTCAAGAGCCCTGGCGATCTCACGTTCTCGCTTACGGAGCAGTATGTCGATGATATCCTTACAGTCACCGATGATGAGATAGCCGTCGCGATACTCAACATGATGGAGACCCAGAAGCTCGTCTCTGAGGGGGCCGGTGCCGTCGCTGTCGCAGCCGCATTATCCGGTAAGATACCCCTAGAGGGAAAGAAGACCGCCCTTATCGTATCGGGAGGGAACATCGACGTGACGATCCTTTCCCGCGTCATCGACCGCGCCCTTATCAAGGAAGGCCGTGTCGCAGACATCACCGTCGAGCTTATGGATAAGCCTGGACAGCTTGTGGAGGTGTCATCCATCGTCGCGGAGAGCGGAGCGAATGTCATAGGCGTCTTCCATGATAAGAACGGCAATGAGGCGAATATCAATAACTGCACGCTCCGGGTGCGGATGGAGACAAGGGACTTCGATCATATCGAGGAGATAAAGAAGCGTCTTGCCGACGCTGGCTTCCAGATCATCAGGGGAATGTAGTGATCGACTTCTTCTTCGATATAGACGGTACGCTCCTTCCATTCGGCGGTGATGTGCCTGAGAGCGCGGCCAATGCGATAAGAAGGCTCCGGAAGCTGGGCAACAGGGCCTTCCTTGCTACTGGCAGGAGTCCTGCGGAGGTCATTGAGAGCGTCCGCTCGATCGGATTCGATGGTGGAATCTATGGAGCCGGCGCGACTGTTTATATCGGAGAGAGGCAGGTGTATCACCGCTCGTTCACGGAAGAGGAGAAGAATAGGGTGCTATCCTTCTGCCGGGAACGTGGCTACTATGTCCTCGTGCAGTCTGACAGAGGAACATATATCACTCCGGAAGGACTGGAATACTGGCGAGGCCTCCTTATGGAGCATGTAGGGCGCATGGTGGCGCTCGATGGCATAGTGGTGGCATCCGAGATTCCCTCCGATGTGGAGATGAATAAGCTCTTGTATATCGCTAAGGAAGGGACGATCGATGAGGTGAGGGCTGCGCTCTCTCCCGATTTCTCCGTCGTGGATAACACGGTCGGACTGCCTGCGGATCTTATGGGCGAGATCGTGCTTCCATCCGTCTCCAAGGCTTCCGGAATCGATATCATAGAACGATGCAGCGCCGTCAAGGGCCATACCGTAGCCATAGGCGACGGAGCCAATGATATAGAGATGGTTAGCCGTGCGGAACTGGGAATCGCCATGGGAAACGCCACCGATGGCCTTAAAAACGTTGCGGGATACATCACCTCAGCTGTGGAAAAAGATGGTCTTTCCAAAGCAATTGACTATGCAATTCTATATTTCACTGAGAATTGATTTTACTCTTTCTTTATCGCTGATTCCATAATAGACTTAGAAAAAGGAGGGAACTGAGATGGAGGAAAAGCGAAAGAAAGCTGAATACCGAAGCTCTATCCGATCTAAGACGTTGATAAGGAGCGCCCTAGTTTCCCTTATGCAGGAGAAGCCTTTTGAGAAGATAACGATTACCGATATCGTCAGGAAGGCTGATATCAATAGGGGGACATTCTACGCACACTTCAAGGATTCAAGGGAGGTTCTAGATCGCATCAGGACCGATGCTCTTCATGAGATGGAGGAGGCGTTCTACAGCCTGCCAGCCGACACCGTGATACGTAATCCGCGTCCGCTTCTTGATAAGATCACGATGTTCCTTAGCGAGGAGAGCAGCTATTACAAGATGCTGCTGTCTACCACGGGCATACAGGAGTTCCTGAATGAGATCAAGCAGATCGCGATGAGGTACTTCCTCGACAGCGATCTCGCGAAGAACCATCCGAATAAGGATCTGCTGATACTACGTCTGGATTTCATCATATCAGCTGCCGCGGGGATCTATTATGACATAGTGGTAGGAACGATTCCCCTGAGGCTGGATGGCGCCGCTGAATTCATCTGCTCGATGGTACAGCCGTACGTCCCTAAATGAAGCAGAAGCAGAAACGGAAGAACAGGATAGAGAGGCAGAGTGAGCTGCAGAATCCTCCAGGAGAGTTCTGAGAGTAGCTCTGCGTGTATCCTGTATAGGCGTTCCGCCTTCCTGAGAGATTATCGCTGAATGTCCTGTAGCTCATGTTTCCGGGCTCCATCTGTATCGCGATATCTATATCCCTCCGGGCTCCGACCGTGTCCCCTGTATGGGCCTTCGCGTATGCGGAGAGGAAGTACCATCTTCCGCTACGCTTCTCCTGAGGTATCGAATAGAGGGTGTTGAGCGCCTCCATGAAGCGGCGCGCGTTGATGTAGTTCACCGCGGCCTGCATCTCTATCGGCTCTCCGGAGTCAGCACCATAGCCGCCTCCGTATCCATATCCATAGGATGACGTGCGCTGCTGGTACTGGTAATCATTCCGGTGGTTGATGATCTGGTCATATGCGGCATTGATCTCCTGCATCTTCCGGGCAGCCTCCTCGCTGTTACCGGCTATGTCAGGATGGTATTTCTTCGCAAGCCTCTTGTATGCCTTCTTGACCTCGTCATCAGATGCCCCGTGGGGGAGGCCAAGCACGCTATATGGGTCAGTCATCTTTCCTTTCCGTTCCCTCGAATCTTATCCATATGCCACTGTAAAGGATATTCCTGAGAATTGAAACATGCTGATCGAGCGGAAGCTGCTCAAAAGCCGTCGAAGCGGTGGCCGCCGCATCGATAAGCATATCCCGCATCTCCCCTTTCCCGATTCCCTCAGGCAGAGGGTTGTATAGTCCCTTCTTCTGATCCTTCTTCCTATCGCACCACGCGTCCAGGAGGTATACGAAGCGTCCCAGCCCGCATCCCAGGGCCCTTAGGTCATCGCGGAAGAAGGAGGAATCATCATACACGAATATCTCTCCAAGGAGATTGCCTGTCATCAATGACATCTCCTCTGGATCCCTGCAACCCTCCTTCTCCCTCTCCATGAGCCTGCCAAGCTCTTCCCTGATGCGTCCATCCTGCCTCTGATAGCGTGCCTTGAGGTCAGGCATCAGCGCCCTGAACTTCTCCTCGTTCCTTCCTCCCTTGCCCTCGTCGTGGATATTATCGAGAAGCGAGTAGTAGCCGAGGAGCATCTGCATGTCAGCCGCATAGCCGGTGCTTGCCGTATGGATGTACCTATGCTCCTTGATAGGATGTACAGCGCATCTCTCGCTGCCCTCCGTCTCCTCTTCGTCATTGAGATCGGAGAGGACCATGTCAAGGAAGACCATGTCATAGGAAAGGGTTGATGTGCCTATGCTTCCATAGCGTTCCCTCAGCACATGGCACAGCCCGCAGTAATGGGCCTTGTACAGCGCCCTCTCTTCCTTTGACAGCCCTTTTATGTCAGCAGCAACGTATCCGAACATCACGTCCTCTTTATGAACTGCTCCCCGCAGTGGGGGCAGGTTATCCTTATCTTACCCTTGTTCCGTGGAACGCGGCAGTATTCCTTGCACTTAGGGCATCTGAAGTACCTGTGGGTCTTCCTGTCGGCCCTCCTTGCCTTCTTCTCAGGGCTCTGTCCGATCAGAGAGAGGAACGTGTCGTTCTCATTGCGTCTCCTGCCTATGTTCCTCGACATCATGCGGAAGACTGCCCAGGCCGCGAGGGCGAGCGCTGGCACGGTTACAGCCATGCGTATGATCTCCGTGTCGATTACCGATGCGGCGACCGCGAGGACCACCGCAACCGCTATAAGGAATACCGATAGCTGATCAGAGCCATTGCGGCCATTATAGAAGCCTGCCATAAACGGAATATCGGAAAAAGGCGAAGGAAAGTCAATCAAATCCGACTTTGATGTTATATTCAGGATATGAGGATATTCGCACATAGGGGTTTCTCGGGAAGGTATCCCGAGAATACGATGACAGCGTTCGAGGCGGCCGTAGACTGCGGCGTTGATGGCATAGAGCTGGATGTCCACCTCTCCAAGGACGGCGAGGTGATGATAATGCACGACGAGGCGCTTTCCCGTACCACGGGAAGAGACGGGATCGTCTCTGATTACACCAGGGCGGAGCTTGAGGCTATCGGAGTGGGGAAGTCTGATGACGGGGAGTGGAATAGCCATCCCACGATCCCATCCCTTGAGGAGTACTTCTCCGTCATAGGCGGCCGGGTGGTGACGAACATAGAGCTGAAGACCGCTCCACTGTATTACCCCGGCATCGAGGAGAAGGTCGCGGCCCTGATAAGGCGCTTTTCGCTTGAGGACAGGATCATCATCTCCTCATTCAACTGGCTTTCCGTGCTGCGCATGAAGCAGCTGGCGCCTGAGCTTGAATATGCGATGCTCTTCTCCGGCATGAGGCTGGAGCGGATGGGTACCCTCTTCAGGGAGATGGATATCAGGTACTTCCATCCTGATCTGAGGATCATAGATGAGGGAGTCGTGGGTGATTTCCATGATAATGGTGTCGGCGTGAACGTCTGGACAGTCAATGACGAGGAAGGAATCAGGCGCTGCCTCTCGCTGGGCGTGGACAGCGTCATCACGAACTATCCTGATATGGCGAGGAAGGTGATCGATGATAGTCGGAAGGGTTGATGAGCTTGTAGGGAACACTCCGCTTCTGGAAGCGGTGAGCATCGCAAGGGAGCTTGGTCTCAAGTCACGCGTCCTCCTGAAGCTGGAGTATCTTAATCCCACCGGTTCCGTGAAGGACAGGGCTGCGCTGGCGATGATAGATGATGCGGAGAGGAGCGGCAGGCTGGGAGAAGGCGGTACGATCATAGAGCCGACCTCCGGCAATACCGGGATAGGCCTGGCCGCTATCGGCACGAGCCGCGGCTATCGCGTGATCATCGTCATGCCCGATTCCATGAGCGAGGAGAGGCGGCGCCTGATGAGGGCCTATGGAGCGGAGCTTGTGCTTACGCCGGGAGCGGAGGGCATGGCTGGCGCTATCAGGAAGGCGGAGTCCCTCTCAGAGGAGATCCCCGGTTCCATAGTCTGCGGCCAGTTCTCGAACAGGGCCAATGCCGATGCCCATTACAGGACCACCGGTCCTGAGATATGGAAGGATACTGACGGTCATCTTGATATCCTCGTCTCCGCGGTAGGCTCTGGCGGTACTATCACCGGGGCTGGACGCTATCTAAAGGAGCGTGATCCCTCAGTCTCTGTCGTGGCTGTCGAGCCCTCTGCTTCTCCGGTGCTTTCCGGCGGCAAGGCCGGACGCCATGGCATACAGGGCATCGGTGCAGGATTCGTTCCGGAGGTGCTTGACCGGGGTGTGATCGATGCTGTGGAGACGGTCTCTGATGAGGAGGCGATGGAGTACGCGAGGCTTGCCGCCCGTAAGGAAGGCGTCCTCCTCGGTATCTCCTCCGGAGCAGCCCTCGCTGTGGCATTGCGCCTTGCTAGGAAGACTGAGGGGAAGACGATCGTTGCCGTGATGCCAGATTCCGGCGACAGGTACCTTTCCGGAGCGCTCTACGCAGGGGTGGATGCTTGACGCGCGTATAATTGAGAATTATTCTCAATTCGATGTCTCAGTATAATACCGGCCAGCGTGACAGCATCCTTGAGTTCTTCTCCTCCCACAGGGAGAAGGCCTTTACCCCTGAGGAGGTCATAGCCTCCATCGAAGGGGCCGTGCAGTCTACGGTCTATCGTCTGATACCGCGCCTTGTCGAGGAAGGGCATCTCGTGCGCCTCTCCTCAGGGCGCGGCTATGCCTATCGCTACTCGGATCCGGAGCATTGCCCGAACCATATGCATGTCGAGTGCGCCATCTGCGGCCGTACATGCCATCTCGATGAGGATATCTCCAAGGAGCTTGGAAGCCTCATCGAGCGCGCTACTGGGTACGGCGTGCTGCAGTCTACGGTCATCAGGGGCATCTGCCCGGAGTGTAGGAAGCGATGAGAAGGCTGTTGCTGCTTCCCCTCATGCTGCTCTGCCTTTCTTCCTGCCATGTGGAAGGCGGGGAGGATCATGGATCCTTATCGGTCGTCGCGGTGGATTTCCCCTCCTATGATGCCTGCAGGGCCGTGCTTGGCTCTACCGATGGCCTCGTGATGCTCCTTCCTCCAGGGACGGAGAGCCACAGCTATGATCCGACCGCAAGGGATATGGTGAGGCTTTCGGAGGCCGATCTCGTCGTTCTTACAGGAGGCCCTTCCGATGAATGGGTAGAGGCCCTTATCTCTACTCTCGATGCGCCTCCGGTACTCTTCCGCCTTGTCGATCAGGTAAGCCTACTTGAGGAGGAGAGGCGAGAG
Source organism: uncultured Spirochaetales bacterium (assembly GCA_949299185.1). Classification (GTDB taxonomy): domain Bacteria; phylum Spirochaetota; class Spirochaetia; order Sphaerochaetales; family Sphaerochaetaceae; genus Ornithospirochaeta. The sequence goes on from CASFZR010000018.1 coordinate 9,019, forward strand.
GGAATGGAGGAAGAGGAGGAGCATGGCCATAGCCATGACCATGACTTCCAGATGGATGAGCATGTCTGGACCAGTCCCAGCAATGAGATTGCTATCATCCGTGGCCTCTCAGCCACGCTCTCCAGCATCGACCCAGAGCATGAGGAACGCTATGAGGCGTGTTCTGCGAAGTATATCGCGGAGCTGGAGAGTCTCGATGAGGAGTTCCGGGCTATAGTCGAGGAAGCGCCGTTGCATACGCTCATCTTCGCTTCCCGCTTTCCGCTTCTCTACTTCGTAAGGGAGTATAGCCTGGATTACTATGCTGCGTTCCCCGGCTGTGCCGAGGAGAGCGAGCCCAGTGCGCGTACCGTCGCCTTCCTCATAGACAAGGCGCGGGAGCTTGATGTGCCATGCGTGTTGAACATAGAGCTGTCCTCGGAGCTTATCGCAAGGACGATCGCTGAGGAGGCCGGCGTCCCTGTCCGGACCTTCTATTCCATGCATAACGCTTCTGCGCTGGACTTCGCCCAGGGAGCGACATACGTCTCGATAATGGAGAGGAACATAGACGTTCTCAAGGAGGCCCTTGGTGGATCTGATAATCGGCAATGACATTACGATAGGGTATGAGGGGGAGCCGGTCGTCTCCCATCTCACGTTCTCCGTAGAGAGCGGTGACTATATATGCATAGTAGGAGAGAACGGCTCAGGCAAAAGCACCTTCGTGAAGACGGTACTCGGGCTTATCCCACCGCTTTCAGGCAGGATAGTCCTCAGCGGAGGGCTTCGGCAAGATGCGATAGGGTATCTTCCGCAGAGATCCGTCATCCAGCGTGATTTCCCCTCATCCGTTACGGAGATCGTGCTTTCTGGCTGCCTGAACAGGCATCGTCGGCTATTCGGCTATTCGCGGGAGGAGAAGGAGAGGTGCCGGGCTATGCTCGATCGGCTTGGTATCTCACGCCTGGCCTCCGCATCCTTCCAGGAACTCTCCGGAGGGCAGCAGCAGAGGGTACTGCTTGCGCGCGCTATGATGGCCACCGAGCGTCTGCTGCTCCTCGATGAGCCGGCGACAGGCCTCGATCCGCAGGCCACGTCAGAGCTTTATTCGATGATCGATTCCCTCAATGACAGCGGCATAACGGTGCTGATGGTCACTCATGATATCCATCCGGCGCTCAACGCGGCCGTGAAGATACTCCACTTCTCCCATGACGGTTATTTCTTCGGGCCGAAGGATGAGTACTTCGAATCGGAGAAGGGTAGGACATTCCTGAAGGAGGCCGGCCATGATCATCGCTGAGATCCTTTCATATCCATTCCTCGCCAGGGCTCTCTTCGTTGGGTTCCTGATTTCCATCTCATCATCACTGCTAGGCGTGAGCTTGGTGCTGAGGCGTTATTCCATGATAGGAGACGGACTCTCGCATGTAGGCTTCGGGGCGCTCGGCATAGCGTCTCTGCTCTCGCTGTCGCCGCTGTATGTGACGCTTCCTGTCGTGGTGGTATCGGCATTCCTCCTGCTACGGCTATCGCAGCGTAAGGGCGGTGGAGACAGCGCCATCGCGCTCCTTTCGTCGTCTTCCCTGGCGATAGGAGTCGCCGCGGTATCCATAGGCGGGGTGAACACGGATCTCAATGCCTTCCTCTTCGGCTCCATCCTCTCCGTCTCGCGAAGCGATGCATTGATATCATTGGCAGTATCTATAGTGACGCTCTTCACGTATCTGGTGTTCTATCATCAGATCTACGCGACGACATTCGATCCCGTATTCGCGAAGGCCACAGGGCTGAGATGCGAGCGCTATAACAACCTCCTCGCGCTTCTGACCGCGCTTGTGATCGTCGTCGGAATGAGGATGCTTGGCTCGATGCTGATATCCTCCCTGCTGATCTTCCCCTCTCTATCCGCCATGAAGGTCGCCAGGACGTACTTCCGCGTCTCGGTGATAGCCGCCATCGAGAGCGTGGTCGCGTTCCTTGCCGGCTTCATCGCCTCCTATGCGTTCTCATTACCTACCGGTGCGTCGATCGTCATTGCCCATATGCTCATATATATAATGCTGAGTGGAGCGGGGCTACTTATACGCCGTAGCCATTCGATGGTATCATAACTCTATGGATGATAGCCTACTTGATTATACATTGCGCCTTGTCGCCGCGATAATCTGCGGTTCCCTGATAGGAGCAGAGAGGGAGAGGAGGCAGAAGAGTGCGGGCGTGAGGACCCACATAATAGTCGCGATGGCCTCTGCCTTGATGATGATCGTGTCGAAATACGGATTCTTCGACGTCCTTTCTGTCGAGGGTATCTCCGTTGATGCCTCCCGTATCGCTGCAAGCGTCGTCTCTGCCATCGGCTTCCTCGGTGCCGGCGTCATATTCGTCAGGAGCGAGAGCGCGCTGGGCCTGACCACGTCCGCGGGTCTATGGGCGACGGTGGGCGTGGGTATCGCGTTCGGCGCGGGGATGTATGGCATCGGCATCATATCCACAGCGCTCATGCTCGTGGTGCAGATCGTGCTGCATAGCAGGCATTTCTTTCCCCATAACAATATCGTAGGCGCTATAAAGGTCAATCTCACCAGGAGCGGACTCAGCATCCATGAGCTGAGGGATCATCTTCTTTCGAAGGGGATACAGTACCGCAGCTTCACGGTACAGCGCAGCGAGAACGGAGATAGGATATTCTCCGCCCGCGTCATCTTCTCCGATGCCTCCTGCCATGAGGAGCTGCTTGAGAAGCTTGAGAGCGCCGATTATATCGAGGAGATATCCATATACTCATTGCCGAATACATAAAAAGGGACCACCGCTATGGTAGTCCCTCGATGGAGCCGAGCGGGATCGAACCGCCCACCTATTGAATGCCATTCAATCGCTCTAGCCAGATGAGCTACGGCCCCTTTGCATTGACTTGGATGAATATACCAGTAAAAGACAGGAAAATCAACAGGGTAGGAGAAGATTGGCCATCTGATCGCATTTCTTGTTAATCCCTTTGGCTGTCAGCTCTTGCATATATACTCCAAAATAAGTACTCTTCACGCAAAACGAGGCACATGGAATGGATAAGAAGTTCAAGGTAGCGGTAATCGGCGCGACAGGCGCTGTCGGACAGGTCTTCATGTGGATGCTCTCTGATCATCCATGGTTCGAGCTTAGCTATGTGACGGCATCGGCTGCCAGGGTCGGGCAGAAGTACGCCGCGACGGTTCATTGGGTAATGCCGTTCGAGATGCCCGATTCCATCAGGGAGATGGAGGTCAGGGAGTTCAATCTCAAGGCCATGAAGGAAGAGGGAGTGCAGATCGTGTTCTCAGCCCTTCCCGCGGCGGTTGCGCGTGAGGCCGAGCCTCAGCTCAGGGCAAATGGCTTCTATGTCTTCTCCAACGCAGCTGCGATGCGCTACGACCAGGATGTGCCTATCCTGATTCCGGAGACGAACTCCGAGCAGCTTGAGCTGATCAGGGCGCAGGGCTATCCTCAGACCGGCTTCTGCGTGACCAACGCCAACTGCGTGACGACAGGACTCGCGATGGCCCTCGCTCCGCTTCGCAGGTTCGGTATCAAGACGATAACGATCAACAGCTATCAGAGCGTATCGGGCGCGGGATACCCGGGCCTCTCTTCCTTTGATATCACGGATAACTGCATCCCATATATCGGAGGGGAGGAGGAGAAGATCGAGAAGGAGGTGAAGAAGATTCTCTCGATAGATCCTGAGGTATATGCCTATACAGTGCGCGTGCCGGTCATGTTCGGCCATCTTGAGACGATCTGGCTCGATCTGGAAGAGGATGTCGAGACCGACGACATCATCAAGGCATGGGCAGAGTTCAAGGAGGCTTCCGATCTTCCTTCGACGCCATCCCAGCCTATCGTCTATTCCGCAGAGCCCACCTTCCCTCAGCCGAAGTATGCCTTCTGGGGCACTCCGAAGGGGATGGTCGTCTATACCGGAAGGCTCAAGAAGAAGAACGGGAAGATTGGCTTCGTGCTTCTCGTGAACAACATCGTCAAGGGTGCTGCCGGCGGTTCCATCCAGAACGCAGAGGCCTTCGTCAAGAGGTTCGGCCTCATCTGACGATCGTCAGGCAGTCATCGATATATACCGTATAGCGCCGTCCATTCTGCTCGATAGGGTAGGTGTGATGGCGCTTGCATCCTCTGCAATCCTCGCCAAGCGCGTCGTGACGATAGCAGTTGCGTGATATGAAGAGCGGCATCCTGTAGCTCCTTACGGGAGTCGGCGTGAACGGCCAAGGGCCTTCATATTCATCTCTCTCTACCCAGAGGTATCCTCCGATGAGCGTCGGTACCTCTTCCTTCAGCAATGCCGCTGCCTCCATGTTGGACATGTATAGGTAGATATCTGCGAAATAATCATATTCAGGATGGGCCTTCGCGAAGGCGATATCCCCTATGTTGTTCAGGCCTATCACGGGGGAGAGGGCATCCCTTGCCTTTTCCTCCATCTGGCGGAAGACCTCCTCCTCATCGAACCTGACGGCTGGGAATGATAGATACGTCCTGCCATCTATGAGCCTTCCTTCTGCGTTCCATGGCGTGCGCGCTCCATCGAGAAGGTGCCTGTCAGGAAGCAGCTGTGTGCTGTTGCCGCTGATGCAGCAGCGATAGCGCTTCCTCGTTTCCGGTATCTGGTCCAGCCTAGACAGGAAATCCCTCCTCATCGCCTTCATGGCACCGGGATTGATATACCTTCCCTCGGCCCCTGATATATGGAGCGGATAGAGCGCGTGGTGGCTCTCTCCCGAGGCTCCGAAGCACTTTCTCACCGCTTCCTCTGCGCTCTTTTCCGATGGCTTGATATCTGCCTCGTACTCCATCGAGAGCCGTGCCGTCGATACCCTTATCACTTCTTCTCCGATCTCTATAGAGGCCTCTTCCTCATTCTTCCCCTGGGGGATATCCACGGAGACCTTGCGGAAGTTCATGGAGCTGTCAGATATCATATGGAGGACCGAGGAGCGTGGCAGTTCCTTGTCTTCAGGGAGGATTAGTATATATCTTTCTCCCTCATGATCCGCGATCCTTGCGGCGAACCTATATGGCTCAAGGAAGCCTGATGCGGCTATCAGCACCATAAGGCCGTCATGATCCTTGATCCTCTCATGGCTTTCCACCAGCAGCTTGCGCCCTCTCTGGTCAAGCACGCGCCCGATCCTTATTCCCTTGTGTCCGGTATAGCCTTCGGTGAGCATGGCCTTGTGCCCAGGGCCTGTGCCCTCGAGGTAGCCTGTGGAGGCTTCTCTCTGGAAGGAGAGCGCGACCGCCCTGTGTTCGGCTTTCCCATCCTTTCCGTCAAGCAGCGCACGGTAGTACCGTGTCACGGCATCGACGTACTCCGGCCCCTTCAGCCTCCCTTCCACCTTGAGGCTGTCGATTCCCATATCATCAAGTGCCCTGACGAGAGCGCCTGCGTCGAGGTCCTTCAGGGAGAAGGGATAGAGCTTCCTTCCCGTCGACTCATCGGTGAACCATGTGCGGCATATCTGGGCACAGGCGCCCTCGTTGGCAGAACGACCTGTTATCTCATGGGAGGCCATGCAGAGGCCTGAGAAGCCGTAGCATAGCGCGCCATGTATGAATACCTTGAGTTCCACGTCGGGGCAGGCGAGGCGTATCGCCCTGATCTCCTCAAGCGTCAGCTCCCGAGACAGCACCACGCGCTCGAAGCCCAGCGCCTGCATCTCCTTCACGCCTCCAGCGGTATGGACGGCAAGCTGCGTCGAGCCGTGGAGGGGCAGGGAAGGAAAGTCCTTCCTTAGTAGCCGGGCCACTCCCAGATCCTGGGTTATTATGCCATCGGCGCCTATGGATGCTATATCCTCAAGGGTGTCATACAGCGCAGGAAGCGTCTTGTCATCGATGAGCGTGTTCACCGTGACATAGATCTTCCTTCCATGCTCCTTCGAGTACCTTCTGATCCTTGAGAGGTCATCGATGCTGAAGTTACCGGCACCGCGTCTGGCGGAAAATTCCTTCATGCCGAAATAGACGGCATCGGCTCCGGCCCTGAATGAGACCAGTGCCTCTTCGATCGTTCCTGCGGGAAGCGCGAGTTCTATCATAGCCCGAGTGTAGCATAGGCCAGATCAAAGGTCTTCAAGCATCCTGAGGATATCAGAGGCGGAGGGAGGACAGCCCTTCACCCCGTGTGCTGCCTTCGAGCAGCAGGATCCGGAGCCTATCTCCATGGCCTTGCCCTTCCAGCCCTGACCGACGGCTATCCTCTTCCCTCCGAGCCTGCCGATGTCCCCATCCTCCTCAAGGCGCTTGAGCGCGTGGATAAGGGAGGCGAAGCACGCAGAGCAGGCGTCTGCGGGATCGGTGTACGCCGCAAGCCGTCCTACCGCTCCGCTGGGCCTCGCCGTTCCGCTCTCCGGCCTGTTCAGCTCCCGGATCGCTATATCCTCAAGCGAGAGGCTCCTTCCTGAGTACTCCAAGGCTATGGGGATGTATGGGATATCATCGGGGGAGTAGCCCATCAGGGAGGCCCCGAGGATATCGAGGGCGATCGGATCATCTCCTACCATCATCCGATCCGTCTCTACCGGATTCCCTCCTTCCTCGAAGTCGAGGTCTCCTGAGAGGCTGTCCACGATCGTCAGGTCTGACTTGATGAGCATGTTAAGTGCCGCTATGGGCCTCATCAGCCCGAGCCTGTGGAACTCCCTCTTCGATCTGTCGGAGAGGCATCCCTTGAGGTTCTTCATCGCCGCCGTCATCCTCGTCTGGCAGTGGCCTTTAAGCACCGGGAGGTTTATCAGATAGTCGCAGCCGAGGATCGTCTCTGATACCTCCATCCTCATGCCATCGTATTCAAGCGTCCTGAAGCTGTCCTTCTTGGTATCCAGCAGCTTCACGCCATACTCTGCGGCGATCCTGTGGTAGCCGCACCTCCGGAAGGCCTCTTCCGTCGATGCCCCGACCCATGATCCCTCGGCTATCGTTATATCTTCCTTGCCCAGCTCCTGCAGGTACTCGATCAGCGCGATTATGATCTGAGTGTGCGTCGTGGCCCCTTCCTCGGGCCTTGATGGCGTCACGAGATTGGGCTTGAGGATGATCCTCTCCTTGTCCTTGATGCGCTCATCGATTCCATACGCATCTAGCAGTGATCTAGTCATTGCCGCCGCGTCCTTGCCGTATATCATGTAGATTGTCGGAGCTTCCATGGATAAATGGTATCCTGTCTGGCTTTTCTCTGCAAATCATTGCCGTATGGCAGAAGGTTCGTTGTTGAATATAGGGCTGCCGTGGCTGGTAGTTACGTTCATGTATCATGGGGTGAAGGCTGCTTTTCCCTGCATCCTGTTGACATTCGGAATGGCCACAATATACTTATGTTCAATAGGACTCCCCGCACCTCTGCATAGCATGTGTCCCATGGGGAGACATTTTTATCGGAGTCATGTGATGGATACGAAGCCTGCGACATCCTATGAAGAACAAGTTGCGATCCTGGAACGTCGAGGCTTGATAATAGATGACGAGGATTCATGCATAGCATTCCTTAAGAATGCGAATTATTATAGATTCACTGCTTATCTGCTGCCATTTAAGACTTCGGATGACAGATATGCTAAAGGTATTTCGTTCCATAAGGTGAGAAGGATTTATGATTTTGATGCTCGCTTAAGGAATCTGCTGTTCCGCATCATTGAGGTAATCGAACTATATCTTAGGACACAGCTTGCATATTATTTCGCCCATCATTACACCCCTCTTGGATATCTTGATTCCGTAAACTTCTCAAGCAGGCATAAGAGCGATGTGTTTCTCAGGCACGTGGAAAAATGCATAGAGGATAATAGGAATACTCCGATAGTTTCCCACCATAATGAGAAGTATGGAGGCAGGTTTCCTATCTGGGTCATCGTTGAGTTCTTCTCGATGGGGATGCTCTCGTATTTCTATGCTGATCTTAAGAGCCAGGATCAGAAAGAGATCGTAAGGATATGTCAGTATTATTCAGTTCCGATCATGAGGAGCTGGCTGAGATGCCTGACCGAGCTACGCAATCGCTGTGCGCATTATTCCCGCCTCTACTACTGGAATTTCATTTCAATTCCGTCGATGCCCTCCCAGCTATCATATCCTGAGCATGATCAACGTTCGCTGTTCCGACAGATCCTCATGCTTAGGAATATGTGCCCCTCAAAGAGCGATTGGGATCTCTTCAAGGCTGATTTGATTACGCTTATTGACAGATATTCGAACTCAATCAGCCTTATGCATATAGGCTTCCCTGAGAATTGGATCGAAATCCTATAGCACATTACTCCTTTCTTGTATATCGCGATGGAGAGGCCTGGTTCTCCTGTCGCTTGCCAAAAGGGGCGATAGCATTTATTCTTTTCAGAGAATACGATTCCGCTATAGCGGAAGATATAAGGAGAATTCGATGACACTTAACGATCTTAAGCATCCTAAGCTAGTTCAGTGGGTCAACGAGTTCGCTGCCCTCGCAACCCCGGACAACATCGTTGTCTGTGATGGTTCCCAGGCGCAGTATGATGAACTCATCGACCTCCAGGTAAAGGAGGGCCTCTGCGTCCGCCTCAATCCTGAGAAGAAGCCAAACTGCGTACTCTTCGATTCCGATCCTTCGGACGTGGCGCGTGTAGAGAAGAGGACATTCATCGCTGCAGAGAAGCAGGATGATGCCGGTCCGACCAACAACTGGATCGATCCTAAGGAGCTGAAGGCTACCATGACCGACCTCTATAGGGGTTGCATGAAGGGCAGGACGCTCTATGTCATCCCGTTCTCCATGGGTCCTGTCGGTTCTCCGATGGCGAAGATCGGCGTCGAGCTTACCGATAGCGCATACGTTGTCTGCAACATGATGATCATGACCCGCGTCGGAAAGAAGGTCCTCGATGTACTCGGCTCGGACGGCTATTTCGTTCCATGCCTCCACTCCGTAGGCAAGCCTCTTGCAGAGGGTGAGACCGATGGCGGCAAGTGGCCATGCGCTCCGATGGAGCATAAGTACATCTCCCAGTTCCCTGACACGAGGGAGATCTGGTCCTATGGTTCCGGCTATGGTGGAAACGCCCTGCTTGGAAAGAAGTGCTTTGCCCTCCGCATCGCATCCGTGCTTGCTCGTGATGAGGGATGGCTCGCCGAGCATATGCTCATCCTCAAGGTCACCAACCCAGAGGGCAAGAGCAAGTATGTGACGGGTGCGTTCCCATCAGCCTGCGGAAAGACCAACCTCGCCATGCTCATTCCTACCATCCCTGGCTGGGAAGTCCACACCATCGGTGATGATATCGCATGGATGAAGCCGGGCAAGGACGGCAGGCTCTACGCGATCAACCCTGAGGCTGGATTCTTCGGCGTTGCTCCTGGCACCTCTGCTAAGTCCAACTACAATGCCCTCATGGCTGCTTCCAAGAACACCATCTTCACCAACGTCGCTCTCACTGAGGACAAGGATGTATGGTGGGAAGGCATCGGCTATGACGCTCCGGGTCCTCTTACGGACTGGAACGGCAACAGCTGGGTACAGGACAAGGGAAACAAGGAGCAGAAGCCAGCAGCTCATCCGAACTCAAGGTTCACCGCTCCTGCAGCGCAGTGCCCATGCATCGCACCTGAGTGGGAGGATCCGGCAGGAGTTCCTATCTCCGCTATCCTCTTCGGTGGCAGAAGGCCGTCAACCATTCCTCTCGTGCATATGTCACGCAACTGGAATCATGGCGTGTTCCTTGGCTCCATCGTCGGTTCCGAGGTCACGGCTGCTACCCTTGACGTCAAGGCCGGAACGATCAGGCGCGATCCGTTCGCAATGCTTCCGTTCTGCGGATACAACATGGGAGACTACTTCCAGCACTGGATCGATGTGGGTAAGGCCGCTCCTTCCCAGGATGTCCTGCCTAAGATCTTCTACGTCAACTGGTTCCGCAAGGATGCCGATGGCCACTTCATCTGGCCGGGCTATGGCGATAACAGCCGCGTCCTCAAGTGGATCTTCGAGTGCTGCGATGGCACTGCTAAGACCGTTGATACGCCGATCGGAATCATGCCGACCGTTGATGCTATCGACAGGCCTGAGGGAGTCAGCGATGCTGATATGGCAGAGCTTCTCAAGGTCGATGTCGAAGGCTGGCTGAGGGAGGTCGAGGACATCAGGACCAACCACTACCCGAAGTTCGGCAAGCATCTCCCGAAGGAGCTTTCCGATATGCTCGATACCCTCGAGTCATCGCTCAAGGCCTACAAGGGCTGATAGCTTCCTCGATAGTCTGGAAAGGTCTGCTTCGGCAGGCCTTTCCTGCTTTCTAAGCCCTTCCTTTCAGATATAATCCATCCTATGAGTCAGACAGAGCGCATCTTCGATATCCTCTACCGCCTTTCCCGGGAAGGGGGGTATGTGCGGCTTTCCGGGATCTCGGAGCGCTTCGGAATATCCATCAGGCAGGCCGGCCGCGACATAGAATACATCCGTGACCGCGTGCTTCCTGACTCCTCATCATTGATCTACGATCGCTCTATCCGGGCCTATCGCATCAGCGACGATGCGGATATCCTCTCCTCATGGCGTGAGCGCATGATACTATCCCTTGCCCTCTATGATGCCTCCTCCTCAGATACCCCTGGCGGCCATGAGCTTTCCTCAAGCATCCCATCCTCGATGCGGAAGGTGCTCTCGCATGTCGAATACAGGGAGAACCGTCGTAGCCTCATAGGCGATGAGCGATTCATCGGAGCAATCATCAGGGCCTTCGATGAGGATCTGACACTTGAGCTTATGTATCGTAAGCCTGGGGATCCTGAGGGCGAGCGGCGTCTCGTGGAGCCTCTCAGGCTCATCAGCTATGAGAGCGCATGGTATCTTCTCTCCTATGATGTCGGGAAAAGGGCGATACGTACGTTCCGGCTATCTCGCGTGGAATCACTCTCTGTCATCGGCAGGAAGGCGGAGAAGCGGAGCGAGGAGGAGATAGAGCGGATGTCTAAGGGAGCCTATGGCATATTCATGACATCCTCCTCCCCTGAGGAGTATACGATGCGCTTTTCCGGCGGTGCGGCACTATCTGTATCTGCTGAGATATGGCATGATGAGCAGAGAGGCAGATGGATCGATGGAGCTGTCTATGAGCTTACCGTTCCCGCGATGGGCCCTAAGGAGCTTATAGCGAGGGTGTTATCATATGGGAAGGAGGCTGTGCCTGTGTCTCCGCAGGCTTTCGTCGATGGATATTGGAAAGAGCTTGAGGCGATGATGGAGAGAGGAAGGATGCGATGAGGAAGTGGAGCTTGATCATATCTGCCATTGCGGTCTTGGCTTTCGGAGGGGGTGCTATAGCATCAGGTTCTCCGACGCTGGCCGTGCTTGGAGGCATTTCTCTCGTCTCGCTACTGCTCTCGCTCTTCCTGGCTGCGACCCTGCTTCCAGCGGTGATGCTTGGCTTCATCATCGCCGCGATGGCCTCTGTGCTGACGGTTATCGCCATTGCCCCTCGCTTTGGCGTGGATCTACCTCCAGAGACAATAGGAATCATAGGGAGTGCTGACGGCCCCACCGAGATCTATGTGACTGATGCTGCTGAGGCTGATGAGGATGAGGCATTGCCTCCGCCTGAGCCGGTTCCGGAGATCGTTGCGGAAGAGGAGCAAGTCGAGGAGGTAGCCGTGCCAGAGGCTCCCACGGTCTCTGTAGTGGGCCTTTCTGTCGAGGGCGGCGAGGATGAAGGCGTGCGTCTGGCTATTCCTTCCCGTCCTGAGGTCTTCTCGCTTATTACCTCCATCGAGCTTGATGAGATTGCCGATCCTCTCCCTATAGAGGATGCGGAGGTTCCTACCGCTCCTGAGATCTTCTACACGTTGCGGATTAACTGATCGCAGTCTGTTCTCTGCGCGCTCTTTAGGCTATTCTCTCCATATGGATTATCTCTACCTAGATACGGATGAGAAGATTGCCCAGGCCGTAGGGCGCTGGAACGGGATGCAGCGCATCGCCGTCGATTTCGAGGGCGAGTTCAATCTTCATATCTACGGCGAGCATCTATGCCTTATCCAGGTATTCGATGGGAAGGAGTACTTCATCATCGATCCTCGCTCTTCCTCCGTCACGCCGGATGGCCTCAGGCTATTCTTTGCCTCTCCCGTGGAGAAGGTCTGGTTCGATGCGCAGTCCGATGCGTCGCTCGTGCATAAGAACTATGATGCCGTGATAGAGAACATCTTTGATATCAGGGTGCTGGCCATTGTCCTGGGTTATACAGGTAACCTCACCGGGCTTGAGGAGCGCTATCTGGGGATAGAGGCCGCCTCGGGAGGAAGCAAGAAGCGCAACCAGACTTCAAACTGGCTCCGACGTCCGCTCCCGCAGTCTCAGATAGAGTACGCCTTGGAGGATGTGAGGTACCTCCTTGATCTCAAGGACACCCTTGTGCCGCTTGTCCGTGAGGCAGGGCTTGAGGAGAGAGCCGCAGGGGAGATGCGCAAGGCCCTGCGGGTCAAGACTCCGGAACCCGGCTGGAAGAAGGTGGGGGACTGGCGACGCATGAGCCGCCGCGAGCGCATCTATGTCCGTCATATATTTCTCGCCCGTGACCGCATAGCAAGGCGTTTCAACGTTCCTGCCGTCAGGGTGATGGAGAAGCGGCTCATTCCTGCCCTTGCCGCAGATCCTCCGCACTCTATCGAGGCCTTGGAAAAGAGGCTGAAGGGACAGGGCCCCAGATTCATGGGATTATTGCTGCCTGCCGTATGGAAGGCTATTGAGGATGCGGAGAAGGAGGCTAGGGAAGATGGCTGAGGAGAAGGTGATGGTAGGATACAGGAGGGCAGGGCGCTCAGGACTGCTTCTGCCTGAGATATCATTCGGTCTGTGGCAGGACTTCGGAGAGGGCGGCGATGACAGGATCGCTGAGGAGATCGTGGCCACTGCGTTCGATCACGGTATAACCTATTTCGATCTTGCGGATAACTACGGCCCTCCTGAGTGGAGCGCAGAGGAGCGTTTCGGACGCATACTGCGTTCAGTGCTTTCTTCCCATCGCGATGAGATCGTCATAGCCACCAAGGCCGGACATCTCTGCTGGAATGGTCCCTATGGTGACTGGGGGTCGAAGAAGCATCTCATAGCCTCTCTGGATCGCAGCCTTATGTGCATGGGGCTGGACTATGTGGATATCTTCTACCATCATCGCCCTGATCCGGAGACGCCGATGGAGGAGACTGCTGAAGCGCTTACGCAGATAGTCAGGAGCGGCAAGGCCCTCTATGTAGCCATCTCCAAGTACTCGCTTGCCGAGACGGTGAGGATGGTGGATCTGCTGGAGAAGCAGGGAATCCATCCGCTGGTCAATCAGGTGAAATATAATATCATGGATCGCCATATCGAGAGTGATGGCCTCCTGCATGGCCTTGCAAGGCTTGGCATGGGCTCTGTCATATTCTCGCCGCTCAATCAGGGCATCCTCACGGATAAGTACCTTTCCGGAACCATCCCAGGTGATTCACGCGGAGTACGGAGCGAGAGGATCCAGGAGGCCCTTACCCACGATAACGTGGAAAGGCTATGCTCGCTGAACGAGCTTGCCGCGAGGAGGGGACAGAGCCTTGCGGAGATGGCTATCACATGGCTTCTTGCGCGCGAGAACGTCACCTCAGTGCTGGTCGGGGCCAGGACGGTTGATCAGCTTCTGGAGAACATCGGGGCACTGGCCACCGCCAGGGATTTCTCCTCTGAGGAGCTTGCCGCGATAGACAGCCTCTTCAGGCTATAGCTAGCGCTTCGGGGAGTAGGGGGTGCCTTCCAGAGGCAGGGATCTCCTGCTCTTTCCGTCCAGCCTCCTGTAGGCATTGGCAATCGCGGGAGCAGTCGGTATCGTGCATAGCTCACCTATGCCCTTGGCCCCATATGCGGTATCAAGAGTGCCTTTGCCATGGACCATGATAGTCTCGATCTCCGGCCTGTCCGTGGCCCTCAGCAGGCCAAGCGTACCATATCTCGATCTGACATAGCCATCGCTCACGATGAAGTTCTCAGTAAGGGCATAGCCCATGCCCATCAGCACCCCGCCTTCCACCTGTCCTTCGATTGCCTTCTGGTTTATGACCGTACCGGCATCGCAGGCCGCTGTTATCTTCTCGACCTTGCCATCAGCACCTAGCTTCGCCACCTGCGCGGAGTATGAGTAGGCTAGGTGTGATACCGGATGCTCCTTGCTGCTGCTGATCGGATCCGTGACGAACTCGAACTCCCCGTAGTACTCCCGCCCTTCCAGCTCGGAGAGCGGGTGCTTGTCGAGATCTGCCTTCAGTGAGAGCGCTGCCCGTCGCACGGCCTCTCCCGTGAAGGCCGTCTGCCTAGATGCCGTTGAGGTCCCGCTATCCGGGGTACGTTCTGTATCAGGGGGCTCTACGATGAACGATGCTGCAGGGAGCGAGAGCGTCTCTGCCGCTATTTGCAGCTCTACCGTTCCGACGCCCTGGCCCATGCACGCAGCCGAGGACCGTATATGTATGATGCCGTTCTCTACTGATAGTATGCATCGTCCGGTATCATGGGAACCGACGCCTATGCCGCTGTTCTTCATCGCGATGGCAATGCCTGTACGGTCGGAGGCGTAGTATTCATCCCTTACTGCGTCTAGGCATTCGACTATTGCCGTGTCTGGTCCGGCGATCTGGCCGTTGGGCATCGTGTCGCCAGGACGGAGGGCATTGAGGCGTCGTATCTCGAAGGGATCCATGCCGAGCCTTGAGGCTACCTCATCCATCGCGCTCTCTATCGCGAAGCATGACTGCGTCACTCCAAAGCCTCTGAATGCCCCTGCAGGGACATTGTTGGTATACAGAGCCGTGCCTTCGACACGGAAATCGGTGAATGAATACGGTCCAGAAGCGTGCGTACAGGCCCTTTGCAGCACCGGCCCGCCGATCGATGCATAGGCGCCATTGTCTGAGAGGATATGGGCATCCATCGCCTTGATCCTGCCATCCTTGGAGAAGCCTAGCTTCAAGGATATCCTCATCGGGTGGCGCTTGGGGTGGACGCTGAGGCTTTCCTGGCGTGAGAGCTTCATGTTCACGGGCCTCTTCGTTATATAGGCGGCAAGGGCGGCATGGTGCTGTACGGACATATCCTCCTTGCCTCCGAATCCTCCGCCTACGAGCGATGCGCGGACCCGTACCTTGCTTTTATCAAGGGAGAGCATCCTCGCGATCTCCCTCTGGTCATCGTAGACGGACTGGTCCCCGGCGTAGACGAACACGCCATCGCCGTAGGGTAGGGCTATCGCACACTCAGGTTCCATGAAGGCATGTTCTGTAAATGGGGTCTCGTACTCTCCATCGAAGATCATATCGCTCTCAGAGAGCGCCTTGTCGACATCGCCGCGATCGATCATCTCGTGGCCCATGACATTGCTCCGGCCTTCGTGTACCTCTATCTCATCCTTCAGCGCGTCCTCAGGCGAGAAGACGCCTGGAAGCGTCTCGTATTCCAGCCTTATCAGCCCCTTGATATCCTCAAGCGCGGCTCTCTCCGTCGCGACGATGAGGCAGAGCGCGTCTCCGATGTATGCGGTCGTGCTGCCTTCCGGAATGAGTACAGGCCAGTCCGGGGTTATGTGCCCATGGGCATTATATGGGACATCGGAGGCCTTTATTATCCTGATGCACCTCGGATCCTTCTCAGCCACGCTCGTGTCTAATGATATGAGGCGGATGCGTGGGGCAGGGGAACGCAGGGCCGCGGCATAGGCCATGCCTTCTATGCGGATATCATCGGTGAAGAGTCCCTTGCCAAGAGCCTTATCAAGTGCGTCTATCCTCTTCATGTCGCCGGAGAGCCTAGGATCCTCTGCCTCTTCAGGTATTGGGATATCCTCATGGAATATCCTGGCGGCAAGGAGTATCGCCTTCTCTATCTTCACGTATCCCGTGCATCTGCAGATATTCCCCCTGATAGCCTTCCTCACATCGCTTCCTGAGGGATCGGGATTGCTGTCTATCAGCGCCTTTCCGGCCATTATCATGCCAGGGATGCAGAATCCGCACTGTACGGCCCCTGCCTCGGCAAACGCATATCCGTATACGCTCTTCTCCCTATCGCTAAGGCCTTCTATCGTCGTTATATGAGCCCCGTCGAGCTTCGACAGCCTCTGTGAGCAGGCCTTGCGCAGCTTGCCGTCTATGATCACGGAGCATGTTCCGCAGGCCCCTTCGCTGCAGCCATCCTTCACCCCTGTGAGATTCAGGGTATTCCTCAGATAATCCAGCAGCGTGGTATCTCTTTCTTCGGTATATTCTTGTCCATTGATGTTAAAGTGCATCTGTGCCTCGCTCTTTTCTTCTCGGAAAGGCCGCTTAGCTTCTGCCTTAGCATCTGTCTGTGATACCAGTCCTTGGAAATTGTCGCATCATCCATCGCCTACGTCAAGGAAAGGGCATAGGAGAGGCGCATGCGTTCGGCCTCCCTCTCGATTTCCTTGTCAGAGGCGCCATTCATCTTCAGCGCCGTGAGATAGAAGAAGACATACCCCATGACATGGCTCTTCGTCTTGAGTGAGGATATGCCTTCTCCGACAGAGAGAGCCAGCGCCTTGTCCGCGCCATCGAGCAGCTTCGCCTCCCCATACAGCTCGGAGACTACGGATCTGACCTGGGAAAGCGGGACGCGATCCTCAAGGTAGAGTTCTCCTAGCCTCTTGCAGTCGCGCGGGGTAGTATAATCGGGGAATTTCCTCTTAAGCCTCCGGATAGGCCTCTCAACCTCCTTGAAGGACCATCGTACCGCCTGCTCCTTGTTCCCTTCCGCTACTGCTTCGATCATCGGCTTGAGAAACGGCGTCTCATAGCCGTACAGTGAATTACGCCTCAAGTTTCAGCACGATCTCCTTGCGCGTCGTCTTCAGCTGCACAAGCTCTATCCCGGCCGCGCTCATCATCATGCGGCTGGCCTTCGTGGAGTCGCTGGTCTCATACTTGTTCGAGAGGTACACGACCTTCTTTATCCCCGTCTGGATGATCGCCTTAGCGCACTCATTGCAGGGGAAGAGCGCCACATAGAGCGTCGCGCCCTTGAGGCTTGAGATAGGGGAATTGAGGATTGCGTTGAGTTCCGCGTGGCAGACGTATGGATACTTGGTCTCCAGCCATTCTCCCTCCCTCTGCCAAGGCAGCTCGTCATCCGAGCATCCTGTGGGGAAGCCGTTATAGCCGACTCCTATGATCTTCTTGTCCGGGCTGACGATGCAGGCTCCGACCTGCGTGTTCGGATCCTTCGATCTGAGCGATGACAGCACCGCTATGCCCATGAAGTACTCATCCCATGATATATGATCTTCTCTTTTTCCTGACATAATGCATGATTATAACAGCATAATCAGGAATAGGGCATGGGAATTTATCTGATTCTCATAGTTGGCTGTGCTTAGTATTGACAATCATCAACCCTTGATAAATACTTGAAGCTATGGATAAGCTCCCGGATAAATCCCAGTTTTTCTTCTCAAAAGAGGCCGCGGAGTTCCTAGGGATTTCGGTGCAGCGGTTGAACAAGCTGACGAACGAAGGACGGATCGTCCCATTCAAGAAGAATAGTTCCGGGACGATATATCATATCTCTGAGCTGAATAGGAGACGGAGTGAACTATCGATATTCAGCTCTGTTCCATACTTGTCCGGAGGTACAGGAGGAATGTTCAGGATAGATACTCCTACCAAGCAGGAAGCTGTCAATCTATCTTCTGTAATGGTGGCTCTTTCCTGCAGTGAGAGAAAGGTCAAAGGCAGATTCGAAGAGCTTTCCAAGATTCTTGATACCTCGGAGCCTCTTGTTGATAGGCTTGATGAATGGTCATCATTCTTCGGTATCGTTCCAGAAAGGCTCTATGATTCATATACAGCCTCTAAATCCGCATTTGAATGCCTTGAGAAGGATGATGAGATAATCAGAATCGGAAGCCCTGAATATCCTTCATTGCTGGCGAGGACCGAAGAAGCCCCTCGTTTCCTTTATGTTAGAGGAAATAAGTCTTTGCTCCTTGATGATAGGACTGTCGCATTGGTAGGTAGCAGGGAAGCTTCTCCTGAGGGAATCCATAACACTGAACGTGTGGCATCCATGCTGGGACGTAATGGAATAATAATAGTTTCGGGTCTTGCTAAGGGCATAGATGTAACAGCCCATCGCGTTGCATTGGAGAATGGATATAAGACGATTGCTGTCATAGGTACTAATCTGAATCAGTATTATCCGATGGAGAATAAGAAGATCCAGAAGAGGATAGAGAAGGATGGCCTTGTGATATCACAGTTCTCTCCGGCTCTTAAGACTGAGAGATGGTTCTTCCCGTTGCGGAACGGGGTCATGAGCGGTCTTTCTAGTGCCACCGTTATAATGGAAGCCGGAGAAACATCCGGCTCCTTGAAGCAGGCTGACTTTGCCTTGAAGCAGGGGCGTCTTGTCCTATTCCCTCAAAGCATATTGAATAATACCTCTATTACATGGCCTCAGCATCTTATGAAGAGAGGCGCGGTTGTCGTTAAGACTCCAAAGGAGATAATCGAGAGATTATCGGCAAGCAATATATACAAACGCTGTCGTAATCAGGAATCTGATCTCTTCGATTCTGATGATATCGTTGTGGCTGAAGGGGAGCCTGTATACGTTGCTGACAACTCTGAGCAGGATTAAGGTCTTTGTTATATATCTTGATGGGTATAGGCTCTCGGTTGATGATAAGGTTGCCTTTTCATGGCTCTTATCTGAATATTCCTGCTATATTGTAACGAATGATGCGGAAAGATTCAGTGATATGGGAGCATCAGCCATCATCCCTTGGAAGTTTCATATTCCCGATCCTTTGTTTCAGCGTGCGATCATGAGGGAGGAAAGTGCAGCGATAGGGGAAATCGCATATATATCCGATGACCCTCGGTTTATCCGTAATGCTTTGTCTTCGTTGAATCTAACCATCATGCTGCGAGGGGGTATGAATATCAAGCCTGATGATACGGGCTTCCTTCCTGATCATTCATGTGTATCGTTGCACTCTTTCGTAAAGCAGTTTCGCTCAGGCCTTTGGAGCTATTTCGGTGAAAATGCGATTGCTGATATCGGAAAGGATGTCAGGTCTACAGGAAGGCTGATCATTTCATCCCTTCCTGATCCGTTTAGCGACATAAGATTGATTGCAGCTGGTAGATATTATGGATCCTCGCATTATCTATCGGCCATAGATCGATATTCATATGCCTTGCGTGCAAATAAGAGCGAAGGCAAGCTCTCTGGACGCTTTGATGGTATATTTGCTCAGATATTCTCAAGGATGATAGGGAGCTTCCAAGCGTATTATGATAAGCCATTTGATGGGATATGCAATGTTCCTGTCAGGCCGGGCAGTCCGATCGTTTCAGGTGCATATTGGAAGGCGTAAGCCACGATCTTGATCTGGATGATTATGGCATGATGTTCAAGTGTATCCGTGATTATGGTCAGAATAAGACGCTTTCACATGAAGATAGGATGAGTAATGTACGTGGTGCCTTCGTGTATGAAGGGAGTCTTTCTGGAAAGCGTATTGCGTTGATTGATGATATCAAGACAACAGGGGCTACATTAAGTGAGTGTGTTGCCTCTCTTTTTAGAGCGGGAGCCTTTGAGGTGGTATGCTTCGTTCTTGGCGTGAATCAGTTTGCTTGTGATTACTGGGTTCATGGAACCTATGATGATTTCAGAACTTCTCATACGATTCGGTATAACTCATCCAAGATGAAGCCGTTTTTCTCCGGTTTGCATGGGGCTTTTCATGAAGCTCTAGATTCCCTTATCTCAGATCTGGATTCTGAGCTTATGTCACTTCAGGCAGATGATGATAGCCTCATACCGTTTGAATGATATGGCTCATTCTATGCTTATTTAAGCCTATTTTCTTTTCATTCCTGGTGTATTGGTTTGATTTGCAGGCGAGGATGGTATCTATCTGAAACATGATACCTTTCATCTGATTCGAGGCAGGTAAGGGGATAAGAAAGGACACCCCTTGCGAGGTGTCCTGCATCAGCTTTTCCGTATCGCTTAGATAGCGGCGAGCATCGTCGGGATGACCGAGATGAGGACGCCGGCTGCGACAGCCGATCCGATAACTCCGGATACGTTCGGTCCCATGGCGTGCATGAGAAGGAAGTTCTGGGTATCTGCCTCCTGTCCGACCTTGCTGGATACGCGGGCTGCCATAGGCACTGCCGATACTCCAGCCGATCCGATGAGAGGATTGGTCGGATGCTTCGGGTCGAGTTTGTTCATGAGCTTTCCAAGAAGCACTCCGCCTGCGGTTCCCACACCGAACGCGACCATTCCGAGCACGAGGATTCCCAGCGTCTCGAGGTTGAGGAACTTGTCGGCAGCCATCTTCGATCCGACGGAGAGTCCGAGGAAGATCGTTACCGTGTTCATCAGCGCGTTCTGCATCGTGTCAGAGAGCCTGTTGATGACTCCGGTCTCGCGTGCGAGGTTACCGAACATCAGCGCTCCGATAAGCGGGCAGGCTGAAGGCAGGAGAATAGCGCAGATCGTGATTACCATGATCGGGAAGATGATCTTCTCAAGCCTCGATACCGGCCTGAGCTGCTGCATCCTGATCTTCCTCTCCTTCTCTGTCGTCAGGAGCTTCATGATAGGCGGCTGGATGATAGGTACCAGCGCCATGTAGGAGTAGGCCGCTACAGCGATCGATCCGAGGTACTCAGGGGCAAGGCGGCTGGTGACGTAGATCGCCGTCGGGCCGTCAGCTCCGCCGATGATTCCGATGGAACCAGCGACATTGAGATTGAAGTTGATTCCAGGAATGAAGGACAGGAGCAGCGCTCCGATGAGTGCCGTGAAGATGCCGAGCTGGGCCGCGGCTCCGAGGAGCAGCGTCTTCGGGTTCGCGATGAGCGGTCCGAAGTCGGTCATGGCGCCTACGCCCATGAAGATAAGCACGGGGAAGAGGCCAGACTCGATACCGGCATCGTAGAGTATCTTGATGAATCCCGCATCGCCGGAGGTCGGATCGACCGCCGCGATGAAGGCATTAGGAATGTTGGAGAGTATGCATCCCATCGCGATAGGGATGAGCAGGAGAGGCTCAAATCCCTTCTTGATCGCGAGATAGAGAAGCACGAAGCCAACGAGTATCATTATCGCACAGCCCCAGCCCACGGCGCCTGCGCTGGCTGCCGCATCTCCCCAGGCCGCCTGCATGGCGTCTGGGAAGAGGAAGCCGAAGAGGCCTGTCGAGGTCCAGAGCTGCATCATACCATTTATGATTGCATCCATTACTGCTATCTCCTTAGCCGATTATCATGAGGACGGTATCAGCGGAGAGCTGGTCTCCCTGATTGACGAGGATCTGCTTTACCGTGCCTGCGCAAGGTGAGTAGATCTCGTTCTCCATCTTCATGGCTTCCATGACCATAAGGACCTGATCCGGCTGTACCTGATCACCGACCTTAACCTCGAAGCGGAGTGCAAGACCCGGCATCGGTGCCTTGATCTCCGTATCCCCTGCAGAAGGAGCTGCTACCGGAGCTGCCTGAGGCGCTGGTGCCGCCTGTGGAGCTGGCTCTGCAGCAGGAGCTGCCTGGACTGGCTGAGGAGCCGCTACCGCGACACCGCCGATGGTGACGAGGAGGTCACCTGCCTGGAGCTGCTGACCCTGGCTTACAGGGATGGAGGAGATGACACCATCGCAAGGAGCGTAGATCTCGTTCTCCATCTTCATGGCCTCCATGACCATGACGATCTCGTCCTTCTTGACGGTTCTCAGAGCCTGTTACTACGGCCTGAGGAGCTGCTGGAGCCGCCTGTACCGGAGCTGCCTGAGGTGCAGGAGCTGCCTGAGGTGCAGGAGCTGCCTGGACCGGCTGAGGAGCCGCTACCGCGACACCACCGATGGTGACGAGGAGGTCACCTGCCTGGAGCTGCTGGCCCTGACTTACAGGGATGGAGGAGATGACACCATCGCAAGGAGCGTAGATCTCGTTCTCCATCTTCATGGCCTCCATGACCATGACGATCTCGTCCTTCTTGACG
>CASFZR010000019.1 GCA_949299185.1 uncultured Spirochaetales bacterium
ATAGCCACCGGCTCCCGACTCCGTCAAGCCAAGATTACCATCGATACTGCATCTCCGTAACTCAGACCTCTCTGACTTACGGGCTCAGTGTATTTTTCATTTCAGGGACGGTATTCCATCTACGATTCCAGTACGTGGCATACTGCCAGCCTTTGGCTTACCATTCGATCTCCGAGGCTGGAATACAATCCTCGACAGGGGTATCCATACCTTCAAGGATACTCTCCTTCATGCCGGGGATTGACTCAAGGTAAGCAGTCTCAAGATAGCCTTTATCCTCTTCTGCCAATGACATGATTCCTCCGCTTACGCTCATTATGAGAAAAGACGCCGGAAGGCACAATGCTCCTGGCGTCTTTCTGTTCTCTAACGCTTCCTGATCAGACAGCGCCCTTCTCCTTGAGGAGATTGACAAGATAGGTCCTCTTCGCGGCCTTGGCATAGTCAAGGACAGAGTGTCCCTGATAGTCGCGTGCGTTGATATCAGCACCGCTCTTGATGAGCTGGGTGGAGATCTTCGTCTCGTCGTTGCTGTTCACAGCCATGATGAGGGCAGTCTCGCCAAGGTAGTTCCTCGCATCGATGTTGGCGCCAGCGGCAAGGAGGGCCTCGATGACCTTCGGGTTCTTGGAGCTGTTGGCAGCAAGATGAAGAGCGTTGGACCTGTACTTCGGCTCTGCCTCATGGATGTCAGCACCTGCGGCGATGAGCGCGTTCAGCACCGCGACAGAATGATTGTACTGCGCAGCAAGCATCACAGGGGTAAGTCCCCACTCGTTATGTGCGTTGATATCAGCTCCCTTATCCACGAGATCCTTGATATCCCTTGCCTTCGTTGCGCTGATAGCGGCAGCGAGAAGCTTCTTATTGATAGAATCAGCGGTCTTTGCCATATTAATCCTCCACTATTGATTTCACACCGAATAATAAGGAATGTAAAGCGGAATTATATCGAAATTCGTATTTTTATCACAGATAACTGCAATAAGGTCAAACAGTTATCTATGCATTTCTTACACAATATGTGCAATATTGCCCCTTTCAGGCCGGCTCTTGCGTTCCCAGCAGAGAGAAGGCAGAATCTTCTTATGATCGCCTATGAACTTATCAGAAGGCTTCCGAAGGTGGAGCTGCACGAGCATCTGGATGGATCCGTCAGGCCTGAGACGATCATCAGTCTGGCCGAGGAGAGGGGCATAGATCTGCCGGAGACCGACCCTGAAAGGCTGGCCGCATGGTTCAGGGCTGGCTCTGAAAGAAGGTCACTGAGCCTATACCTTGAGAGCTTCAGCGTCACTACGTCCATCATGCAGGACGAAGAAGCGCTGAGAAGGATAGCCAGGGAGGAGATCGAGGATCTTGCCGCGGATGGCGTAGTATATGCCGAGATACGCTTCGCCCCATCCCTCCATACCCGACAGGGACTCACGATGGACCGCGTGGTCAGGGCCGTGCTTGACGGAATGGCAGAAGGGAGGAAGGAAACAGGCACGGAATACGGCCTGATACTCTGCGCCATGCGCCATGAATCGCCGGAGATGTCACTGAAGGTCGCGGAGCTTGCCACGGCATACGCTGACAGAGGCGTAGTGGGATTCGATCTGGCAGGCGATGAGGCAGGGCACCCTGCGAAGGATCATATAGAGGCGTTCCAGTACATAAGGCGCAAGAACTTCAACATCACCATCCATGCAGGAGAGGCCTTCGGCACGGAATCGATCTGGCAGGCGATACAGATATGCGGAGCGCACAGGATCGGCCACGGGACAAGGCTACTTGATGACATGATCACCGAGGACGGACGGATCGTTAAGATGGGCTCGCTCGCGCACTTCGTCCTCGACAAGCGCATACCGCTGGAGATGTGCCTTACCTCCAACGTAGGCACAGGCGCCGCCGAAAGCTACGAGAAGCATCCTTTCCCGCTCTTCTTCCGCAGCAGCTTCCGCGTGTTCCTCTGTACGGACAACAGGCTGATGAGCGGAACATCGCTATCGAAGGAGCTTGCGATCGCATCTGAATACTATGATCTTGATATTGCAGATATCGAGAAGCTTACGATAAACGCGGCCAAGAGCGCCTTCTGCCATCATGAGAAGAAGCTTTCCCTCATCTACGACACGATCAAGAGGCGCTATGCCCAGATACGTGCCGGACTATAGCCCCCAGGCCCGGAGCGGATTGATCCTCATGCGGATCATGACATAGAGGAGAGCGAAGACAAGTCCGAAGAGATGCGTGGCATGGCCTACCCCGCCGGAGGAGAGCATCGAACCGAAGAACTCTATGCAGAAATAGAGAAGGACGAGCATCGGCGCGCGCATCGGTATCACCCCGAAGAGAAGGACGACCGCGGAGGGGAAGAATACTGAGAAGAGCAGCAGCACCCCATAGATCGCCCCAGAGGCGCCGAGGAGTATCGCACTGCGTCCCGTAAGATAGTAGACGACGAAGCTCGCGATACCGGAAAGGATACCGACGAGGAAGTAGAAGAGCAGGAACTCTCTTGTCCCGATCTTCCGTTCCACAGGAGAGCCGAACATATAGAGCGCCAGCATGTTGAATAAAAGATGCCAAAGCCCTCCATGCATGAACATATAGGTGACAAACTGCCAGTACCAGTGCCTGTACACGATCATGGATGGAATCATGGAGAATACATACATCAGGCGCGGGAAGAGGAAGTACGTCAGGCCGAACATGACGACATTCGCCGCTATAAGCCCCACCGCCGCGTTTGAGAACGTATACCTGAACTGTCTGTTGATGATGCTGTTGCGCATTACCAAAAGGTACAGATGACGGGACAGGAGGTCAACCATAAGCCTATGGTCAAAACCACCACAGGTAGGCAAAGATCTTCACACTGTTACATTTTTTCACAGCAGACTATATGGAAATCATCCATGATACGGCGGAATAGTCCAGAAAAATGAAGTTGGCACGCTTCCTGCATATGGTTTGTAGAGCAAACAGTTTTTTCAACAAACCTCCTTTTTAGTGTATTCAAAGACAGCTGCTCAGCTGTCTTTGTTTTTTTCCTGTAGCAAGTGTAGTTATCGTGTAGTCGCTCGACTTTGGCACGGGTATTGCCAATACTAGGTAAAGAGCAACAGTTTTCACCTCCTTTGCGTGAAACATTCGCCGGACGGACTCTCCCACCCCATTTTCATCCGTCCGGCGTCTTTTTTCATATCGTGAAATGCTCTAGACTCTGAGCATGGCTGTTTCAAGAAGGGATAAGGCGGACTTCTTCACGAAGAAGGCGCACAGCGAAGGCTATCCGGCCCGCTCGGTATATAAGCTTGAGGAGATCAACGCGACACACAGGATAATCAAGCCTGGCGATACCGTACTGGATGTCGGGGCCGCTCCAGGCTCCTGGACGCTCTATACCCACCGCGAGCTTCTGAAAGGCAGAGGGAGGATCGTCTCCTGCGACCTCAATCCGCTCTCCCTCGATCCGATACCCCCGACCGTGACGGAGATCACCGGGGATGCATTCTCCAAGGAGATCAGGGCACGGCTCGTGGCAGAAGGTCCCTACGACGCGATAATCTCCGATGCCGCGCCGATGACAACGGGCAACAGGATCGTCGACACCACGCGCTCGGAGTACCTGGCTGAGCAGGTGGTGATGCTATCCGAGGAACAGCTCAAGGTCCACGGGAACCTCGTGATAAAGATATTCCAGGGCGGTGGGGAGCAGGAAGTGCTGAAGACGATGAGAGGCCTCTTCAAGAAGGCAAAGGCCTTCAAACCGAAGGCCTCGCGCGATGATTCTTTCGAGATATTCCTCATCGGACTGGATAAGAACTGAGATCACTCATCCTTCGCCATATGCACCACGATCTGATTGAACGGCATATCGAGCTGGTTCTCGCGGAGGATGCGCAGCACATCGCCGTTAAAGCGCCAGTACACATTCCAGTAATCAGCAGGGCTCACCCACGGCCTCACGATGATCGTTATTCCTGATGCTCCATATGCGTTGACTTCGACGATCGGCTCCGGATCTGGCAGGACCTCAGGATATGACCTTATGAGCGACAGCAGCACGCTCTTCGCCTTGTCCGTATCCATGTCATAGCCCACGTCGATGCTCATGTCTATGCGCCTCTTCTCGATATACGAGTAATTCAGGATCGTATTGTTCCAGACATACTTGTTGCTGACCGTGTACTTCTTGTTATCACCGGTACTGAGCGTGACGCACATCATATCCATGGCCTTGACGGTACCGGCAACGCCATCCTGCCCTATCTCGACCCAGTCACCTACGCGGAAGGGATTATTGATCGCGATCATGATGCCGCTGAAGAGCGAGCTTATCGATTCCTGCAGGGCGAAGCCTAGCACGATACCTGTGATCCCGAGGCCTGCGAGCAGCGGTGTCAGGTCGATTCCCCAGAAGGCCAGCATCATGAGTATCGCGACTATCCACATAAGTACGGAGCAGATCCTCCACATTAGGGATGCCATCAGCGGTGTGAACTTATTATTCCGTTTCGCCAGGTTCTTGAATCCCTTGCGGATAAAGAAGGAAAGGATCTTGGCCGCTATGAATACGACTATGGTCAGTATAAGCGAGACAAGGATCTCTGGGATATGAAGGCCTGTCGAAAGCTCATCCACGAGTCCCTCGATGTTCTGGATATCGGACTCAGCGGGATTAGACGCAGCCGCTGCGGTTAATGGTATCATCTGTTACTCCATGAAAAAGAAGATGGGCGGCCGTAGCCGTCCATCACACAATAGCATCAAACCGCCTCAAACGGAAAGGATGCTCGTAAGGTTCCTCACGAACTGGGAAGAATCCGAGGGCATCACCCCTTCCGCGAGCAGCGCCTGATCGAGGATGACCGCGCTCAGCGCCTTGACGAAGCCATCATCCTGGCTCTCCTCGATCTTCCGGATGACCGCCGAGTCCGGGTTGATCTCCAGAAGCGGCTTGATCTCAGGCGTCTCATCATGTCCGAGCTGCCTCATCATCCTCTGCATCTGGATCGAGAGATCGTCATTGCTGAGGATCACCGCAGCAGGAGCATCGGAGAGACGGGAGGAGACACGCACGTCCTTGACCTTGTCGCCAAGGGCCGCCTTGATCTTCTCGGCCACGCCCTTCTTATCCTCCTCCTTCTTCTTGTCCTCATCGCTCTTGAGATCGTCTATCGACTCCTCCTTGTTGATCGCCTTCAGCGGCATCTCCTGATAGGTGCCGATCGTACCGACTACGATCTCGTCGATATCATCGCACATCAGCAGGACCTCATAGCCCTTCTCCTTATAGGCGGCCACGAGCGGCGAGGTGCGGAGGATATCCTCCTTGCCCCCGGTGATATAGTAGATGGCCTTCTGCCCTTCCTTCATCCTCTCCTTGTACTGCTTCAGCGAGACATAGCCATCGCCCTCGCTCGACTTATAACGCACGAGATCGAGCAGCGTGTCCCTGTTCGCATAGTCGGAATAGAGGCCCTCCTTCAAAGGACGTCCATACTCGGCTATGAACTTCTCGTAAAGCTCAGGATTGTTCTCCGATATCTTCCTGAACTCTCCCAGAAGCTTCTTCACGGAGGCGTTGCGGATGCTCATCATCACCCTGTTCTCCTGGAGTATCTCCCTGGAGACGTTGAGCGGCAGATCCTCGCTGTCTATAACGCCGCGGACGAACCTGAGATAGGTAGGCAGGAGCTCCTTGTCATCATCGGTGATGTACACGCGCTTCACATACAGCTTCACGCCAGGACGGTAATCAGCATAGTACATATCGAACGGAGCCTTCGCCGGGATGAAGAAGAGCGTGGTGTACTCCGTGGCTCCCTCGGCCTGCGTGTGGATATAGAAGAGAGGATCCTCGCTGTCGTAGAAGGTGTTCTTGTAGTACTCCTTGTACTCTTCGTCCTTGATGCTGCTCTTAGGTCTCTTCCACAGGGCCGACGCGCTATTTACCTGCTCCCTCTTATGCTCCACGGTCTTGAGGCTGTTGCCATCTGCATCCTTCTTCTCATTATCGTAGTGGGTCTGGTCATATGAGAGGAAGATCGGATAAGCGATGTTGTCAGAGTACTTCTTGATGAGGTTGTCGAGGGTCCAGCGGTTCGCGAACTGCTCTCCCTCCTCGTTCAGCTCAAGCGTGATCGTCGTTCCCTGACCATCCCTCTCGGCCTCGTCGATGGTATAGGAGCTTTCGCCGGTGCTGGTCCACCTGTAGGCCTTATCGGTACCGGCCTTCCTCGTGACTACGGTGATGCGGCTTGCGACCATGAACGCGGAGTAGAAGCCCACGCCGAACTGTCCGATGAGGTTGGAGTCCTTCTTCTGGTCCTCGGTTAGGGACTGGAGGAACTTCCTCGTACCGGAGCTGGCGATCGTTCCGAGGTTATTGTTCAGATCGTCCTCATCCATTCCGATACCGTTATCTGAGATGGTAAGGGTGCGCTTATCACCCTCCGTGAATGAGATATCGATCTGGGGCTCGAACGAGAATCCCTTAAGCGAATCATCTGTAAGGGTAAGATACCTCAGCTTATCTATGGCGTCGGACGCGTTGGAGATAAGCTCCCTGAGGAATATCTCCTTGTTCGAATATAGCGAATGTATGATGAGGTGCAGCAGATCCGCCACCTCTGTCTTGAATTTCCTGCTTGATGACATTTCATTTCTCCCTTCCATGAACATACAAACGGTAAGCAAAATCGGCAACTTATACCGATGGATATGGCAAATCATCGGCGAGAGGCTTAATATTCAATCATGGATTTCTCAAGACCCGATAACGCTAGGAAGATCAACAGGCTGAAGGTGCTGGCGGCACTCAGGCATGAGAATATGTCGAAGGCAGACCTCTCCCGTGAGCTAGGCATCAACAAGGTCTCGATCGGAGAGATCATAGACAGGATGCTGGAAGAAGGCCTTATCGAGGAGGCTGGCAAGACATCAGCCCCATCAGGCCGCCCTGCGACGCTCCTCGGCATCAGGCCCTCATCGGGCCGTTCACTGGCCATAGAGATAAGGAGCAAGGCAGTATCTGTCTCGGTATCGGACGCCAAGGGAAGGATCCTCCGCTTCGAACGCTTCCCGCGCACTGAAAGCATGATGGAAGACCTAGCGAGGACGATCGCGAAGATGAGGGGCGATGATGCCAGGCTCTATGGAGCGGCGGTGGTATCTGACGAGGATATAGACCTCTCCTCGGTGATAGACGCCCCGATCATCAATATCTCGAAGATATACGCGGAGACCTCCAGCGAGCTTGAGAAGCTTGACGATCCAGAGGACACGCTATTCGTCTCCTGGGCCGATGAGATAGAGGCGGCGATCTACCATGACGGCATCATCACGCTGCCACAGTTCGCCCATATAAGGGCACAGCGCGAGGGAGAGTGCAGCTGTGGAGGCCGAGGATGTATCGGAGCCGTAGCATCAGGGAAGGCGCTTATCGCGGCGTCGGGAGCGAAAGGCTACAGGGATCTACTGACCAATCCTTCCCTCTTTCCTCTATGGAAGGACGCGCTGCGGCCGATGGCGGCCGCGCTGTCAATGGCGGTACAGGCTCTCTCTGCCAATGCCGTGATAATCACAGGGGAGATGGCCGGCATGAGCGATGAGGCGCTGGAGCATCTGCAGGCGCTGCTCTCGTCAGCGCTTCCTCCGAAGAGGAAGGACGTGAGGATATCACGCTCGCAGAACAAGGATAAGGGAGCGAGGGAAGGCGCGGCTATAGCTGCACTGGATGAGTTCTTCTACCATACGAACCTACTCTCCAGGCTCAGTGTGATAGAGCGCATGTCTAGCGATTTCCAGAACGGAATATGATGTAGGAAAGAAGCATCACGAGATAGACGCACCAGAACCACGACGCACCTGCGACAAGGATGGTGATGGCCCATGGCACGGCGGTGAATACCACGGCGAGGAGCAGCGATACGGCCTTAGTCATAGGCCTTCTGGCGCCGTTGCGGATGGCAGTGGCTGCGGTGAACAGTATGATGGCGGCCACAGATACCACCAAGAGCCTCAGCATCCAGCCTTCCATGCCATAGTGCATCAGCTCTGGCTCTGCCTCTACGATGATGACCTCAGGCTCCACGGCGACAGGTTCCTCCTCGACAGCCGGAGGTTCCTCCACAGGCACTTCTTCTGCAGTCTCCACAGGCACTTCCACCACCGGCTCAGGGATATCCGGCTCTGGCTCTGGCTCCGGCACAGCATCCACCTCGGTCTCTACTTCAACAGGAAGCTCAGGCTCAGCATCTGCCTCCTCTATCGCTAATGGCAGAGGTTCCTTCTCCACAGGCTCTTCTGTTTCCATGATCGGAGCGGCGGCTGGTTCTTCCACGGCAGCAACCTCCGTAGCAGGTTCCTCCATAGGCTCCGGCTCCTCTTCTGCGGAAACCTCCAGGATGATATCTTCCTCAGGCACTTCCTCCGCAGAGGATAGGACCTCCTCTATCGGACGCTCCTCGGTCCTTCGTCCCGGGCGCTCTGAGAGGGCATCAAGCAGCCTGGAACCGCTGCTTCCTCCGGTAGAGAAGACATTGCCTCCGGTGATGCAGGAGGATAGGAGGAAGGTTATGATGATGACCGATAGCAACGCCCTCTTCATGTAACTCTAAAAACACCCTATATATGGTATTGTTACATTATTTCCGTGAAAGGTAAAAGCCATAAGTCCTCATGGGATGGCGTAGAGGCGGAAAACACCTATTCTCCAAACGTTGTTGTTGACTGTCGGAATCTTATCTATGATATTTCATGATATGAACATTAGGTCTATAGCAGACAAGATAGGCATGGATTACGATACGGCCCTCGAGGATTTCTGCGGGGATGTCTCCGCGATAAGCTCGAAGCTGCTCTCCTTCCCGGAAGATAACAGCATAGATGCCCTTGAAGCAGCAGTCGATAGCAAGGATACGGAGACTGCCCACAAGGCCGCCAGGGCCCTTCGCAAGAGCGCCGAGAAGCTCAGCCTGACAAGGCTTGCCGAGGAATGCGCGAAGGTGGAGAAGGCCGATGAGGCAGGACTTGAAGGCGCATACATGTCTCTCAGGGCCCTGTATATCTCGATCGCATCGATACTGGAGGGCGAGGAATGACACGAAGGCTGTTGCTTCCGCTCCTCATGCTGCTAGTACTGCTCATTCCTTCATGCGGCACTACAGAAAGCGAGACGGAAGATGACAGCTCGCGTATGATCATAACGCTTGCCGAGAATCCATCGACGGGCTACTCCTGGATATGGGGACAGATGGGAACAGGGCACATCGAGATGATCGATGAGGCCTTCATACCCGGAGAGGGCGACGGCGTCGGAAAGCCAGGCACCCACGTCTTCACGTTCGTAGGCACGAATCCGGGACACGTCACCCTCACCTTCTCCTCGCGCCAGCCATGGCAAGGAGGACGGACAGGAGACACGGAGGTCTTCTCGGTCACCGTCTACGATGACATGACGATAAGCTATCTCTAGTCCTACCACATCATCGCAAGATGCCAGAGCGGTATGACGCGCTCTGAGGGGTAATCGATGTTATCCCGTACGACATAGTCGCTCTCCTTATGCCTTTTCTTCCTTCCACCGACCTCAATCGTGACGGGGCCATCCATATCCACGATGAAATCTCCCGCCTCCTCCTTCTGGCTCGCGTATATCCCGATACCTCTTGAGCGGAAGGCAAGCACGGTCAAGGCCTCACGAAGATTGCCTTCCCGTCCTCCAAGGACATGATATGCAGAGGGATTGGCAAGCAGTATCTTCGACCTGCTGAACCGTTCCTTCGCATCACCATATCCAGGAACGATCGAAACAAGCCCTGTCTCCTCCATCACATGAAGAAGCTGCAGCAGCTTCTCATAGCTTATATTCCATTGGCGCGTTAGATTCTCCGTCTCGATCCTAGGGACGCTCCCCGAGGCAAGGTATCTCAACACTTCCCTCATCAGGCGTATATGCCCGCTCCTTATCTCCGGGACGAAGAACGGGATATCAGAGGAAACGGTCTTTGAGATCATATCCTTCAGGCGTTCCGCATAATCCCCTGCCTGGAAGATAGGAAGGAATCCCTCCCTCTTGTATTCCTCGAAGAGATAGAGGAAATCAGAGTCGATACGGAAAGGCACATCGCAGGAAAACGGATCCTCTGCTATCGGATACTCCCTGCCGGTCCTCATATGCAGATATTCACGGAACGACATCAGCGGAAGCGTCCTGTAAAGATATCGCCGGGCGGTCTCTCCTATACCTGTGCGCAGCCTCAGCGAGGATGAATCGCTTGCCCAGATCATACGATCCTCATACTTATCATAAAGGCTCTTCAGGGCCCTCTCCCAGGAAGAATCGAAATGGAACTCATCGATGAATACGGCTTCATATCCCAGAGAGAAGGCCTCAGTCGCGATATCATATATCCCATCTGCCGGAACATCATAATCATCAGCTGAGAAATACAGGCTCCTATGCCTGGATGCCTCCCGAAGCATCAGGGTGGTCTTTCCGGTACCACGGGCCCCGATGATGATGGAGTGCCGCGGCATCCCCTCCATCTCGCTTATGATAGGCCTCATAGGCGCGGAAAGCTTGTTCGCCATCACCCTGCGCATCGTTGCCTCAAGTCTCTCAATCAGTTCCTTATCCATGATTTCATTGTATATCAAGACAGAATTAATGCAAATCCGTCGTTTCAAACTACAGATTTACCATTAAAACGTCTTTCATTGCTACAAAATCACGGTATATAAGCAAAGAGAAGGGCATCTGCGGAAGATGCCCGGATTTCAATCAAAGCTCTGAGAGCGCCGCATCGACTATCGAAATAGCCCTGTCTATATCATCCTCGGTGGCGATGAGGGGCGGTACGAAGCGCAGTACCGTATAGCCTGCAGAGCAGACGAGAAGGCCCTTCTCCATGCATTTCGATATCACATCCTTTGGTGGTATCTTCAGATCAAGCCCCTGCATGAAGCCCATTCCCCTCGCCTCCACGGCCTTATCAGGATGCTTCGCGACAAGGTCCTCAAGCTTTCCGTGAAGGTATCTTCCACATCTGGCCACATCCTCCGAGAGCGTAGGCAGCTTGGCAAGCACGACCTCCGCGAGAGCCGCTGATGCCACGTTACCGCCGAACGTCGCCGCGTGATCACCGGGAGAGAATATGCCAGCAGCACGCTCGAACGCCACGGCCGCTCCCATCGGAAGCCCACCGCCGAGCGCCTTTGCAAGCGTCATGATATCAGGCTGGACGGAGTAGTTCTGGAAGCAGAACGGCTTTCCCGTGCGCCCCATGCCGCACTGCACCTCATCGAAGATCAGGAGCGCGTCATGGCTATCACATAGGGCGCGGAGCCCTGAGAGGAACTCCTCTGTCGCAGGTATGATGCCCCCCTCTCCCTGTAGCGGCTCGACTATGATCGCGGCAGTATGCTCATTCATGAGCGCCTTCACCGACTCGAGGTCGTTGTACTCCGCATAGACGACGCCGGGGAGCATAGGCGCGAAGCCCTTATGATACTTCTCCTGCCCCGTTACCGTTATCGCTCCATAAGTACGGCCATGGAAGGAGTGCTGGAATGATATGATCTCGCTCTTCCCCTTCTCCGAACCTCTCTTCCTCGCCATCTTCAGCGCCGCCTCATTCGCCTCAGCACCGCTGTTGCAGAAGAAGACCTCCTTGGAACCCGCAAGCCTGTTGAGAGCCACCGCCGCATTGACGGCATGGCTGTTGTAATAGAGGTTGGAGGTATGAAGCACGCCTTCCTCAATCACCGCAAGGAGCGCCTTCTTCTCATCCTCATCGCCGTAGCCAAGGGCATTGACTGCGATACCGGCCACGAAATCAAGATACTCCTTCCCGTCCTCGTCGGTAAGGATCATCCCCTTGCCGCTCTTTATCGATATAGGGAACTGGGAGTAGTTGGACATGTAGTTCTCCCGCCCAAGCCTTACCGTCACGCTATTCGACATATCAAACCTCCGAAGTGACCATCGTGCCTATTCCGCTGGCCGTGAATATCTCAAGAAGCATCGAATGAGGTAGCCTGCCATCCAGTACATGGACGGATTTGACACCCTTATCGAGGGCATCGAGGCAGCATTCCACCTTTGGGATCATCCCGCCCTTTATCGTACCATCCGCGATAAGCGATCTTGCCTCAACCGCGCTCATGCGCCTTATTATCGACGAAGGATCATCCTTGTCACGGAGGATTCCCTCCACGTCTGTAAGGAATACAAGCTTCTGCGCAGAGAGGGCACCAGCGATCGCGGACGCCGCGTAATCGGCATTTATGTTGTACGTCTGGGAGAACATATCGACACCGACAGGGCTTATCACGGGGACATAGCCTGAGTGTATAAGCGTCTCGATCAGATGGGTATCGACCTTCTCGATCTCCCCGACGAAGCCAAGGTCGCTGCCGTTCTTATATACCTTCTTCCTCGCCTGAAGCGTATGGCCATCCTTGCCGTTTATCCCGCAGGCCTCTATGCCGACAGCCTCAAGGTTCTCGACAAGGCTCTTGCCGATCGAACCGGAGAGGACCATCTCAGCCACTGCAGCGGTCTCGCCATCGGTGACCCGAAGGCCATCGACGAACTCAGTCTTCTTGCCCAGCCTGTCCAGAAGCGAGGTTATCTCCTTGCCGCCACCGTGGATCACCACCGGCTTGAAGCCTATGTACTTCAGGAGGGCTATATCCTTGATGACCGATTTCTTCAGCCTCTCATCGACCATGGCGGAGCCGCCGTACTTCACGACCACGATAGACCCCGCGAACTTCCTCATATAAGGGATGGCTTCGATAAGCACATCCGCCTTGGCCCTTTCCTTCTCGTACATGCTAGCTCCTGTAATCCCCATTGATCTTCACATAGTCATATGTGAGGTCACATCCCCATGCCGTGGCCTCCGCGCTTCCCTGATGGCAATCAGCAAGCACCGCGACCTCCTTCTCAAGAAGGATCCTCTTCGCCGTATCCTCATCGAATGGTATGGGTTCCCCGCCCTTCACCACCTGCAGCGATCCTGCAGGGGACGAGAACGAGAGGTCGACGAGCGCAGGATCGAAATCAGCGCCGGAGTAACCCATCGCGCAGAGTATGCGCCCCCAGTTCGCATCAGAGCCGAAGAAGGCCGCCTTCACGAGCGACGAGGAGATCACGGAACGGGCAAGCGTCTTAGCGTCCTTCTTGGAAAGGGCTCCCACGACGCGCATCTCTATGAAGCGCCCCGCCCCCTCGCCATCCTTGACGATGAGCTTGGCAAGCTCTCCGAGGACATAACGGAACGCCTCCTCGAAGGCCTCGGCCTCTGCTGTTCCCTCCTTGATATCCTTGCATCCCGACATGCCATTGGCGAGGACGATAACGGAATCATTGGTGGAGGTATCCCCGTCCACGGATATCATATTGAAGGTATCCTCGACGGTCGCACCGAGCATCTTCTGCAGCAGTGGCTGGGAGATGGAGGCGTCCGTAGTGATATATGAGAGCATCGTGGCCATGTTTGGATGGATCATGCCAGAGCCCTTCGCCATGCCTGCTATCGTCACCGTGCAGCCATCGATATCAACGGTCGCGGCAGCCTCCTTGCGGAACGTATCGGTAGTAAGGATCGCCTCTGCCGCATCCTCATCCTCCGCAGAGAGCAGCGGTACAAGCTTATCGATACCGCCCTTTATCTTATGCATATCGAGAGGGACGCCGATGACCCCTGTTGAGGAGACATAGACCTCCTCCTTCGGCACGGAAAGGAGGGTTGCCGCATAAGAAGCAGTCTCCTCGGCATCCTTCAGCCCCTGTTCCCCGGTACAGGCATTGGCATTGCCACTATTGACCACGACCGCCCTGGCCTTCCCGCCCGCAAGCACCTTCATATCCCAGATGACAGGAGCCGCCTTGACCTTATTCGTCGTGAACGCCGCCGCGGTCACGGCAGGGCGCTCAGAGACGATCATCGCCATATCCTTCTTAGCCTTCTTCAGGCCGGCGTGAACACCTGCCGCCTTATAGCCTTTCGGGGAAACGACCCCGCCCTTTATGATATCCATCTGCCTATTCCTCAGAATGGGGAGCCAGCTGATACGCTGAGCCCCTCGGTCTCCTCAAGCGAGAAGATGATATTCATGTTCTGCACGGCCTGTCCTGCCGCGCCCTTCACCAGGTTGTCTATCGCGCCCATGGCGATGATGTTCCCGGTACGTCCATCTATCCTGTAGCTTATATCCACGGTATTGCTGCCCTTCACGTAGCGTGTCTCTGGCAACGTGTCGATGATACGGATGAACGGTTCCCCGCCATACATGGCATAGGCCGCCGCGACATCTGCCTCCGTCACGCCCTCCTCAAGGCGAGCATAGCAGGTCGAGAGTATACCGCGGTTCATCGGCACGAGATGAGGAGTGAACTGCACGAGTATCTCCTTCCCTGCGGCTTCCGAAAGCTCCTGCTCGATCTCCGGAGTGTGCCTATGCGAAGCCACGCCGTAGGGCTTTATGGATTCATCGACCTCGCAGAAGAGCGATGTCACCTTCTCCCCACGTCCTGCGCCAGAGGTCCCGGACTTAGCATCTATCACGATCGAGTCCTTCCTCACCAGACCATGCTTGAGAAGCGGATACAGCGTCAGGATGGAGCAGGTGGTATAACAGCCTGGATTCGCGACCAGCCGCTTTCCCCTTATGGCCTCCCGATGGATCTCCGGCAGTCCGTAGACAGCCTGCGCAAGCAGCTCAGGACTATGATGCTCCGTCTTATACCACCTCTCATAGATATCCTTATCATGCAGGCGGAAATCCGCACCGAGGTCTATCACGGCAGAGCGTGAGAGGATATCTGGGGTGACGGAAGCGGAGGCGAGGCCGGCAGGAAGAGCGAGGAAGATCACGTCGGCGCACTCGCTGGCCTTCTCGATGCTGTCCTCCGAAAGCACCGTATCCACCACTGAGCGCATCCCAGGATATATATCAGAGAAGCGCTTACCGGCATATGAATGTGACGCAAGATACGTGATGGTCACATCAGGATGCCCGGCAAGGAGCCTCACCAGCTCCGCTCCTGCGTATCCGGTAGCGCCTAATACTGCAGCCTTTATCATTTTCCCCTCCAGAATATAGCATAATTATACACAATAAGCGTGTTATGGCTAGCGCTTATGCATAAATATTTAAAAATTCTGAATATCAATGCAACTCGGAGAGATCATATGGCGTCGTCTGATAGACAAGGTAGTTCAGCCAGTTGGAATACAGGAGATTCGCGTGGCTCCTCCACCTCATGAAAGGTACGGCCTCTGGATCATCATCGGGAAAGTAGTTCTTCGGAACAGGGGTGTCGAGACCGCGGGAGATATCCCTGAGATACTCCAGCTTCAGCGTGTCCCTGTCATACTCGCTGTGCCCCGATATGAACACCTGCCGTCCATCCTGCGTCATCGCCGCATACACTCCAGCCTCATCAGAACAGGCAAGGATCTTCAGCCTCTTCTCCGCAAGCATGTCATCCATGGAGCAGGTCGTATAGCGGGAATGAGGAACGTAGAACTCATCATCGAAGCCGCGGAGCAGCACCGGATTACGATAGACGACCCTATGGGGGAATACCCCAAAGAGCTTCTGCGGAAGCATCCGCTTCGGAATACCGAAATGATAATAAAGCGCGGCCTGGGACGCCCAGCAGATATGGAAGGTGGAATGGACATGCGTCTTGGTCCACTCCATTATCCTGCAAAGCTCATCCCAGTACTCGACCTCCTCATACTCAAGCTTCTCCACCGGCGCGCCTGTTATGACCATGCCATCGAAGTTCTCCCCTTCTATCTCGCTGAATGAATGGTAGAACGAGAGCATATGCTCAGGCGAGACGTTCCTGGAGACATGGCTCTCCACCTGCACGAGCGTCAGCTCCACCTGCAGCGGCGTGTTACCCAGAAGCCTGGAGAGCTGGGTCTCGGTCTCGATCTTCGTCGGCATGAGATTGAGAAGCGCGATGCGAAGCGGCCTCATATCCTGCGAAAGCGCCCTCTTCTCCGTCATCACGAAGATGTTTTCGCTCTCAAGGGTCGCCCTCGCGGGAAGCCTGTCAGGGATCTTTATAGGCATTTCGCAAGCGCCTCTTCGATATCCCTGATGATATCCTCAGGATCCTCTATGCCCACCGAGAAACGGACGAAGCCCGGGTCTATCCCAGCCTCGCGGAGCATCTCGTCCGACAGCTGGCGGTGTGTCGTGGAAGCAGGATTGAGGACGCAGGTCCGGGCATCCGCCACATGGACCACAATCTCGGCAAGGCGCAGCGAATCCATGAAGCGCATCGCCTTCTCACGCCCTCCCTTCATCGAGAAGGATACGACGCCGGAGGCCATCCCTCCTTCAAGATACCTCATCGCCTTATCATGCTCAGGAGAGCTTTCAAGGCCCGGATAGCTCACGCTTTCGATCAGGTCGGTACGGGACTCAAGATACCTTGCGACACGGAGAGCGTTCTCGCTGTGCCTGCGTATGCGGAGGTCGAGCGTCTCAAGCCCCACGTTGAGAAGGAAGGCCGCGATAGGCTGCGGAGTTGAGCCAAGATCCCTCATCAGCTGCGTCCTGGCCTTCGTTATATACGCGGCGCGGCCGAACTGCCTGGTATACACCACGCCATGATAGGACTCATCGGGCTCGGAAAGCTCAGGATACCTGCCATCCTTCTCCCAGTCGAAAGAACCGCCATCCACGATCACCCCACCGACGACCATCGCGTGGCCGTCCATGTACTTCGTCGTCGAATGAATGACCACATCCGCCCCTAAGGCGATAGGGTTGCAGAGGATCGGAGTCGCGAAGGTATTATCTATGACGACTGGAATCCCCGCGCCATGCGCAAGCGGTATGAAGCGGTCGAAATCGAAGACCTCAAGCGAAGGATTCGCGATAGTCTCGCAGAAGAAGAGCCTGGTACGCTCATCGATCACCGCCAGGATCTCATCATCGCTCATCGAGGCATTGATCACACGTGCCTCTATCCCCATGCGGCGGAGAGTGACAAGGAACAGGTTTGTCGTGCCGCCATAGAGATTCCCCATCATCAGGAAGTTATCACCGGATGAGGCTATGTTCAGAACGGATATCAAGGAGGCGGCCTGGCCGGATGAGGTGAGCATCGCGCCGACACCGCCCTCAAGCTGGCTTATCTTCTTCTCCACCATCTCCACCGTCGGATTGGAGATCCTCGTATACATGTGTCCAGGAGTCTCGAGATCGAAGAGCCTGGCCAGCTCCTCCGATGAATCATACTTATATGTGGTGCTTTGATAGATCGGAAGCACCCTTGGTTCCCCGTTCCCGGGGACATAGCCGCCCTGCACGCAGAGCGTGGCCTTATTCCAATTTCTGTCGTCCATATCCGGATTCTATTGCGTCAGGCGCCTTTCAGGGAATATCGCAGATGACGTTTTCAGGAGGATTC
This sequence comes from uncultured Spirochaetales bacterium, assembly GCA_949299185.1. Lineage (GTDB taxonomy): Bacteria > Spirochaetota > Spirochaetia > Sphaerochaetales > Sphaerochaetaceae > Ornithospirochaeta. The sequence continues at coordinate 17,444 of CASFZR010000019.1, forward strand.
AGCAATTCTTCCGGATCCTTGAAGTACCTCAGAAAGAGCTTCATCGCGGATGCGTAGTAGTAGCCGTCGCAGATACGCTCATCGAGATTGGCGACGAAATCGATTACCCTCTTCTTCGATGCATTGCCCTCCTCGTCAAGCACGATCTCATAGCGCTTGGCACCGAAGGCGATGAAGACAGGGACATTGCCGAAGTTATAGAGATGATGGACTATCGGCGGGATATTGAGCGAGGCCATGTTGGTGATGAAGAGAGAGCCATGGAATGGGGATGCCTCTACTATGGGACGGGGAAGCAGGCCGAAGTAATCAAGGGAACGAAGCAGCCCGACCGTCAGCGTCTTGAGGAAGCCCGGGATATAGCAGATGATGCGCGCCGTCTTATTGGCATTGCCCTCTCCTCCCGCCTCGACGCGGGCATAGGCCTCGCTGAACTTCTCATATACGTCCAGGAGGGTATCTGAAGGGGAAAACGTCATCTTGAGCGTCGTATCATCGGCATCAAGCCTCATCTTCGTCTTCGCCACGATATTGACGACGATGCTGCTGCGCGCCCAGATCTTCTGTCCCCTGATAAACCTGTTGATCCCCGGCCTCTGGCTTACCGTGCGAATGTACGAGGCGATGACTATATGCAGGATCCCGATCGAGTCATATCCTTCAGACCGGAGGCGCCTGACAAGGCTCTCCGCCCCGGCGACATCGACGCTCATCTTGATTGAGTTCTGGCTATCATGGCGATGGACCATGATATACGGTATGATGGTGTTGTAAGGAGTCAGCGTCCTTATCCTTCGACCTTCCTTAGCCTTTCTCATCACACTGATGTTACCCCGATATCCTCAGATAATCCACAGTAAAAGCTACATACTGTACTGAAATCCCTCAAACAGTGAACGTCATGTATGACTTTGTGGAGATTAAGGCTTCAGTCCGGATTGATAATACCCCGCCTGTGGTATATATAGTGAGGCATGAGACAGGAAGAACTCGGGACGATGAGCATCAGAAGGCTGCTGCCATCGATGGCGCTTCCCCTGATAATAGCCCAGATAGTCAACGGAATGTACAACCTTGTAGACAGGGTGTTCCTAGGGCATATCGCGGAGGGAGGGGCAGAGATACTCACGGGCGTCGGACTGGCCTACCCCGTCATCCTGATCATCTCCGCGTTCTCAAGCCTGATAGGAAACGGAGGAGCGCCCCGTGCCGCGACATTCCTGGGACAGGGACGCAAGGAGAAGGCGGAGGAGATACTATCGACCAGCGCGCTATCGCTTCTCATCCTCTCAGTCGCGCTCATGGCCTTCTTCTATGCCTTCAAGAGGCCCTTGCTCTTCCTCTTCGGAGCCTCTGAGAGAACGATCATCCATGGCGATGATTATCTCTCGATCTACCTCGCGGGAACGCCGTTCGTACTCATCACGCTCGGGCTAAATCCCTTCATATCGATGCAGGGAAGGACGACGATGAGCATGATGACCGTGATCATAGGAGCCGCGCTGAATATCATACTAGACCCGATACTCATATTCACGTTCTCCATGGGCGCTAAGGGTGCGGCGCTTGCCACCGTGATATCCCAAGGGGCTTCCGCGCTATATGTGCTATGGTTCCTCGCAGGAAGGCGAAGCTCGCTCTCTCTGAGGCTGAGAGGCGCGCGGCTGAAGGCGGCAACCCTACGGCCCGTGATATCCCTTGGCCTCTCACCATTCACGATGGGGATAACGGAGGCGACGATGTCATTCGTCTTCACCTCCCGGCTCCAGGCCATATCCGGAGACCTTGCCGTCGGTGCCATGACGATACTCTCATCAATCCTAAACTTCGCCATGATGCCGGTGACAGGCCTTAATCAGGCGCTCGTGCCTATCGTGAGCTATAACTTCGGCGCGAGGAAGGACAAGAGGGTCATGGAGACGTTCTGGCTTGCCTTAGCGGCAACGCTCTGCTATACCATGCTCGTATCGATCACCTGCAACCTCTTCCCTCATGCGTTCGTATCGCTCTTCACCTCATCGCCGCAGCTTGCCGCCTACACATCGGGGATGATGAGGTTCTACATCACGGGCTTCATGATATTCGCGATGCAGTCAACGAGCCAAAACACGTTCGTGGGGCTCGGACAGGCTGGGATATCCCTCTTCTTCGCCTGCTTCAGGAAGATCATACTCCTCATCCCATTCGTCTATCTGCTCTCAGCAACGCCCCTCGGCGATCGGGGCGTGTTCCTCGCCGAATCACTCGCGGATTCCATCTCCGCGGCCACCGTATTCATCACGTTCATGGCAACCCACAGGCGTATCCTGGCCAATGGCGCCTATTATCGCTAAGAATGGCTTGCTCCTATCAGGAATGATGTTTACGATAAACACATGCCGGAATATAAGATTTCGAGGCGTGACAAGAGGATGATAGAGATGTCCTGCCGCTTTCAGGCAAGGGATCCTGAAACCCTCAATGACGACCTCATAAGCAATATAAACAAGATGAGCATATCAAGGCGGGACGCACGCCGCTTCCTCTGCCCATCGAAGCATATAGCCACATCGACATTCGTGATACCTGTCACGGAAGGCGCCGTTACAGGATACTACTTCTCCAACCCGCGCGTCGCAGAGCTGACAGGGCTGGTTCCCCTGATGGTCTTCTGCCATGGAGGCGGCTGGGTATTCGGAAACATGGAATTCTATTCGATATTCCTCCGCCATCTTGCCGAGGTGACAGAATGCTCGATCCTCCTCATAGACTACCGGCTCTCGCCGAAGTACAGGTTTCCTACCGCCGTGGAGGACTGCTATGACGCGCTGCTGTGGGCCGCAGAGGGAGCCAAGTACTGGAAGACCGACCCTGACAGGATGTTCATCGCGGGAGACAGCGCAGGGGGAGCCCTTGCCGCGGTCACGGCCATGCTCGCCCGGGATAGGAAAGGCCCCCAGCTCGCTGGGCAGATACTGCTCTATCCGATAACCGATGGACGCCTCCGCACCAACTCGATGGTGGAGTATCGCGACAGCCCGATGCTCAACGAGAACATGCTGGCCTTCTATGTGAAGAACTACGCAAGGGAGCCTAAGGACATGCTCTCGCCGATGTTCTCGCCGCTGCTGGCCCAGGATCTCTCCCGGCTTCCTCCAGCCTTGATAATCACGGCGGAGTCGGATCCGCTCTCCGATGACGGAAAGCTATATGCCGACGCGCTCAATGCCGCAGGCTCCAAGGCCAACGCATTGATGGCTCCGGGATCATTCCATGGCTTCATGCCGTATAAGGATGGCACGGGAAGGAAGGAAGCTGAATGTGCGATCGCGCAGTTCATATCAGGGCGTTCTGTCGAGAATATACAGCTCTGCACGAAACGGGAACTGCAGAGGAATCAGAAAGGCATCTGACAGGGTACTGAAGAGAGGACCGACACCGGGTAGGTGTGCGCTCAGCTAGGTCATCAGGGGGGATTCGCTTAGCATGATCCCAAACGCCGATCCTCTCGTCACTATCCTGAGATGCCGAATACAACTGAATTACCGCACACTTTGACTAATTTGTCAATCTTTTTTTAAACAATTCGGCTCAATCGATACAAAATCCAACAAATTGTCTTTGCAGGAGACGTTTTCGTCGTTTTTCCCATTTCCTTATGCCTGTTTTTCCCATTTCTTGCGATTCGATAGTTCCTATTGTCTTTATGATGCACAATCGGGAAGTTGCGGACAGGCCGAAACGATCGTATCCTCAGTCTATGACGGAAAGCCAGAGAAGCTACTGCATGTCACGCAACAGAGGGAAGGGAACAACGATAGAGACAGCCCTTTCCAAGGCTCTCTGGCACCGTGGGCTAAGGTTCAGGAAGAACTCCTCCGCGGTATATGGCCATCCTGATATCTCAATAAGGAAATACCGCGTCGCGATCTTCTGCGATGGGGATTTCTGGCATGGCTATGACTGGGAGAACAGGCGGCAATCCATCAAGACGCACAGGGAGTACTGGATACCGAAGATCGAGAGGAACATAGCGAAGGATGAGGAGGTGAATCACATCCTCACGGCGATGGGCTGGCGCGTGATAAGGCTCTGGGAGCATGAGATCAGGAAGGATCTTGAAGGCTCGGTGGAGATGATCATGCGAGCCATAGAGGAGGCAAGGGCCTCAGGACGAGGATGACGCATCAAGCAGGGCCTGCTGACGCATCGTCTCCACGAATGATACCCCGAAGACCGTATGCCACGGAGAAGGATCGCCGGCAGTGCCGCGGATGAAGGCTGTGGCATCATCGATGCTATCAAAGGCGATCGGGGCCGACAGGCGGCCATCATGGCCCGGCTCCTCCACCCCGCTCTCCTTACGCATGGCCGCGATATGCTCAGGGCATCTGCGCTTCGTGATACGCGAGACCTTCGCTCCAACAGAGAGGACTATCCTCCCATCCCTGATGAAAGCCGATGCATGATAACGGGAATCGGAGTATATGAATGTCTGCCGATCAAGGCGCAAGGCCGACCTTGAGGCCGCAGCAGGAACGGAAAGACAAGGGGCAGGCTCCTCTTCCGGATCCACTCCGAAAAGCCGCCTCAGCTCGCTGTCCGGGATTATCCTGCCGCTGTCACGATGCGATGATAGCCTCTCCCAGAGGCGGTCGGCCTCCCTTCCGATGATCCTTGCTGAAAGAAGATCTAGATCGATGCCGCGCAGGGAGAATATGAGGCCGGGGTCGCTATCCAGCCTGTTGCCTATGCCATACATCACTGCCGCTATATGCTTGCAGAGCGATGCCCAGTCAGGGCAGGAGCAGGAATAGCGTATCTCACTCCGGGCCGGGAAGAGCGTCTTCACGAACAGCTCCTCAAGATCGCGGGGAAAGCGTCCTTCGAGAAGCTCGGAGATATTCTCTATCCTGTCAGAGCATCGTGACACAAGCTCGGTGAAGGAGGCGACGGAGAGGGGCGCGATCTGAACCGTCACGCGGTACGGCCATCCATGGCTTCCCGCCACGAGAGCCCTCACGCTGCCATGATGGTCGAGATCCAGATCCTCTATATACCCTCCACGGCAGTATGCCCGACCCCTAGGCAGGCGGTTCGACCAGTCCGCGAATCCTTCGATATTCTCGCACCACTTACGGCCCCACCATGTGACAGCGATGTTCCTTCCCTTGATCTCCACCCCTTTCATCCTAATACCCCCGTGAAGCGCATCGCCGCGATGATCTCATCAGGAGAAAGCCTGGAGAGGATAGAGGCGGAGGCATCGCCGATAACACCATCGGCAAGCGCCTGCTTGTCTGAGAGCATATCCGAGATACGCTCCTCGATCGTGTCCGCGGTCACGAAGCGATACACCGAGACATTCCTCTCCTGCCCTATCCTGAAGGCGCGGTCCGTAGCCTGATTCTCCACCGCAGGATTCCACCATCTGTCGAAATGGATGACGGAAGAAGCCGCCGTGAGGTTGAGCCCGACACCCGCTGCCCGGAGCGACAATACCATATAGGGTATCTCCCCACCCTGGAAAAGCTCCACCCGCTCGGCCCTCTGCCGTTCACCCGTCTCACCGCTTATCGTAAGCCCCCTCTTCCCGAATACGGAGAAGAGAAGGTCGTCAAGAGGAGGAATCATCGTCCTGAACTGGGTGAAGACCAGCACCCGTTCCCTATTCTCCGCAAGCGAAGCGGCGAGATCGCGTAGAGCAAGGAACTTCCCGCTGCGCTCGATGGAGTAATCACCGTCACCTAGGAGCTGTGCTGGATGGTTGCATACCTGCTTCAGACGCAGGAGGGTACGGAGCAGCATGCCCTTCTCCTCAAAGGATGAGAAAGAGGATGGCCCTTCTTCCAGCTCCGACACGATCTCCCTATAAAGCACGATCTGCTCCTTCCCCAGCGATACCATCACATCGGTCTCCAGCTTTTCCGGAAGGTCGTGGATTATGCTCCTATCTGTCTTCACCCGGCGGAGGATGAATGGGGATATGGCTCTCCTGATCCCTGAGAAGCGGACTCTTCCATCATCACGTACAAGCCGCCTGAATGATTCGGCAGAGCCAAGCAGGCCTGGGGAGAGGAAGCTGAAGATCGAATGGAGATTCATCAGGTCATTCTCTATGGGCGTACCGGTCATCGCGATCCCGACACCCTTCTTAAGGGCCTTTATCCTCTTGGACTGTGCCGTGCCTGCGTTCTTTATCGCCTGTGCCTCATCAAGCACGATGATATCCCACTCCTTATCCACGACAGCCTTGTTCTTCGTCGCCATCTGGTATGTCGATACGGTAAGGAAGGGAAAATCGTCACGGGAGCGGCTCTTCCCATAGAGGATGAGATAATCCAATGATGGGGCGAAGCGGCGTATCTCATGCTCCCAGTTCGAGAGCAGGGAGAGAGGGACTATAAGAAGGACGCTCTTCGTCCCCTCCTCCTTCATACGCAGCAGGAAGGCAAGCATCTCCACGGTCTTCCCAAGTCCCATGTCATCTGCAAGGCACACGCCGAGTCCCATCCTCGCCATGGCGGTAAGCCATAGATACCCCTCTTCCTGATAACCCCTGAGCGTACCATTGAACGACCTGGGAATCGTCCTATCCTTGAGTACGGATGATGCGCACTCGGCAATCCAGCCACGGGAGCTGAAGCGTACGGGAGCGGTTACATCGCTACCGGCAAGCCCGGATTCCGCCCTGATGAGCGAGACGGGATCAGCCTTCCTTCCCTTAAGGCGCTCGAAGTCCGAGACAAGCGCACGCAGCCTCTTATGGTCAACCTCGATCCATCTCCCCTTATAAAAACGAAGCCCCTCAGCCTCCGAAAGCAGCGCTCTAGCCTCTTCCTCGCTTATCCTCAGCCCTTCGTAGACCATATCAGGGACAAGGGTGAGCAGTACGGACCGGGAGAAGTAGCCTCCGTTCCGCACGCCAAGCTCTATCATGGATCCGCGCCGGTTCTTCCACCATGGAGGAACACGGCATATGATCCCAGCAGCCTCATAGAGAGGAACATCATGCAGGAAGGAATACGCCTCATCGGCATCAAGCATCAGCGGATAGAAGATATCCCCGGAATCAACGAGCGATGCGATGAAGCGGCTCTCTGAGGAGATCCTCCGTATCGCCGCGACCAATGAGGCAAGCTTTTCCTTGTCGTTACCATATTCGGTCCTGGCATATCTGAGAGGATAGTGCCTTACCTTCCCATCATCGCCAAGAGTGGAATACGTGGCCATGAACGCGAACGGCTTAGCCCCCTCAGGATACTCAACGAGATGGAAGAAGACCCGGGACGGCACGACAAGATCCTTGCGCTTACCGGAGAAATAGAGGTCGACGCTGCCTGTGAATGACGTTATCTCCCGTGCATATACCTCGCGGAGCCTCTCAAGCTGCAGCCTTGCCCAGCGGATGGAAAGGAAGCAGCTTCCTATCATATAGGGAGCATCATCTAGCAGACTGAGGATATCATCATCGGCGATGTCCGCCATGGCCTTATCGCGCAGGAGCTCAAGCTCTGGCACGTGCAGGAGGCCGTCGATGAACAGCTCTGACAAGGCCCGGAGAAAGATAAGGGAAGGAGAGTCTAGGCGCCCGGAGAAGAACGCAAGGTCATAGAGCGCCTTGTATCTATCGTTCCGGAAGGCATCATAGAGCAAGGCATCATCCGGCTCATCTGCCTTCTGCAGGTAATCTGGGACGAATGATTCTTCGGTAATGAGAAGAGCAAGAGCTGCCATGGCTATACGACACACCCCTCCCTGATAAGCTCCAGCACCTTCATATCGGCCGGAAGCCAGCTGACGCTATCAAGCCCATCAGCAGATAGCCAGCGCATCTCCTCATGCTCAGCAAGCGTTATGCGGCCTTCCACGATATGGCAGATATAGCAATCCATCATGAGGTGGAAATCATCATATTCATGCTCGATCGTGCCTAGGAGGCTATCAACGGCGATCTGGATGCCAAGCTCTTCCCGGATCTCGCGGATGACGGCTTCCTCCCCGCTCTCCCCTGCCTCACGCTTTCCGCCGGGGAATTCCCAGTACCCTTTATAAGCACCATATCCGCGCTCGGTCGCAAGGATCCTACCACCGCTCTTAATGACAGCCGCGCTTACCCGTATCGTCCTCATACGAAGAGGATAGAACAAAAGGCTGGCCAAGGCTATAATCCAACCGCCATGAGGAAGAACGGAAACTACGATCTGGGAAAGGATGGGCTCTGGTTCCTGACGCTCCATCTCGCACTCCCGACGGCCCTCGCGCAGGCCGTGAACGTGCTGTACGCGATCGTCGACAGGATGTTCATCGGACATATCGCGGGATATGGTGATATGGCCCTCGCAGGCGTGGGCATCGCGGCTCCCATCACCACGCTGATCTCCTCCTTCGCGGTCCTGATAGGGATGGGAGGGGCTCCGATCATGGCGATGAAGGAGGGGCATGGCGAGCATGAGAGCGCGGAGCGGATACTCTCGACCGCGTTCTACCTCATCCTGGCCGCTTCCGCGATACTGACGCCTCTCGCCTTCATCTTCCGCCGTCCGATACTCATGACGTTCGGGGCCTCCGCGATGACGCTTCCCTATGCCAGCGAGTATCTGGGATGGTATGTGCTCGGCACTCCGTTCGCGCTCCTCGCATCAGGGCTCAACAGCTTTGTCATCAACCAAGGACAGAGCAAGAAAGGCATGGTTTCGGTACTGGTGGGGGCAGCGCTCAACATCGTACTCGATCCCCTTTTCATCTTCACCTTCGGCTTAGGGGTTAAGGGTGCGGCCATCGCCACCGTGATATCCCAGCTGGCCTCCGCCGCCATCGTCATCGGCGTACTGCTCTCCAAGAATACCCAGATACGGCTACGCTTCCATTCATTCGATAGAGGCAGGATACTGAAGATCCTGACATTCGGTCTCTCGCCATTCATCATCATCGCCACGGACAGCGCCCTGATGATCGTCCTCAACTCGGTGCTGCAGCGCTATGGCGGCCCAGAGCGCGGCGATATACTGATAACCTGCTCCACGATAATCCAGAGCTACCATCTGCTGGTCATGAACCCTCTCGGAGGGATCACCGCGGGTTGTCAGGGAATGGTGAGCTACAACTATGGAGCCGGAGATTCCGCAAGGGTCAAGGGAAGCATAAGGCGCGTACAGGTCGTCGCGACAGCCTATACGGTCGTGATGTTCATCCTCACCCTCGTAGGGTCAAAGGCCTTCGCCTCCTTCTTCACCCCGGATGAATCTATACAGGTCACGGCCGCCCGCTATATGATCATCTTCGAATCAATGATAATCCCGCTCTCCTTCCAATACACGAACGTGGATATGATGACGGCCCTTGGCCAGGTCCGCTTCTCCCTGCCGCTATCGCTTGAGAGGAAGATCGTCTTCTTCATATCCACGCTGCTGCTACCGGCGATCACAGTGGCGGACGCGGCCTTCTTCGCCGAGCCTATCTGCGATCTGATAGCAGGAGTCATATCCACCGCGATCATGTGGAAGGAACTGCCAAGGATACTCAGGCAGAGGGAAGAACGCGGCTTCCGTCTATGATCAGAGCCTTATGACCTTACCGCTGTAAGCGCTATCATAGATGGCTTCGACAAGCTCAACCGCCTTACGGGCCTCACGCCCTGAGACCATCGGCTCTGTTCCTGCCTCAAGCGCCCGGACCACATCCTCGATATTCTCCGCATGCGCACTGGCATCTGCCACGCTCGGCGTGGATGCTCCCCAGGTGGGGGCCGTGGCTTCCGCTATAGACGCCTTGATCGCGGCATCCTCCGGTCTCTCATCCTTGAAATCCCACGCCCCGATGCTGTCACCGGCAAGAAGCGCAGAGCCATCGGTACCGCAGATCTCAACGCGCCTCATGGAACCGGGATAGGAAGCCGTGGTTCCCTCTATGATACCTAAAGCCCCGCTCTTGAAGCGTATCGAAGCAACGCCGGTATCCTCTACCTCTATCCTCTCATGGCCAAGCGCTCCGCAGAATGACGACACGCTATCGACATCACCGCCGAACCACCTAAGGAGGTCGATCGTGTGGATTCCCTGGTTGATCAGCACCCCGCCTCCATCAAGCGCCTTCGTTCCATGCCATGGCACATCATCGTAGTATTCCTGCGTACGATACCAGTTGAACTGGGCGCTGATCATCGTCACACGCCCGAAGCGCCCCTCATCGAGGGCATTCTTCAGAAGCCTTACGGCCTTGAAGTACCTAGACTGGAATATGCCGGCAAGGAGGACACCCTTCCTCTCCGCCGCCTCGATCATCGCATCGCAGCGCGCGGTGGTTATCTCCATCGGCTTCTCTACGATCACGGCCTTCTTACCGCTCTCTATAGCAGAGAGAGCCGGCTCAAGATGGGCTCCAGAAGGAGTCGCGATCATGACGATATCTACATCAGCATCGGAAAGGAAGCCATCAAGATCATGATAGCTCCTGATACCGAAGCGCGAGGCAAAGGCATCCCCCTTAGCCGCATTATGGTTATAGCAGGCGACAAGCCTCACTCCCCTAGAGGCAAGTACCGCATTAGCGTGCGTTTCCGCTATATTCCCCGTTCCGATGATTCCGACACCGTATTCCATAATCAACGATCCTCCGCAGAGATAGTCGCATCAACTGAGGGGCAAAGGCAAGAAGAAGAACAATATCAGCCAAGTAATGACTATGATGCGGCCCTTGATATGCTTATAGTTGATATCATGAGGAATTTCATTGCATTCTCGCTGCTGATCTACCTGCTCGCAGGCTGCTATATGCCGAATGATGGAAACAACCTAGAAGAAGAAGGCGGCAATCCACTACCCCCTGATTATGAGATTACGCTTCCGGAGGAGCCAGAGATAACGACTCCGGCAACGGCTCCTTCTGAGGAACAATCCGTGCTTCTGGAAAGAATCATGAACTCACTAGGGAACATGGCCCTAACAGGATATTCCAGCGACGTCACCGATGCCATGAAGGAGTATGCAAAGGAGAATCCTGCGAAGAACGATGATGACCGGCTGAGGGAAATAGAGAGCTACACCCATGAAGATACCACTATATCGGGATGGTTCACGATTCCGTCCGAGGGAACGATAACAACCCCTCCCGATGCAGCGCCATTGGATATAAGCTTCTCGGTCGATTCAGGCTCAGGAAAGGCTGAAGGCTGCATTACGATGAGCCATACTTCAGAGAGCATGATCATAGCGATGAACATCTACAACCACATTCCCAGCGGAGAGGATGCGGTAGAGAGTATCAGTAAGGGCTTCATCTATCAGAATATGGATAGCACCTCGATGAAGGTCATAATCACGGCAGACTTCATGGACAATGGCCATAAGCATACCCTGTACTACAGGCAGGAACCTAAGCTGATAGATCAGGAGACAGGAGAGCTGGATGAAGGCGCACTGTGCATCCTCGATGATGAGAATATAGAATACGTGCTTTTCGGCTTTGAGGATTCAACCCCGGAGTACGTGCCATTGAGGACACCTACGACAGAGGAATCAAACCTGATGTCAGCAATTGGCTTATCAATGGCAGAAGCAGGAACGGAGATCCAGGAAACGATATTGAGAGCGATAGAATCAACCCTGGATAAAGGCTTTAAGGACATAAGATACTCTGATGGTAATTCCTCAGTAGAAGGCTCATTATCAGCCAACGGATCGGAAACATGGGAAGCGACCATCAACTCATATATGATCAGAGGAACGAACGACAAGGGGGATTACGCCCTGCAGGGAGAGGCTACCCTCACATCATCAAATGAAGATGGCTATCCACTTCCCTTTAAATCAATCAGGGCAGAGATCAGCAACTACTACATAGCTGGCAAAGACGGCCTTCTTATAACATCAGGGACGATATATCAGGAAGAAACAGCATCATCCTTCAGCCTGAACGCCGCAGACAACGCTGGCAAGCCACACAAATGGGAAGTAAACATGACAAGAACCAGTGATGGGAGCTTTGAAGGTACCGAGGTATTCGATGAAGCGAACCTCATCCCCTTCTTCATGAGGAATCAGTACTGATTCACCCCGAAGCATAAGGACAATAAAAAACCCCACACCCGGTAAAAGGAGGTAAACGGTTTGTGGGGAACAAAAGGAGGTTAGAATGGAAGTGCTATTGCTTCCACTTTCTGATGCCAATAGGAAAAGAATGAAAAGTACTTTTCGTAAAATTTTCAAAATTTTTGAAACATCATTCCGATTTTAAGGAATTGCTATCTAAGTACCTTCCTCTTATCGATATAAGGCTCTCTCCATCCCGCCTCTTCCGCCAGCGCACGATACATCGGGGCATCTGGACTATGGAGGCGCAAGATGAATGAGGCGTACTCCTTCTCTGTCTCACCGAAGAGGTCATAGCCTATCTTGGCTATGCAGTCCGGCATGAGGGATGCGGCGACATACCTCGCCGAATCGATATACCCTTCCAGATCAAGGTAGCCATCCTCGATGATACGACGTACATCCTTAGGCCTGGTGATAGAGAACCTGAAGCCCTCATCCGGTTCCTCATAGGAAAGATGCTCGTAGATAAGCTCATGGGTAAGAGGCTTCGCTCCCCGGCTACGGACATCGAGGGCCTTGCGGGAGAGGATCTTCTCCGCATCCGCGGCAGAGGCAAGAGGGGCTCCTTCCCTACCTAGGATATACGGGAAGGGTATGTATGGAGCTATATCCCTCACGAACGGCTCTCCGACCGCATGAGTCAGGGCAAGGATGGAATCCTCCGATACAGGAAGCTCCTCCTTTCCATATCTCCTGTCCCCGACCATGATCCCTTCCGAGGGAAAATGCTCCATGTATCCCTCGATGATCTCCTGACAGGTCTCATAGGAAAGATGAGGCAGGTCATACGGCGGCTCCATGATGAACGTACGCCTCAGGGCACACTCGGAAGCAACCGCATCCAGATAGTCATCCTGTATGGGATTGAAGAAGAGCCTGCCGGAGAGCTTGAGGAAGGATGCCATATCCGGGGCATAGGCCTGGAAGCGGTCCTCTGGGAGCAGGAAGGATGAGGTGTCAGGAGATGGAATAAGGCCGAAGGCCCTATCTATCACATAGCCGAGGACCGAAAGGGGCATGGAAGACGGAACCATGAGCCAGCGCTCTATCCTGCCATCCTCCGCATCGGCGTATTCCGCGAGGGAGGAAAGCATGTCATGATCAAGAGTCCTGAAGGTCATCACGACCCTCAGGACATCGATCCTGAAGAATGGGCTGGAGTCCAGCAGGATCTTATCAAGCTGCGATAGCCTGATATTGAATATGGGCTCCCTGCTCACGTCAGTTCTTCATCGAGAACGGCTGCCTGGTGTTCTCTAGGACATCCCTCCAGAGCGAGCCCTCGGTATCGACATGGCTGCGCTTGGAGACAGCGACCTTGATAGGAACATAGACATATTGGTTATTCACCAGTGACGCGATGCACTGCGTCTTACCGGCCATAGCCGCATGGACGGCATGGGCTCCGATCCTCGCACAGTAGATCGAATCATAGCTGTTTGCCGGTGATGATCTGATGATATACGAAGGATCGATGTACTTTATCGAGGTCGTGATACCCTGCTCGCTGAAAAACTCCTTCATCTTGTTCTTGAGGAATATCCCGATATCATGGTACTTCACGTTGCCGGAGGCATCGACCTCTCCGGTTGGAGGTGCGAACTCCTGACCGGCGCCCTCTGCTACGAGGATAACGGCATGGCCGCGCTCCTGAAGCCTCCTCTTCACGTTCTCAAGAAGGCCGTTAGGTCCCTCAAGGTCGAATGGGGATTCCGGGATAAGGCAGAAGTTGACATCTGACTGCGCCAGCGTCGTCTCAGCGGCTATGAAGCCTGACTCCCTTCCCATTACCTTAACCAGTCCGATGCCGTTTATCGCGCCCTTCGCCTCTACATGCGCGCCGCGCACGACAGGCACGGCCGTGGAGACGGCGGTATCGAAGCCGAATGAGGAATCGATGAACGACAGGTCGTTATCGATGGTCTTAGGAACGCCTACCACCGCGATCTTCAGGCCCCTTCTCTTGATCTCCTCTCCGATATCATAGGCACCACGGAGCGTTCCATCTCCGCCGATAGCGATAAGGATGTTTATATTCAGGCGCTCTAGGCTATCGACGATCTCCTCGACCTGCTTACCGCCGCCACGGGCAGATCCAAGGATCGTCCCGCCCTTCTCCTGGATATCATCGACGACATCGGGATCGAGAGGCATAAGCGGCCATGGCGAATTCTCAAGAAGGCCGAGGTAGCCATACTGTATGCCGGAGATCCTCCTGACGCCATAGCGGTACCAGAAGCAGCGCACGACGGCCCTCACGACGTTGTTCAGTCCCGGGCAGATACCGCCGCAGGTACAGATCGCGGCATGGACATGGGCAGGATTGAAGTAGATCTTCTCCCTCGGGCCTGCAAGCTCAAGGGCATCTGACTGTACCGGGCGGATATTCCCATCCACCTCCTCGGCCTGGATCGAATAGAGGATCCTATCGGTATCCTTCACGTAATCGGCGAGTCCATCGCCCCCTTTCTTAGACATGCGGATCGGGGAATTGAGCTTTGCCTCCCCCAGCCTGTCGATCGTGAAATCGTATTGCATCTTGCCGCTCATAACTCAGCCTCCATTAATCTATGGCTTTCCTCCTCGAACTTCCTGAACCGTTCCTCGGCTTCTGCCTTCACATCATCCTGGAACCGCCTATAAAGCTCGATGTACTCTATCGCGAATGGCGTAAGCTCGGCACCCTTATGCTCCGCTCCGCCTTTCTTCCTCTCTATCATCGCACGACCAAGTGCCTTTTCAAGCCTCTCAAGCATCCCCCTGGCCTTCGTGTAGGAAAGTCCCATCCGGGAAGAAGCCGCGAGGAGGGAACCTGTCTCCCTGACGCCATCTAAGAGCCAGAGGACTCCCGCCCCCATGAACTTCTCCCCGTCATCGTCGAGGATGTAGAGCTTCGTGCTTAGTTCCATAGCTCTCCTGCCGCCTTGTAAACGGTATCCACGACCTCATCAAGCCCATCAAGCTCAACGGAGCAATAGGCAAGACGGAGCGTCCTTCCCATTATGTTGATAGCGCCGATCTGGTACTTATCAAGAAGATAGCGCCTCAGCTCCTCCGCATCATGACCGTTCGTGTCGAAAGCCATGAAATAACCGGAATTGAACGGATACGGCGTCAGGGCCTTATCTCCGGCGTGCCTTGAGACTGCCTTATGCACCGCGTCATAGCGCCTCT
This sequence comes from uncultured Spirochaetales bacterium, assembly GCA_949299185.1. GTDB lineage: Bacteria > Spirochaetota > Spirochaetia > Sphaerochaetales > Sphaerochaetaceae > Ornithospirochaeta. The sequence continues at coordinate 32,689 of CASFZR010000019.1, forward strand.
TCATCTCCTCGAAGAGATCCGCCTTATCCTCGGCATAGCTCTTTCCATCCTTCATGGCCTTCAGTAAGAGGCTCTGTCCCGGACGATCGCAGTTGGAGACGGTGCAGCGTATCGCGCCGAGGGTCTTCTTCGTGAGCGCGTCGATATGCTCATCGGTGAATGAGCGCGAGGCATATGTGATGAAGCCGATCCTGAAGCCCCAGACCATCTCCTCCTTGGTTGCCGCGTCACCCTTGACCGCGAATATGTTGTCATGGGCATCGGCAAGGAAGGAGAAGAGCGATTCCTTCTCCGTCTCATCCTCGAAGAAGAGCCCGAAGTACGCGTCATCGGATATCACCATGACCTTCTTGCCGGTATCCGCAACGCTCCTGATCGCATCGACTATCGCCATGGCCTCAGCGCGAGAGGGAGTATAACCCGTAGGATTGTTGGGGAAATTGAGGATGATGCGGGCAGTGTTTCCCTGGCAGGCAAGAAGTGCCTCCTTCATCCCCTCCGTATTGAAATGGCCATTGCCATCATAGAAGCGGAAGAGACGGAGCTTCGCACCCACGAGATCGGTGAAGATGAGATCGTAGTTATCCCAGAAGAGATCCGGGCAGACCACCTCGTCTCCGGGAGACACGAAAAGCTCGGCGATAAGGCTGATCGTATGGGTAAGGCCTCCGGTTACGATAGGCGTCGAGGTCTTCTTTCCCCTAAGCGATGGATTCTTCTCCTCCATCTGGGCCTTCCATATCGCCCTCAGCTCCTTATCTCCTCCACCAGGAGCATAAGAGAAGAGCTGCGATGGCTTGAACACGCCATCCCTGAACGATGAATAGATATCCTTGAGATAGAATGGCTCTCCGCTCCTTGTCGCAAGGCCGACGGTGGCATTGTACCTCTTCGCCTTCTCCTTGGCCTCATCGCTCTGTGCGACGATACCCTTCGGGAAGTACATCCTCTTCCCCACCTCAGAGAGGAACGGATAAGCGCAGGAATCCTCAAGCGCGGTATTCAGCTGTACAGCAAGTTCATTCATCTTCTTTCTCCTGAATCCCCTTATAACTCATTTTCAGAGAAAGGTCAGCTGGCCCCCTTCAGGCGCCTTCGTTCCTTCCTCTCCGATCATCTTCATGAACTCGTCCTCTGTGACGATCGTCACGCCAAGCCTCTCCGCGGTCGCTCTCTTGGATCCTCCTCCGCTTCCCGCAAGGAGGTGCGTCGTCTTCGAGGTCACCGATGATACCGTACGGCCACCCCTCCTCTCCACCTCCTCCATCGCCTTGGAGCGTGGATTGAAGTGTTCGAATGAGCCGGTAACGCACCAGACCTGCCCTGCGAATGTCTGTGGGAGATCCGCAGAGTCCTCATCTACTGATGAATCGAACCGAAGCCCCTTCTCGCGCAGGATGGCGATCGTCGCCCTAAGCTGCGGCGAACTGAAGGCCCTTATGATATTCTCCGCCGTGACCTCCCCGATTCCCGGGATGGACGTGAATGGCTCCACTGCCCCCTCATCAACGGCTGCTAGGAGCTTGTCTATATCATCGAAGCCACCGGAGATAAGGCTCTCCGCGCCCTTCTTGCCGATCTCCGCGACGCCCAAGGAGGAAAGGACCACGGCAAACGGACGCTTGCGGCTCTCTTCGACCCCGCTCATCAGCGCCTTCACGCTCTTCTCTCCCAGTCCTTCAAGCCCGACGGCCTGGGAAAGATCGGATGTGTATATATCCTCGATGCTCCTGATAAGCCCCGCATCATAAAGCACGGCGACCGTCTTAGGCCCAAGGCCCTCTATATCCATCTGATCGGAGGATGCGAAGTAGGATATCCTTCCCTTCACCTGATCCGGGCATGAGTAGTTCGGGCAGTACTGCAGCCCTCCAACCTGAATGATTCCGCTCCCGCAGCAAGGACATTCGGAAGGTAGCCTGTAGGTCGTATTGCCTTCATCATTCTTCTCGATGACGGAATCCACCGCAGGTATCACATCACCTCGCTTGGAGATGGAAACGGTATCCCCGATGGCAAGCTCAAGTTCGTTTATGTACTCCTGATTATGAAGCGTGGCCCTTCTTATCGTGGATCCCCCCAGCTTCGTCGGGGTTATCTCGGCAACGGGGGTGATGCGTCCGGTACGTCCGACCTGGACAGTAATTCCCTTAAGCACGGCCTCCGCCTGAGGAGACTCGAACTTGTATGCGATAGCCCAGCGCGGATGATGCTCGGTATAGCCAAAGCGGTCACGCACATCAAGCTCGTTTATCTTGAACACCAGACCATCTATCTCATAGCCAAGGGAGGCCCTTTCCTCCGTCTTCGCCTTGATGAAATCATCGATTCCGGAGAACGCATACGCCCTGCCCTCAAGGCCGGCGGATACCAGCCTGCGCTCCGCCTCTTCCTTCGTCTCGGCGAAGAACGCGAGATGCGGATTGATCTGGAAGCCAAGGCGGCGTAGCGTGGAAAGGATCGCGATATGATCCTCCGGGGTCTTGTCCTTATCGCTCCAGAAGCCCTCGTAGCAGAAGATGTCCATGGGGATCAGCCGGGCCTCGCTGCTCTTCTGCCGCCTTACTGCCCCTGCCGCGAGATTGCGTGGATTAGCCGCTCTCTTCGACTCATCAGGTTCCTCCGCGTTTAGGCGGAGGAAATCCTCACGCCTTATGAAGACCTCGCCCCTCACCGCGATATCCACCGGCTCAGAGAGGCGCAGGGGCACGGAAGGGATGGTCATGATGTTCGGCGTCACGTCATTACCCACCTCGCCGTTTCCACGCGTTACGGCACGGACGAGAAGCCCTCCCTCATAGTAAAGCACCATGGATATGCCATCGATCTTCTCCTCTGCCGCGAACGACAGCGCGCCGCCTTCCTTGTCGATCGACTTGGAGAAGAAATCGAGGACGGCCTGGTCGGTATATGCCTTGTCCAGCGAAAGGACCGGTATCGTATGACGGACCTCCGGGAAGTCATTGGTGAGGTCAGAGCCTACCCTCAGCGTCGGAGAATCAGGATGCATGTACTCCGGATACTCCCTCTCAAGTTCCTGAAGCCGATCCGAAAGCCTGTCATACTCGCTATCTGATACAAGCGAGATGCCTTCCTTGTAATACTTATCCTGATACTCCTTGAGCCTGGCAGTCAGCTGATCTATCTCTTCCCTAGCGTTCATACGGTAAATATAGCATAAAGAGCCGCCGATGCCCTCAATCATTGCGCGAGAGAGGTAGAGATGCTATCCTCTTCGTATGGCTGATCGCAAGAATTTCTCCCGCTACAACATGCGATGCGGAGTGCTTATCCACGCACCGCAGGGAGGGGTAAGGATAACCAGGATAAACGCTCCGGAGATGGATTCGAGATTCCTCTTCCTTACCGGAAACGATATGCCCGGAGATGATTCATTCTCCATCTTCTCAAGCTCTTTTCCTATCCTAGCGAAGGAGAAGGTGGCGTATCATGGCCAGGTTGCCGCAGCGCTCTTCGCCCCTGATTACGAGTCAGCCCTGCTGATGGCGAGCGATATAGGGATAGAGACAGAGGAAGCAGAAGCTGATGCGGACGATTCATCCGTGCCATATCCTCTTGAATACGGATGGGGTGATTTCAACCCGGAAGAAGAGGAGGAAGGAAGATACAGGAAGGTAGAAAGCTCCTTCAGCCTCGCCCACACGGCAAGAAGGGGACGGAGGCTCTACACGGTGACTGCATGGATAGAAGGCGCGACCCTGCATATCGAGGCGCCATCCGAGTGGCCGGAGCTGGTAAGGGATACGGTGGAGCATGTCACAGGCTATCCGAAGAGGAACATAGTCCTCCATCTTGTACCTTATACGGCGAGGAACGATGAGTTCCTCCTCGAACCTGCCGCCCTTGCCGCGATAACAGCCACGGCGACGATCCGCTCAGGACTTCCCTGCGAGCTGAGGACGGAGACGCTATATTCCCATCCTGGCATAAGCGTGAAGAGGGAGACCTGGATCGATGAGGAAGGAAAGCCTGCATCGGAGAAGGCGGTGATGACCGTTGATCAGGGTGCCTTCACTATACTCCCTGAGGAGTATCAGAGGCAGGCATGTGCCGGCCTTATCCCGCCTTATCCCCTCAAATCGTTCAAATCGGTCATCAAGATAACGACATCGCTGAACGCACCGGCGGCCTTCTCGCTGTCACTCGGATACAGCGAGGCCCTGGCCTCCACCGAATATCATATATCGAGGCTCGCGGAAAAGACGGAACTCACGCCCCACCTTTACCGCGCCGCGGTCGAGAAGGAGAAGCGCCGCTTTACGGACTATCTTCCGGGATTCGACATGGATGATCAGAAGAAGACCGCGGAAACGGTGGCGAAAAGAAGCTCCTATGACCGCAAATGGGCGGCAAACTCCTTCCATAAGCGTGATTTCGGCATCATGGGATACCTTCGCGGCATAGGCTTCGCCAGCGGCACGGGCATCGCGGGATTCTCAACCACGTTCCGCAAGTCCTCAGGATTCGGCGCCGTAATGACCTATACGCAGAAGCATAACGTCATCGTCAACACCTCATACATCAACCATCCAGGAACGGTAAGGAGATGGAAGAAGGTCATCGCGGACAGGCTGACCGACGGGATGCCTGACAAGGTCGCCTTCTCTGATCATGGTAATGACTCGATGGACATAGGGCCCGATGTGCTGTCGAGGATCGTCACGTCATTCTCATCCCAGCTGGAAAGCGCGGCCAAGAAGCTGGCGGTGCTGAAGGATGAGGAGCCGCTTCCGGTATCGTTGAAGTTCGATGCCGAGGATTCCTACTATCCATGCGAGTTCGAGAACGCAGGATGCGGAACCGTCGTATGCGAGGTCAGCATACGGCAAAGCGACATGAAGCCCGTCGCCACCGCGATATGGGCGGCCTTCTCCTTCCACTCGATACTGGACGAGGAATCACTGCGCAACGCGCTCAAGCGAACGCTGATGATGACGCTGAGCGAGTTCGGCGCGGAGATACCGATGGATTTCCAGATGAACATAGAGATATCCTCAACGGGAAGCGGCGGGGCGCTATCATCCCCGCAGGAGCTTGCCCGGGGACTTGCGATAGGAGCGCTCTCCGACGCGCTTATGCAGGCGGCAGGAAAGGAAGCGGCAGCGCTTCCCACTTCCAGCTCGATGATAGAGGAGCTTTTCAGGAAATGAAGATAGACTGCACCATAGATGGTAAGACGCTGACGCTCTCCCTCAACTCCGACAAGCCGCTTTCCCTGATACTCAGGGAGAACATCGGGATAGACAGCATCAACCACTGCAACGGCAGGGTCTGCGGGCTTTGTGCGGTACTGCTCGATGGCAAGGCCGTGCTATCCTGCCTCGTTCCCGCCTTCGAACTCAACGGCAAGGAGGTCATCACCTTCGATGCGTTCCAGCGGACAAGGGGGATGAAGGATATAGAGAAGGCATATGAGATGACGGGAGCGACGCCATGCAACAACTGCTACGCATCCCGCTCCATGATATTCGAGTCCCTGGTCGCGGAAGGCATCACGGACCGCGCAGAGATACTCAAGCAGCTCTCATTGGTCAAATGCCGCTGCATGACCCCGGACGATGAGGTAAACGTGGTGCTGAAGGCAATAGAGATAAGGAGGAAGAGGAATGTACGAAGGTCTCAGTTCGCCTAATATACATACCCCGCGGAATATGCAGGAGTATTCCACGATAATCCTCCACTACCCTGAATCGACGCTCTGGGCAGGAGGCACCTTCATCATGTCACGGCCAGACGCCTACCCTTCCCGCAAGCCGAATCAGGAGATCATATATCTCGGGGAGATCGATGAGCTTCATCGCTTCCAGCGCAACGACCGCTTTGCTGAGTTCGGTTCCATGGTGACGCTCGATGAGATAATCAGCACGGGAAAGACCGTCCTTCCGAAGGTCCTGATGGATAATATCGAGAACATCGGAAGCCGCCTCATAACCAGACGGGCCACGATCGGCGGAGCGATAGCCGCGAATGAGCTTACGACATCATTTCCTGGCACGCTGATCGTCCTCGACACCAACGTCGAGATAAAGTTCGTGAAGAAGCGCAGGCTCCATTCGAGATGGATACAGCTGACAAGGCTCCTGGACCGTACAGGGCATATAGTGGTTCCGCCTCAGGGAATGATATCCCGAGTAAGAATCGCCTTCTCAGACAAAAACTATCAGAACTTCTCTTCGATCGGCTCGTTCATCCAGGACCCGGAAGACTCCGTATCCATCGCCTTCGCCGCGACGCTCAATCAGGATGTCCTTCTCAATCCGACAGTCGCTCTCACATATCCGAAGATGGGAATACTCTATTCCAGGGATATCGATAACGTGTTCTCCTCATTGCGCTTCCCGCTTGACGATGAGGAATACAGATCACTGGAAATGATCATCTTTACCTTCATCGATTCATCCTTCCAGGGACTGTCGAACCTGCAGAGGGTCCGCACGAGAGGCATACTGCGGGAGATAATCGACGACCTGAACGAGAAGGCACTGACGATGCCTCTCCAGGAGGAATGACGATACCATAGTTGGCAGGAAAGAGGGGTCAGGGCGTATATAGGGAAAAGGAGATATACGCCCATGTGCTATAATGCCGATGATATGAGAGAGATCGCCACCGACACTCCCGATTTCGAATACCTGATAGAGAACGACCTCGTATATGTCGACAAGACAGAGTACATCCATAGGCTCGTCAGCTCCGGGCGTAGGTTCTTCTTCCTCTCGCGCCCAAGGCGCTACGGCAAGTCGCTCTTCTGCTCGACGCTCCACGCGCTCTTCGACGGGAGGAGGGATCTCTTCGAGGGGCTATACATAGCGGAGAGGACGGACTACTCATTCGAGAGATATCCTGTCCTCCATTTCGACTTCAGCCCGCTGGATATGACGGACATGGAGTCGTTCCTCTCCTGCTTCCGCCTCGCGCTGAGGCGCCAGGCGAGGGAGCATGGCGTCACGATA
>CASFZR010000020.1 GCA_949299185.1 uncultured Spirochaetales bacterium
AAGCTGAATAATACGGCAAGCGAAAGCATAAGAATCATGATTTTCTTCATAATTTCCAAAATCCTCCGAATTATTGATACACAAAGGCTACCCCCCCCCGTAGGCTTTTGTCAAGTGCTTTTTTATTCTTTTATTTATTTTCTATTAAGAGGATTATCTGACTGTAATTTATTGTATTTATTGCAATTAGATGTTTTTGATTATTTATGCGTAACCTTTTCGTACTTCGTTGGTTATGATGTTTTATTCAGAGATTATATGGACGGGTAAGAAAAAAGAGCCAGTATATGCTATAAGAGATAATAGATCGAATCGGGAGTTCCATAGCTGACCATGAGCGCATACAGGCCACCATTTACCATTACTGATGATATAACGGTCCTTGTCTCTGAGATCAGCGAGGAAGTCGGCAGGATCTCTGTTTCAGGATATGGCAATATCACTCCCCATCTGAGACGAAGGAACCGCATACGCACGATCCACTCCTCCCTTGCGATCGAGCATAATTCCCTTACGCTCGATCAGGTAACGGCGATCATCAATGGAAAACGTGTCCTAGGGAATCCTAACGAGATCAGGGAGGTCAATAACGCATATGAGGCATACGAGCTTATGCTGGAGCTTGATCCTCTTTCGATCGATGATCTTCTGAAGGCCCATGGCCAGATGATGGCTGGGCTCGTACCGGAGAATGGAAGATTCCGCTCTCGTAGCGTAGGAGTATTCGATGGGGAGAGAATCATACACATGGCGCCACCTGCAGAGCTTGTACCTGGACAGATCAATGATCTCCTATCATGGTACAGGGAGTCACGTATCCATCCTCTGCTCAAAAGCGCGGTATTCCATTACGAGTTCGAGTTCATACATCCTTTCGCAGATGGCAATGGCAGGATGGGAAGGATGTGGCACACGCTCCTCTTGGGACAATGGAAGGAACTGTTCTTCTGGCTTCCTGTCGAGGAGCTTATCCAATCAAGGCAGAAGGAATACTACGATGCCCTCCGTATTGCAGATCAGACGGCCGATAGCTCATGCTTCGTCGAGCTGATGCTTGAGATCATAAGGGATAGCCTGAAGGAAGTATCTGTCTCAAACAGTAGCGATCAAGTTAGCGACCAAGTGACCGATCAAGTCGAGGAGCCTATCGCAAGGCTTCTTGCAGCATTAGGAAATGAGGAGCTTTCTGCGGTGGAACTGATGAAGCGTCTTGGACTCTCCCATCGTCCGACATTCAGGAAGAACTATCTGGATCCTGCACTGAACGCCCATATGATAGTCCGCACGATCCCGGATAAGCCGAACAGCAAGCTGCAGAAATATCGAAGATGCAACACTTAAGCCATAGCGCAATCGTTATATGCAGGATTCACAGAAATAGACAAACTGCCTTATTTATGATGTTACTGGTTTCCTTTTTACAACCATCTATATAAGAAAAATGGTATCAAAATGTATACACTGTCAGCCATGAGATGATATCATCAGCCATCTCTTAGGACACTTTGGAATGTCTGAAGGAAGGTTTACATGGAAAACAAGGAAGAGAGGCCTCTTAACTTCATCGAGAAGATCATAGAGGATGACCTAAGGTCCGGTCGCGTACCGAATGACACGATCGTTACGCGCTTTCCCCCAGAGCCTAATGGCTATCTCCACATAGGACACATCAAGGCGATCTGCATCAACTTCGGCCTGGCCGAGAAGTATGGCGGACGCTGCCATCTCAGGCTCGACGACACGAACCCGGAGAAGGAGGATCAGGAGTACATCGACTCCATCAAGAGCGATATCCACTGGCTCGGCTTCGACTGGGGAGAGTATGAGTACTACGCCTCTGATTACTACGACCAGCTCTATCAGATAGCCCTCCGCCTGATAAAGGAAGGAAAGGCCTATGTCGACTCCCTCTCTGCCGAGGAGATGAAGGAATACAGGGGAACGCTCACCGAGCCCGGAAAGGACTCCCCTGACCGCAACAGGTCCATCGAGAAGAACCTCGATCTCTTCGAGAGGATGAAGAACGGGGAGTTCCCGGAAGGAGCATATACCCTCCGCGCTAAGATCGACATGAAGAGCCCCAACATCAACCTCCGCGACCCCGCGCTCTACAGGATCAAGTACGCAGAGCATCCGAGGACCGGCAAGAAGTGGTGCATCTATCCGATGTATGACTTCACCCACCCCATCTCAGACGCTATAGAGGGCATCACCCACTCCATCTGCACACTTGAGTTCGAGGACCATAGGCCGGCATATGACTGGGCAACGAGCATCGACGGCATAGACCACACCCCGCATCAGTATGAGTTCGCGAGGCTCAACATCAACTACCTCCTGATGAGCAAGCGCAAGCTGCTCTATCTCGTGAAGAACGGACTGGTCTCTGGCTGGGATGACCCGAGGATGCCTACCATCTCCGGAATAAGGAGAAGAGGCTATTCGCCTGAGTCCATGAGGGACTTCGTCTCCCGCGTGGGAGTCGCGAAGGTGGAGGGTGTAGTAGATTACTCCCTGATGGAGTTCTGCGTCCGCGAGGACCTTAACAAGAGGGCGAAGAGGCTCATGGCAGTGCTTGATCCCGTGAAGCTCATCATCGACAACTATCCGGAGGGACAGATCGAGTACTTCGACGCTGAGAACAACCCCGAGGACAGCGAGAGCGGAACGCACAAGGTGGCCTTCACCAAGGAACTCTACATCGAGAGAGAGGACTTCATGGAGAACCCCGTCAAGGGCTACCACAGGCTCTACATCGGCAACGAGATAAGGCTCAAGCACGCCTACTACGTCACAGCCACCTCAGTCGAGAAGGATGCCGATGGCACTATCACCGCTATCCACTGCACCTATGATCCGGAGTCCAGAGGCGGCACGACCGCGGATGGTAGGAAGGTCAAGGGCACAAGCCACTGGGTATCGGCAACGGAGTGCATCAGCGCCGAGGTGAGGCAGTACGACAAGCTCTTCAAGGCCGAGAACCCCGGAGCAGAGACAGGCAACTACCTCGATGATCTCAATCCCGACTCGCTCATCGTCATCAAGGACGCCAAGATTGAGAAGGAAGCGGCATCGGCTAAACCCGGTGACTACCTCCAGTTCATCAGGAACGGCTATTACATGGCGGACAGCCATGACAGCTCGCCTGAACACCTCGTCTTCAACAGGACCGTGACGCTCAAGGATTCCTGGTCGAAGATGAAGCAGAAGATGGGCATATGATCCACGCAGGGCCTCCGGGCCCTGTTTTTATTGTCCTTTTATCGTAATTCGCTAAATCTAGATTTACTAAATCGTGATTTAGCATTATGCTTAATACATGTTCAGGAACAGGGAGAATGAGATCCAAGCCATAAGGGCTCTGATCAATAGGCAATCAGAGCGATGCAAGGCCTTCCTCGTCTACGGGAAGCGCCGGATAGGCAAGAGCCTCCTGATAAAGGAAGCGATGAAGGGATACGATGGCATCTTCATCAACTTCATATCGACAAGCGAGAGCTATGACAGGATAATCCGGGATCTGGCACGGACCGTCGCGGAGGCAGATGCGAGGCTCAGCCACTTCGCCAGCATGACCGATCTTCATGATATCCTGACAGGGCTGGGCGCATCTGGGCTGGAAATCGCCCTCTCGATAGATGAGTATCCCTATATGAAGGAAGCTTATACGGGAGGAGATCTGGATTCCGTGTTCCTCCGGGAGATGGAAGGACTCAGCGGCAGCATCACGATAGGATTCTGCGGCTCATCCATAAGGATAATGGAGGGGATGATCGAACCAGACGGCCCCCTATACGGGCGCTTCGATCTTGCCCTTCACCTCAAGGCCTTCAACTACCTTGAGGCCGCGGCTTTCTATCAGGAGCTGCCATCATATGACAGGCTGGCCTTCTACTCGGTATTCGGAGGGATGCCCTTCGCCCTAGATCGTCTGGATCCCAAGACAGGCCTCAAGGAGAACATCATGAGGCTGCTACTGGATCCTAAGGAATACGTATTCCTCGTCCTGCATAAGACGCTGCTTGAGGAGATCAGGAAGGTAAGCACAGCCGAAGCGATCCTCAGGACGCTCGGAAACGGCAAGGCGCGCAACAACGAGCTGGCAAGCGGTCTCAATATGTCAACATCGCTCGTGGCCGCAAACACGAAGAAGCTGATAGAGATGGATATCATAGAGAAGGTCTCGCCTATCAACAGGAAAGATGAGAAGAAGATCTACTATGAGATATCAGATAACATCGTACGCTTCTTCTATGCCTTCGTATTTCCGAACATAGGAAGGATCGAGACATATGGCGCAGAGCATGTCTATCGAAGATTCATCGAGCCTGGACTAGGCTCATTCGTCGCCAGGAGATTCGAGAGTACCGCAAGGGAATACTTCATCGAGCGTATCAGGAAGGGAGATGACGATGAGACAAGCGAAGTCGGCACATACTGGTATGACCTTCCAAGGGGAAGGCGCAACGGCGAGTTCGATTGCGTACTGAAGCGCGATGACGGCTACTCCGTCGCTGAGTGCAAGTTCCTTAATGATCCGATGCCGCTGGCACTTGCGAAGGACGAAGAGGCAAAGATCCTGGCAATAGATGAGCTTGATGTGAAGAAAGTCATCTTCGTGTCAGCAAGCGGCTTCGCGTTCACATCGGACAGATGGGAACTCATAACAGGCGATGACATGTATTCCCTCACCTCCTCATCGCATCAGTAATGCCGAGGCAAGAAGCGCGTTGGCGGCAAGGTAGGTCCACATTATCGTGAAGTCAGAGGTGCTGCGATGATTCACGAGGTTATATACGATACGCGAGTCAGAGATGCCGAACATCACCACTCCGGCGATGGCCGCGCATGACGAGATAAGATGCTCCGGAGAGAACGAGGCGGCTATGGCGATAGCATAGGCATATACCGAGCTGCCATATACCACGAAGCGCCAGAGATGCGCGGGCCTCTTATGCAGCACCTTCCTCATGTACATGCCGAAGGGAATGGCGAAGACAACGATACCCAGTGCCAAGGCAACAGGAGAGAACGAATCGAGAAGGAACGCGGCGCTCATGAAGCCATGGCCGATGGCGAAGGAAAGCGCACCGGCAAAGAGCCTCCAGAATCCCTTGTCGAGAAGGAGGATATCCCCCACAGTATAGAAGACGGCTACTAAGGCTATGAGTGCAGGATGGGAAAGAGGCCTTCCCAGAGCATTGGAGAAGAGGAAGAGCGAGAGATAGAGAAGAGGGATAAGGAAGGGCTTTGTCATGCGATGCACCATCCTCGTCCCCTTGGCATGAGCCATCAGGTGTACAGAGGAGAGCGTCAGGAACGCGATGAGCGATAGATAGCCGTATCCCATGCCTTGATTATACCATGTCCGTGGATATTCCCCCATATACCGGTTACAATATAGCCATGCGCTACTTCGCCGACTGCCATTTCCATGCGATGACGATGAACCATCCCAACTTCGCGGCCTTCTTCGGCTCCTTCTACGACTCAGCAGGGGCGCTCTTCGCGGCAAGCACCGCCGAGGACTACATAATCACCCCGCAGCTGATAAAGAGCAAGAACCTCGTCACCACGCTGGAGAACACGCTGACAGCGTTCGAGCGGCCGATCGGTGAGACCTACATGATGATGGAGGATGACCTCGCAGGGCACTTCTCCACCAAGGGCAAGGAGCAGTATGCTCCCCTGGAGCCATACATACATCAGGGGAAGCTCTCAATCAGAGGCATGGACTTCGACAGGATGCTGATGATACCGCTGGTGATGGACTTCTCGCAGGATCAGAAGGCGCTCGATAAGCTCTACTACTCATTCCGCGCCGAGGACAAGCTCCTACAGTACGCCGCTGACACGGTGGAAGGGATGAAGCGCTACTACGAAGGGCATCCCGATGGCCTCTTCGAGTTCTATCCCTTCATCGGCATAGATCCCCGCCTCCACTCATTCGAGTACCTTGAGAAGCTCCTAGAGACCTATGTCGACACCTCACACCTCTTCCACGAGCCTCATAAGGTTCCGGCAAAGCCCTTCTACGGGATAAAGATCTATCCCCCTCTTGGCTTCAGCCCATGGCCCAATGACAAGGAGACGCTTGAGAAGCACCGCTATCTCTACGACTTCTGCCAGCGCAACAGGGTGCCTATCATAACGCACTGCGATGATCAGGGCTTCAGAGGGGTATCTGCGGAGGAGGCATGGCAGCTGACCGATCCGGCGCTCTGGCGTACCGTGCTGGAGAACTACCCTGATATAGTGATAGACTTCGCACACTACGGCAAGCAGTATGCCATCACCTCTCGCGGTAGCCTCCAGTCGATCTCGATGAGGCTACGCAAGCAGCCCGACAGCCCATGGTTCCACACGATCATCTCGCTGATGGAGGACTTTCCCGGCGTCTATGCGGACCTCTCGTTCTCAGGCTGCACGGAGGAATTCTACAAGGAGCTGTGCAACTACCTCTCCGACTGCAGCGAGGAGAAGAGGAAGCTGATACTCTCCCGCACGCTCTTCGGCTCTGACTTCTCGGTGAACCTGCTGAAGGTCGAGTCCTATACCCAGTACTACTCGGTATTCGAGAACTCACCGCTGACCGATGAGGAGATGCTAGCAGCGGCAAGCATCAATCCGATAACATTCCTCGGGCTGAAGGAAGGCCATAAGAGAAAGGGATTCCTACGATAGGACGCGCCTGCGGTACTCAGTCGGGGTGATGCCATGGCGCCTTCGGAAGAGCGAGGAGAAATGCGACGGGCTCTCGAATCCGGTACGGTAGGCAATCTCGGATATATTCATCCCCTCTTCCCTCAAGAGCCGCTCGGCTTCCTTGAGCCTGTATGACAGGAGGAACTGCAGTGGGGATATCCCCAGGGAGCGGGAGAAGGAACGGAGGCACTCGCGCTCCGAGATGAAGGCCGATGCGGCGATGTCCCCCACCCTCACAGGCTCTTGGTAATGCTCCTTGACGAAGAGCATCATACGCAGCATACGCTCATTGCTAGACGCCTTGGAATATCCATTCTCGCTCATCTCGCGGAGAACGGTGAGCATCACCGATGAGATGAGGTCGCGCGCCTCAAGCTCGAAGCAGAATGGACGCTCCATCAGGACGGAATAGGCCCTTTCTATGTTCGCCGCGGCAGACGGGGAGATGGAGAGGAACGGAGGGGATGAGGAGAGGAGCGGATCAATGGCCCCGATATATACAGGGCTTTCCCTGTCTGGCCAGAGGATATCAGGGGAGAAGACCACGGAATACGTCGTGGCTCCCCCATCCGCCGCGATTACGTTAGATATCGTCCGAGGAGGGATGAAGACGCCCTCACCTTCCCGAAGCGTGAAGGCCTGGGAACCGTCGGAGGCGATCAGCCGCACAGATCCGGACGAAGCATAGAGAAGCTCGCACTCATCGCGGAAGTTCCATCCGCTGTCGATCTCCTCTGACAGCTTCCGTGAGTAGCAGGAAAGGATCATACGGCCTCCTTGGCGGATTTGTTATAGGATATGCCGGAATACTGTTCCAAAACAATCCCGAATGTCGCTATATTAGCATCATGGCCACTATCGCACTGATCATCGTGATATACATTGCCTTCATATCGCTGGGACTTCCTGACTCCATGCTCGGAGCGGCATGGCCCGCGATGTTCCCAGAGCTTGGCGTACCCGTATCCTTCGCAGGCTTCATCAGCATGACGGTCTGCCTCGGTACCGTGACAAGCTCCATAAACTACGCGCTCCTCGCCCGGCATCTCTCCACAGGCGTTATCACCGCAGTGTCCGTATCAATGACCGCGGTCGCGCTGATAGGCTTCTCATTCGCCCCGTCCTTTCCGGTCATGATCGCGCTTGCGCTGCTTCTGGGGCTGGGAGCAGGAGCCGTGGATGCAGGCCTCAACGCATATGTGGCGCTCCACTTCAAGGCAAGGGCGATGGGCTTCCTGCACGCCTTCTGGGGAATCGGCACGATGATAGGACCGTTCCTCCTTTCATATCTCTTCAGCCATGGCCTGAGCTGGAGACGAGGATACCTCTCGCTGGGAACGGCACAGCTTGCCGTATCGCTGCTGCTGGTAGTGTCCCTGCCGCTGTGGAAGCTGAGCAAAGGCACCAATGATGTGTCAGTGGATGAGAAGAACGTGATGCCGACCGGAGAGGCGATGAGGAAGAAGGGCGCGATAGCCGCCCTCCTCGGCTTCTTCTCCTACTGCGCGGTCGAGAATACGGCGATGCTCTGGAGCGCGACCTTCCTCGTCAGCGCCAGGGGCTTCTCCGAGAGCCTTGCGGCCCAGAGCGCCGGAGTGCTGTTCTGGGGGATAACCATCGGCAGGATACTCTGCGGGCTCTTCAGTGATAGGACCGGTGATGAGAGGATGATACTCATGAGCCATGTGATGATGGCCATAGCGATAATCATGCTCTTCACGGTCCCTGAGGATATGAGCGCGATAGCCCTGTTCATGCTTGGCGTCGGCTTCGGCCCGATATTCCCCTCGATGATCCACCAGACGCCGGCCTACTTCGGAGCGGAGGCCTCCCCTGCCATCCTCGGCATGGAGATGACAGCGGCATACGTGGGCTCGATGTTCATGCCGCCGTTCTTCGGCTGGCTCGGACGCACGACAACCTTCGCCATATTCCCCCTCTACGCCCTCTTCTTCCTCGTCTTCAACATCGTGGTGCTGGAGGTGAAGAAGAGAAGGAGATATGGCAATTAATCATTATCGATCAGTTACCCTTGCGTTCCTTTCTGGCAGCCGCTATCTCAGCCTCGATCTCCTCCTCGCCCATGTAAGGGAGCGTGGAGGCGTCCTTCCTCAGTCCATAGAACGCGAGACGTCCTTCGGCGAGAGCCTGCGCCCTTTCCGATGGCTGCGGATCCTGAATCAATATTTCCTCGTTCATCTTCATATTCATCACATGAGGGCAATCAAGAAGGGCCGTTACCGGCCCTTGTATCACTCATTGCCCTTATCCTCATCGTCGTACTTCTGCACCTCGGTGTTCTTGAGCCAGAAGTAATCGGATGTATCACGGCGGCGCGTGGAGTTGAAGTCATCGTAGCCATACGGCTTCGGCGGCGCCTTCCTCCTCCGCTCGTCCCTTCCGAACGGGCGGCGGTCGTTACCGTCAGCTCCATAGCGTGAAGGACGGCGGTCATCGGAGAACCTTGAGGAGCGGTAGGCACGGCCAGTGTCGTTATCCCAATCCCTTCTCTCCGGACGCCTATCGCCATAGTCGCGCCTAGGGCGGTAATCATCACGGTCATCACGGCGCCTGTCATCCCTGAAATCATCACGGAAGCGCGGACGGTCATCACGGTCACGATACGACGGTCTCCTGTCCCTATCGTCACGATAGCGCGGCCTATCGTCCCTGTAGCGAGGCCTCTCATCGCGATCGCGGAAGGACGGCCTATCATCGCGATAGCGAGGACGGTCATCATCACGATAGCGTGGTCTCTCATCGTCGCGGTAACGGGGTCTGTCATCACGGAAGCGAGGACGGTCATCGCGGTCACGATATGACGGCCTCCTGTCCCTGTCATCACGGCGGTAGCCGCCACGGCTCTCGCGGTCACGGTAACGCGGCCTGTCGTGGGATTCCCTCTCCCTTCTCTCAGGACGCCTCTCGGTCCTTCTCTCCTCTCTCTCCTCGTTCCTTCTCTCTTCCTGTGGCATTTCCTTCTCTTCCATGCCTGCCGCGGCGTCGATCTCAAGCCGCTCCATCTTCTCTTCGTCCATTCTTCTCTTTCTCTTCCCCGGTGCCGATGCTTCGTCCATCTCGGCAACCTTCTTCATCCACCATACCCTGAGCGCGTTACGCTTTGATGCGAAGCCCAGGGCCTTCACGTCCCCTGTGATCTCCTTGATCTTCCAATAGGGCCTCAACCGTTCCTTGGCGAAGCCGAATCCTGCAAGATTCTCCGAGAACAGCACGCAGCCGCCGGGAGCCAGCACCTTAGATATCCTCGCCAGGTATGAAAGGTAATCAGCCTCCACATCGAAGTCCTCCGCCTTATGGGAGTTCGAGAACGCAGGGGGGTCGAAGATCACTATATCAAAGCGCCTCCCCTCCTCGACCGCGCGGTCGAGATACGCTCCCGCATCCTCGGCGATCGTCTCATACTTCGATCCATCCAGGAAGCCGTTGCTGTCGAGGTTCCTCCTCGCCCATGCGGTGTACACGTTCGAAAGATCCACGCTCACCACCGACTCCGCCCCGCCTGCCGACGCATAGACGGAGAACGACCCGGTATAGGAAAAGAGGTTCAGCACCCTCATCCCGGCAGAGAGCGATCTCACCATCTCCCGCGTCTGGGCATGATCGAGGAAGAGTCCCGTGTCAACGTACCTCTCCAGCTCGCACTCGAACGTGAGGCCGTTCTCCCTGACGGACACCGTCAGCGACGCCTCGCTCTTCTCATGCTGCTCACGTCCCTCCCTCTTGCGGCGACGCAGGTATATGATCCTGTCATGCTCCACATAGAGGAAACGGGAGATCAGATC
The DNA here is from genome assembly GCA_949299185.1 of uncultured Spirochaetales bacterium. GTDB lineage: Bacteria > Spirochaetota > Spirochaetia > Sphaerochaetales > Sphaerochaetaceae > Ornithospirochaeta. Next base: position 10,509 of record CASFZR010000020.1, read on the forward strand.
CTTCATCACGGTCACGTCATCATCGGCCATGCCATCCTCGGCATAGTCCACGACGCGCGCATAGCAGTCATACAGCTCCACCGTAACGGGGAAAGCCTCGATGTTCCTGTCATACACCCTGGCCACGGTGGAATCGGTCTCCCTCATCCAGCGCCTGGCCTCAAGCGAATTCCGCTTCAGGATCTTGGAAAAGTCCTTCTTCTCGTACTCTTGCATTCGGAGCATTATGATATGGAAAAGCGGGAAGAAAGACAACCAGGGAAAGGACATGGTCCAGACAACTCACGGCTCCATATGGGATTGCCATCAGGAGAGATGAAATTTGCGCACATAGGGCACTTTAGTTTAAAATCTTTGTCATGGATAGTCAGGAGACCATGCTCTTCCTCAAGGAGAGGGAGGAAAGGCTCGGAGCGAAGATCATCTACAGGACATTCAGCACCTGGTATGCGCGTATCGGGCACGAGAAGCGCGAATACGGGGTCTTCCTCTATACCGATGGCCGCACGATAGTGTTCGAGGACTTCGACAGGGAGCCGCAGCTGCTGGGAATACCTCTGAAGCGGAAGAACAAGGAGAAGTATGAGAAGCTCGAGGTCTCGTTCCCGGTCACGGCGATACGCTCGATCGAGAGGGTAAGCCTATCAGACGCATCCGATGCCTTCGACCGCGGACGGGATACCGCAAGAAGCGCCGGGGTGCTGGCAAGGGCGTTCAGGAAGCTTGCGACCAAGGTCGTGCTTGATGATGGTACCGTGATGTTCTTCGAACTCATGGATCATAAGGACTTCGAGAGAAGGATGGCGGAATACGCAAAGGAGATGAGAAGATGAGTGCGTTCAAGGCCTATGACATAAGAGGGATATGGGGCAAGGAGATAGACGAGGAGCTGTGCTACCGTGTCGGCTACTTCCTGCCATCGCTGCTATCTGCGAGAAGCGTTGTCGTCGGCAGGGATATACGCCTATCATCGGAGGCGGCCCACGACGCGCTGGTGCGTGGCATCATCGACAGCGGCGCCGATGTCTGGGATCTGGGACTCTCGACGACGCCGATGATAACGTTCGCCCTCGTTCGCCTCAGCGCCGATGCCTCCGTGCAGATAACCGCATCACACAATCCTCCTGAGTACAACGGACTGAAGATCAACCGCCGCGGAGGCCTTCCGGTGGGCGGAGACTCAGGACTCAAGGAGCTTGAGAGGCTGACGAAGGAAGGAACGGTCAAGGCCGCCCAGGAGAAAGGAAAGATACTCGACAAGAGCGCGATCAGGGAGGAGTACGTCGCCTACATGAGGCAGTTTGCCGATGGGATCCGCAATCTCGATATCACGGTGGACTGCTCCTATGGCATGGCGAACCTCGTGATCAAGGATATCCTCCGCGGCAGCGTCCACTATATCTGCGACCACTACGATGGCTCCTTCCCGACCCATGAGCCGAACCCTCTCGATGAGAGGAACTGCCGGGAGCTTGAGAAGGCAACGGTGGAGAACGGCTCCGACATAGGCGTGATCTACGACGGGGACGCAGACAGGGTCGTCTTCGTCGATGAGAAGGGACGCTTCGTCCAGCCTGACTACATCACGGCCGTTCTGGGACTGTACTACAAGGAGCATGGGGAGACCGGCGCTGTCGTGCAGGATATAAGGACATCGAAGTCAGCCACGGAGTATCTTGAGAGGCTCGGATTCAAGGTGACTACCTGGAAGGTGGGCCATGCCTACGCCAAGCCTAAGCTCAGGGAGCTGGACGCGATATTCGGAGGAGAGCTTGCCGGCCACTACTACTTCCGCGACTTCTTCTTCTGCGACAGCGGCATACTCGCCTCCCTCTTCGTCCTGAGCGTCGCTTCAAGGCTGAAGGAGGAAGGAAGGACATTCTCCTCGCTGATCGACTCCATCGTCAGCTACGCAAACAGCGGGGAGGTCAACTTCCGCCTTGAGAGGAAGGATGATGCGATAAATGCCCTCTATGAGGAGTTCGTGACCAACGGCGATCCCATCACCATCATGGATTTCGATGGCTACAGGATCGAATACGGCTCGTGGTGGTTCAACGTCCGCAAGTCCAATACCGAGCCATACCTGAGGATCGTCGCGGAGGCAAGGACGAAGGAGGAGCTTGATGAGAAGATGGGAAGGATAAGGAAGATAATCGAAAGCTTCTCATAATCATGATATGGCGGTAGAATATCGAAAATAAGCGAGGTGGATGATGAGAGTACTTCTTTTCGGCGGTGCCGGATACATCGGGACACATGTCGCCATGGCGTTCCTCGACAGGGGCGACAAGGTAGGGATATATGACAACCTTTCCACGGGACTGAGGAGCAACGTCCCCGAGGGGGCGGAGTTCTTCGAGGGCGATATCCTCGACAGGACAAGGGTCGCTGAGGTCCTTTCTCACGGATGGGACGCGGCTGTGCATCTCGCGGCCTTCAAGGCGGCAGGAGAGTCCATGGTCAAGCCGGAGAAGTACAGCGAGAACAACATCACGGGATCGCTGATCATCATGACCGAGTGCGAGAAGCATGGCTGCATGAACTTCATCCTCTCCTCCTCAGCAGCGACCTACGGGGAGCCTCAGTACCTGCCGATCGACGAGAACCATCCGACCTCTCCGGAGAACTACTATGGCTATACGAAGCTCTGCATCGAGCAGAACCTCGCCTGGTATTCCAAGCTGAGGGGAATGAACTTCGCGGCCCTGCGCTACTTCAACGCAGCCGGCTACGACACCGAGGGCAGGATGCTCGGGCTGGAGCGCAATCCGGCGAACCTGCTGCCCGTCATAATGGAGGCAGCCTGCGGCATCAGGCAGTCGATAACGATCTTCGGTACCGACTATGACACGCCGGACGGCACATGCATCCGCGACTACGTGCATGTATCGGATCTGGCGGACGCGCATGTCGCCGCCGCGGACTATATAATGAAGAACAGGAAGGACCTCATCGTGAACCTCGGCTCTGAGACAGGCATATCGGTACGCGAGATGGTCGAGGCCGCGCGCCGCATCACCGGACGTCCTATCCCGTCAGTCGATGGCGAGAGAAGAGCGGGAGATCCCGCAAGGCTCGTCGCATCCTCGGCGCTTGCTCACAAGGAGCTAGGCTGGAGCGCGAAGAGGTCGGATGTGGACACGCTCATATCATCCACATGGAAGGTCTATCAGGCGAATATGGGGAAATGATCCTAGCCGATGAATGGAGGGCTGCCTAGATGGCAGCCTTTCCTTTTCACTCAAAATCACGCGCCACGATTGCGCTATACCTCAAGATATCCAACAACTCGTTTTAGTTATTGAAAATATGACGGCCATTCTGTATATTACTCGGCGGAGAATAAGATGGCTAATCTCGATTTTGAATGCATTACCTATGACTGGGGCGTGAAGGACAAGACGAAGGCCAAGGAGCTTTTCGGCATAGAGACCGCACGCAAGGCTATGAAGTTCCACAGGGAGATCCCTGGCTATAAGATGACGCCGCTGAGGGCGCTTCCTAATCTCGCCCATATGCTCGGCGTGGGAGGGATATACATAAAGGATGAGGCTGAGAGGCTTGAGCTAAACAGCTTCAAGGTACTCGGAGGCTCATACGCGATCTCCAGATACATACAGAAGAGGCTGGGCCTCACGGATGAGGAGACGACCTACGATTACCTCGTCTCCGATGAGTGCCACAGGAGGCTTGGGGACATAACCTTCGCCGCCGCCACCGATGGTAACCATGGCCGTGGCATCGCATGGGCCGCGATGAAGCTCAGGCATAAGTGCGTCATCTATGTCCATAAGGAGACATCACAGGCTAGGATAGACGCCATAAGGCGCTATGGCGCGCAGGTGACGGTCGTTGACGGCAACTACGACGACGCGGTGAGGCTGATCGCCGAGGAGGCCAGGAAGAACAGCTGGACGATCATCAGCGATACCTCCTGGGATGGATACACCGAGATACCGACCTGGATCATGCAGGGCTACACCACTATGCTGCTGGAGGCTCAGGAGCAGTTCTCAGGCATGGGCATCACCCGCCCGACACATGTGATCGTGCAGGCAGGAGTCGGAGCCCTCGCGGCCTCCGTCATCGGCTTCTACGCCGCCCTCTATCCAGAGAACCCACCGGTGTTCATCGTCGTGGAGCCCGATAAGGCTCCCTGCGTCTACGAGAGCATCAAGGCCGATGATGGCAAGTGCCACAGCGTCAAGGGCGATCTCGACACGATCATGGCAGGACTTGCCTGCGGAGACCCCTCGCCTATCGCGTTTGATATCCTCTCGCATAACGCCGACTTCTTCCTCTCCGTGCCGGACTATATCGCAGCACGCGGAATGAGGATACTCTCCTGCCCTCTCAAGGGCGATCCGTTCATGATCTCAGGAGAGTCTGGCGCGGTACCGCTCGGAACGCTCTACTCCCTGATGACGGAAAAGGGCGATGAGGAGCTGAGGGCAAGGATGGGCATCAATAGTTCTTCCCTCATATTCATGGTGAACACGGAAGGCAATACCGATCCAAAGCATTTCAGACAGATCATCTGGGATGGCTGCGATCCGGTGCCGCATCAGTACAGGACTAGAAGATAGGACGATGCCCATGCAGGAAAGCATGGGCACTATATTGCCTAGCGATCCATGCCGCAGGGGTATGCTTCCCTTGCGGCTTCCTTATCATGAGCGATGGCCTCGTACAGCCTGTAGCCTCCGGAGAAGTTATAGCACTCATAGCCATGCTGCGCGAGGATACGGCACGCGATATAGCTCCTGAGACCGCTCTGGCAGATGACATACACAGGCCTGCCATGAGGGATCTCCTGGAGCCTCTCCCTCAGATCATCCACCGGTATATTCGCAAATCCCGCTATATGCCCCCTCGCATACTCAGCTGGAGTGCGGGTATCGAGAAGCGTCACGCTGCCATCGCGGGGAAGCCCCTCCACATCCTCGAAGAAGAACTGATGGAGTATCCCCTCCGAGATATTCCCAGCCATGAATCCAGCCATGTTCACGGGATCCTTGGCGGAGGAATAGGGAGGAGCATAGGCAAGGTCCAGGTCCTTGAGGTCTATCACGCTAAGCCCTGCCATGGCCGCGGTGGCAAGGACATCTATGCGCTTGTCCACCCCTTCATAGCCGATGATCTGCGCGCCAAGCAGCCTGTAGCTTCCCTTCTCGAAGAGGATCTTCATCGTCATGGTGCGTCCGCCAGGATAGTATCCTGCATGATTGGAGGGAGAGAGATAGATCCTGTCGTAATCGATCGAGGCGGCCTTTGCGGCACTCTCGTTGATGCCCATCGTAGCAACGGTCTGGTCGAAGAGCTTTATCACGGAGCTTCCGAGCGAGCCACGGTAATGGCTCTCCTTCCCGCAGATATTATCAGCGGCCACCCTCGCCTCCTTGTTCGCAGGACCTGCAAGCGCGATCCAGGAAGGGCGGCCCGTTATGACGTTCCGTATCTCCACAGCGTCTCCTACTGCATATATGTCCCTGACGGAGGTCTCCATACGGTCATTGACCGCGATGCTCCCCGGTCTCCCTCCGGCGGCAAGGCCTGCCTCGTAGGCGAAGGAGGTATCAGGGGTGACGCCTATGGCAAGGATCGCCATATCCGCATGAAGGCGATTCCCTCCGCTGACAAGTACGTCTATACCTCTATCCCTATCCTCAAAGCCCTCCACGGAGCGTGAAAGCAGCAGCGACACACCGGCAGAGCGGAGCCTTGAATGGACGAATGAGGCCATATCGCGGTCAAGAGGAACCATCAGATGATCGTGGCTCTGTACGATCGTGACCTCCATTCCCAGATTCCGGAGGTTCTCCGCCACCTCAAGCCCTATGTACCCACCGCCTGCAAGCACGGCGCTACGGGGCCTCTCCTTCTCAACGAACGAACGGATGCGGAGCGTATCCTCGACGGTACGGAGCGTGAACAGCCTGCCGCTATCCAACCCCTGAAGACGCGGCCGAGTAGGCTTCGCCCCTGGAGCGAGGAGGAGCTTGTCGTATGGCTCCTCGAATACAGCATCAGCATCGAGATCATGGACGGTAACGACCTTCCTATCCGGATCGATCGCGGTAACCTCATGATGCACCTTCATCGACACGCGGAAGCGCGACCAGAAGCTCTCTGGCGTCTGAAGCGTAAGCTCGCTGCTATCGGTTATGACCCCGCCGATATAGTACGGCAGTCCGCAGTTGGCGTATGAGATATATCCGGAACGCTCGAACACCTTGATATCCGCGCTCTCATCGAGCCTCCTTATACGGGCGGCAGCGGTAGCGCCTCCCGCGACTCCTCCAACGATGACGACCTTCATTACACCTCCTTACGGCCTCTTCTGATCCGCTCCGCCCAGGCTTCGGTATAGAAGCCATAGTAATCAAGGCGCCTGAGCGGCGTGTATGTGTGCAGGACGCACCACAGCAGGGATGGCAGTCCTATCACAAGCAGGTAAAGAGGCCCGAGCAGCCTGCTCTGCGTCCTGTGCCCAAGCTCATGGCCAAGCGCTCCCGGAGAAGACAGGATGATATACTCCCCGAGACTGACAGAGCCAGGGCCGCTCCACAGATAGAAGGAGGAGCCATCGCCAAGGACGATCCTCCTCGCGCGCCTCGATAGCGCATATCCGATGATATTCTGCGGCAGCTGCCAGATGTAGAGCAGGAAACCCATAGGATCATTATAGCGTAGCGATGATGGGATTGTCCCTACAAAGGGAATTATCTTCTAATTCCATGATAATTGCTTATCTATAAAGCAATTAGTAATAATGATCATTTTATCTTCCTAGGTGATTGACAATAGATGCCGAATCGTGTAACCTCTCTCTTGTTCGTAAGGACATTCTCCTGTAGCTCAGTCGGTAGAGCAGGTGGCTGTTAACCACCCTGTCGGGGGTTCAAATCCCTCCGGGGGAGCGAGGGCATCTTCAGAGATGGAGGTGCCTTTTTCATTGCATCTTTCCAATACAACAGTGAAGAGGGCGGCTAGTGACCGCCCTCTATCCTTCTCTGGCATAGCTGAAGGGCTTTCAGTGGTTGTTTCCTGCTATACGGTAGGATGGGCATATCGGCAAGACGTGCAGCATCAGCAGAGAGGAGAAGATATCATGAAAGACTTAGAGAGCGAGGTCAACTACCTTCAGGATTAACCTGAAAGGCTTGGACATGGGTGTTGCTCCACCAGTACAGCCCCGTTCCCGGAGCCGTTCACCAATGGCACCCCATCCATTTCCGGGTGAGCCTGGCATACGCCGGGCCTCCCTGGCTGGCTGACGGCAGCCTGCCCCTCCTTCGAGCCGTTATCCGCGGCAAGCGGAAGGGTGTAGTTCAATATCCATCGCTTCTTGATGACCTTCGCGGCGTTCACGTCGGCCTGCATCCTCAGCCCGCACTTCCTGCAGCGGTATTCGCCCTTATCCCGAGCGTTCCTGTCTATGGTCCCGCAGCGGGAGCATTCCTGGGACGTGTATCCGGGATCGACGAACTCGACCCTCTTGCCCTTCGCCTGGGCCTTGTATCTCATATCGAACTCAAGCTGCGAATAGGACCATCGGGAGATAAGCTTCCGGGTCTTCTTCCCCTTGGCTCCTCTCTCCTTCTGCTTCTCCATCCCGCTGAGGTTCTCAAGGACGTGGACGCGGACGCTATCATCGGAGATCTCCTCTGCGGACATACAGTGGTTGACATCCCTGACAAACCGCTTTTCCCTGCCGCTCAGAGCCTTCAGCCGCCTCTTCGCTGACCGGGTGCCTTTCTCCTGGCATGCCTTCCTGCTGTATGCATATCTCCTCTTCACGTCCGATATATGCCTTGAATCGTGTATCTTCCCATCTGAGTCAGCGAGAGGATTATATGCGCCTCTGTCATGGCCCCTCGTTACCTTCTCAAGCTCCTCCGGATTCTTCGGCAGCTCCATCTTCTCTGGAGCCTTGTTCGTATATACGAGCGTTATGTATATCCTGTCCTTGTAATCGATTCCGACGAGAGCCGAGTTGAACTTCCAGCCATCCTCCTTCGGATAGCGTTCAAGGAAGAACCCGGGAATCCCTATGAGCTTCCTTATCCTCTTCCCGACAGCCGACAGCGTAAGGAGGCTGCCTCTGAGTGATACGGCACGGAGGGTATACCTCATCGTGCTTCTTCCCTTCAGCTTCGGGGAGACCCTGTATTTCCTCTCTGGATTATTCTCGTTGAAGCTCTTTATTCCCTCCGTTGCCTGGTCCCTTACGGACTGTAGGAGCGCTGACGGGAATTCCGAGTGAACAGCCCTGAAGTAAGGATACACATCCGCCTGCAGCTTCTTCCGGCTGGCCGTGCGATGGAACACGCAATAGGAGGAGAGGTCATCGAAGGCCTCCTCGTAAAGGGCCATCGTGCTGAGGATGGATTCCCGTTCATTAGGAGCGAATTCCGGGTATATCCTCACGGAACGGCGCATGGTATCGGGAAGCGGTCTGATAGGTTTCTGCACCTGCTTCCTGCTGTTCTTATGATGGCAATGCTCCTTCCTGCGCCTTTTCATATCCTGTTGATACTATAGCCCAGAATCATATCGCAATGCGTTTATTCGCCCATATGCAACCATTCCTCCATCAGCACAAGGCTGCTGGTTTCCTGGCTAATGAATTTATGAACGCGATTCCCGATAACCAGGTTGATTTGTCTGGTATCCCAGAGATAACCGACTTCTCCAAGGGGCATTCCAGGAATCGAAAGCCAATCAAGAAGCCTGTCACAGTCAGGATCGATGACGATGAATCATGATTGCCATGTATGTCTTGGGAATAATGTGAAGGACTAATATCCTCCAACCTGACGAGAAGAGGGCGGTCTGTGACCGCCCTCTGTCATTCATTTGAAGCTCTTACCTCACTGGGTAGATCGCCTGCAGGTACTCGATGAATACCTCATTGAGCATCGAGCCCTCTGTCAGCACGCGGCCGAACATCGTGTAGCCATCGCCGCCAGCGGCCATGAAGTCATTGGTCGCGACCTTGTAGAGCGTGGTCGTGTCGTTCGGATCGAGCAGCTCGTCTCCGAGATATACCCTCTTGATCCTCTCACCTGCCGGAGCGGAGGCGCTGTAGACGATCCTGAGATCGGTCTGGCTGAAGGCGCCATTCTGCTCAGGAAGCATCGAGTAGCCATGCTCGAGCGCGGCGTAGATATCGGAAGGCGTGATCTCGCACACGGTGATCGTGTTCGTGAACGGAAGCACGTTGTTGACATCCCCTAGGGTGACAGGACCTGCTGAGATGGAAGCCCTGATGCCACCGCCGTTCATGATCGTGAAGTCAGCGCCTGACTCAGCGGTCATCGCGTCTGTGATGAGCTTGGAAAGGTTCGTCTTCCTCGTCCTCACATCCGCCCTCTCTCCGTTGAGATCCATCGGAACGTTCGCCACGACAGTATCGAGGATAGCATCAAGCTCGGCGTTCTTCTCCTCGATATAGCTATCGATGACAGGATCGGAAGGAACGGACGTGACGCCATATGCGGCCAGGATCTCACTCTCTGCCGGGTTAGAGACATCAGAAGCAGGAAGGAGGAAGGCCTCGGCGATCTCGCCCTTGCCATCCTTCACATGGACCCTCACGATGCCGATGTTGTTCATATACTGGCCGGTGGATACGATAAGCGTTCCGTTGACCATCTCACCGCCATCCATGACGGTATGGCTATGGCCATCGATCAGGAGGTCGATGCCATCAAGATACTCAGCGACGACGGTGGAGGTGATGCCGCTCTCACCATCTGGAACGACTCCGAGGTGTCCAAGCACGACGACGAAGTCACAAAGCTCATGGGCCATGTCTATGGCAGCCTGAGCGCTCTCAACCACGTCATCGCTCATGAAATCAAGGCCGACGGTGTGCTTCGGATGGGCCTTCGTCTTGGTATCAGGGGTGGAAAGACCGAACACGCAGACCTTGAAGCCGTTGTAGTCATATATCTGATACGGCTGGAAGACCATCGCTCCGTCCTCATCCGTGATATTAGCGCACAGAACGCGGAAGGTTCCCTCATCCTCAGCCCAGCCGGCGATCTCCTCAAGCCTTGAGGCACCATAGTTGAAGTCATGGTTACCCGGAGTCATGGCATCATAGCCGACAAGGGACATGATCTCGGCAACGGTCTGGCCCTCGAACATGTTTGCGAGGTTCGTGCCATGGAACGTGTCTCCGGCATCCAGAAGGAGGATGTTATCGGTGACGGACCTTCCCATCTTGAGAAGGGTGCTGAGCTTCGAGTAGCCAGCGCTTCCATCCTCGCCCTCCACGATACGGCCATGGACATCGTTTGTATGGACGATGAAGAGATCGAACTCGCTGTCGCCCTGGGTATTCTTGACGATAGGCACAACGCCGAACGGATATACGACAGCCTCCTCCTCTACCTCAGCCGGAGTGATGTATGCCGCGATATCCTCAAAGAGCTGAGGAACGTAGGATGCGCCATCAGCCTCAGCTGGGAACGTGATGATGAGAAGGCCTGGCTCCTCTATCTCATAGAAGACGCCGGAGAGCATATCACCATGGGTCTCTACCTCATGAGCGAGGAACGCCTCGACGTCAGATGACGCGACAGATGAAGGATAGGCGATCTCGGCGCGGTCGGAGTATACGGAGACGGTGATGTCCATGCCACCGATATTCTCCTCGAACACCTCGGGCTCCTCAACGACAGGAGCGGCTTCCACGTACTCCTCCTCAGCGGAGAGGAACATGGCGTCAAGGTATGCGGTAAGATCATCGACAAGGACATAGGCATAGGACTCGGCCACCTCCGCGCTCACGCTTTCAGGATAGTAAAGATAGACCTCTCCGGAAGCGGTGAAGGCATATGTGACATCGGCAAGATCAGCACCATGAAGCTCCATCTCATGGGCGAAGAACTCCGTGACATCACGCTCGGTGACGAAAGGAGGATAAGAGATGACGGCACCGCCCTCCCCGATCGTCACGGTCAGGCCATTGCCATGATAGTCATACTCGACGACCACCGGCTCAGCGGCAGGAACAGCCTCTTCCACAGGAGGAGGAAGGATAGCCGCGGCCACGTCAAGCACATCGTTGCCGAAGGTCTCGATGAAACCCTCGCGGTCAGAAGCGGAAAGGCCCGCGGGGTAATCAAGCCTCAGCACGCCATCCTCAGGGAATGAATATGTGACAAGGGCCGCATCCTCTGGGTATCTGGCCGCCTCGGAGGAAAGGAAGTACTCGACATCCTCCCTTGTCGCGATATCAGGATACTCGATCAGGGCATATCCATCATAGGACACGATGTCCAGCGTATAGCCTGAATATGAGAATGACCTCTCAACGCTATCAGCACCTGCGAATAGGGACGCTCCGGAGAAGAGCATCAGCGCAGCAAGCACCAATGAAATAGTCTTAGAAAAGCGCTTCACGGTTTTCCTCCTTGGGAATCTCGGATATGAATCTATCTTAGACTATAGCACAAGCCCAGAGGAAAAGGAAATTGAATATGCCCTGTCAGGAAAAGAAGAAGGGCTCCTCGCGGAGCCCCATGCGTCGCGCTTGCGATATCAGGCGATATACTCGATGAGCGCGGTGACGAAGAGCGCGGAGAACGCGTTTACCTCCGCGAATCCAACGCTCTCAGGATATGTGAACACAGCCACGCCAGGTCCGTCGATCGTATAGTAGACGCCACCGAGGGTGTCACCATACTCAAGGTTGATGGCGGTGAAGAAGCCCTCAGCCTCCGCTGCGGTCACGAAGTCCGGATAGGTCACGACCGCGCTACCCTGGGAGATCTCAAGGGTCAGCGAGTAGCCCTGATAGGTATGCGTCACGGTCACAGGCTCTCCGGATACGGAGAAGATCTCGTTGACGGTATCGATGACATCGGTGGTGAACGCGGCGGCAAGCGCGCGTCTCTCAGCGGCAGTCACGCCGGCCGGATAGTCAAGCCTAAGCTCACCCTCCGCAGGGAATGAGTACACGATTCCGGATGCGGCAGCACCGTACTTGACGCTCTCGTCGGCAAGGAACGACTCCACATCACCGACAGTCACGACGGATGCGGGATAGCTCACGATGGCATAGCTGTCATAGCACTCGATGCCAAGGGTGTATCCAAGGTATCCGATCTCCATGTAGACAGGAACCGTTGCAGGTACAGGCTCGGCCGCCACGACAGGAGCCGGAGTCTCGGCAGCAGGTTCCTCAGCCGGTGCTGGCGGCACTTCCTCGGCCGGGGCCGGAGCAGGTTCCGCGACGACGATCTCCGCCGCCTCGGCAGCAGCATCAGATGTCTGGCAGGATGCGAAGGAAAGCACTATCAGAGCCGAAAGGATGGAAGCCAAAGCGATTCTTGTAATTCTCTTCATTTTTTACCTCGATGCTAAAATGATAGCAGAAAGATGGCACAACACCACTCAAAAACACCAAGGAATCGCGTTTTTCATAAAAAAATCACAAAGAAAAAGAAAAAGACCCATGCGTTTAAGCACAGGCCTTGATCTAGAAGGATCGATGATTACATCAGGTCCTTAGGCTTCCTGGCGGTGTTGCCGGTCTTCTCGCAGTATGCCACATGGCGGAGCTTGCCGTTCTCGAAGACGCTCTTCATCTTGATAGCGCCACCCCATCTGCTCATAAGAACCTTAGCACCTTCACGATGTGCGTTCTTTGATACGTTTCCTGCCATATCATTATCCTCCGGTATTGGTGAATATCCGATTGATGATACCCATAGAACAGGGCATTGTCAAACCATATCACTTATATCATTCTTCCGCGGCTCTGGCAATACGCCGTCCCCGCGGAGCCGCCGCAGGGACGCTGCGATCAGAACGAGCGGAGCAGTGCCATATGCTCGCGGGCCTTGGCTATCCTCTCCTCGGCCTCTGCCTTCTTCCCCCTCTCCTTCTCCACGGCCTCGGCCTTGGCGTGGGAGAGAAAGTTCTCGTTAGAAAGCTTCTTCTCGGAGGCCTCAAGCAAGGCCTCTGCCTTCTTCAGCTCATTCTCCAGCCTTGCCATCTCGGCATCGACGTCTATGGCATCGCGCACGAAGACGAACGCCTCGAAGCCGACTGCCGCGGCAGGGAACGCGCCGCTCACGTCCTCAGACGCGCTGGTGTCGATGATCACCGAGGAGGCTCCCATGAACGAGGCGAGGAGGGATGCCTCAGAGCGAAGGAACGCGGCCTTCTCGCCCTCCTCCATCCTGATGACGACCTTGAGCTTCTTCTCCGGCCCGATCTGGAGGTTGGACCTAGCGGCCCTCACGACCCTGGCACTCTCCTGCAGGAGGGAAGCCATGGCCTCGGCCTCATTATCCTCAAGCAAGCCATCGAAGACAGGGTATGGCGCAGCGATCACATCCCCATGATGGTTGGGAAGCTTCTGGTAGATCTCCTCGGTGAGGAAGGAGAGGAACGGATGCATCAGCCTCATGCTGCGCTCAAGCACATCCATGAGGATCGACGCCTGCAGGTCCTTCTCCTCATCGGTACCATTGAGAAGCCTTGGCTTGGACGCCTCGACATACCAGTCGCAAAAGTCATTCCAGAAGAACGAGTAGATCGCCTGGGCCGCCTCATTGAAGTGATAGCCCTTCATCGCGTCCTCGATCGTCCTCGCGGCCCTGTTGAACGCCGAGTAGATCCAGCGGTCCATTATCGTGAGGCGCGACCTGTCTATCTCGACAAGGTTCCTGCCCTCGAGGTTCATCAGGAGATAGCGCGTGGCGTTCCATATCTTATTGGCAAAGCGCGATCCGAGGCGGAAAGAGTCCATGTCGATCATGACATCCTGTCCCTGCGCGGCAAGGTAGCAGAGCGTGAACTTCATCGCGTCAGCGCCATAGCGGTCGATGACCTCAAGCGGATCTATGCCGTTTCCAAGGGACTTCGACATCTTCCTTCCCTTGATATCCCTCACGAGTCCCGTGATCACGATATCGTGGAACGGCGCCTTGCCAAGGAACTCCTCAGAGGCCATTATCATGCGGCTGATCCAGAAGAATATGATGTCATATGCCGACACAAGCGTGTTGGTCGGGAAGAAGCGCTCCAGGTCCGGGGTCTTATCCGGCCAGCCGAGCGTCGAGAACGGCCAGAGCCATGAGGAGAACCAGGTGTCAAGGACATCGCTCTCCTGCTCCAGATGATGGCCGTGGCACTCAGGGCACTCATCGGGATCGGTGCGTGACACGATCATCTTCCCGCAGTCCTTGCAGTACCAGACAGGGATGCGGTGTCCCCACCAGAGCTGTCGGGAGATGCACCAGTCGCGGATGTTCTCCATCCAATGCGTGTACGTGTTCTCCCATCTCTTCGGGAAGAACTCTATGTCACCATTCCTCCACGCGGCGAGGGCCTTGTCAGCAAGGCTCCTCATAGAGACGAACCACTGCTCCGAGAGATAAGGCTCGACGGTCGTGTGGCAGCGGTAGCAATGCCCGACGTCATGGGCATGGTCGGTGACCTTCACGAGGTATCCACCCTTCTCCAGGTCCTCCACGACGAGCTTCCTCGCCTCCTCTGCCATCATGCCCCTGTACTTCTCAGGGACGTTCTCATTGAGCGTTCCATCCGGGTTGAGGAGGTTGATGGCCTCAAGGCCGTGCCTCTTGCCGCACTCGAAGTCGTTAGGATCATGGGCCGGGGTGATCTTCACCATTCCCGTGCCGAAATCCATCGCCACGAAGCGGTCGGAGATTATAGGGATGCGCCTGTCGGTAAGCGGCAGCAGAAGCTCCTTGCCGACGATATCCTTATAGCGCTCGTCATCCGGATTGACGGCTACGGCGGTATCACCGAACATCGTCTCAGGACGGGTGGTGGCGACGGTTATGTAGCCAGAGCCATCGGCATATGGGTACCTCACGTCATAGAGCTTGCCGGGCACGTTCTCATACTCGACCTCATCATCGGCCAGCGCCGTACCGCACTTCGGACAGTAGTTGACGAGGTACTTGCCCTTATAGATCAGGCCGCGCTCATAGAGGGTCACGAAGGCCTCCCTGACAGCGCGGGAAAGCCCCTCGTCCATCGTGAAGCGCTCATGATCCCAATCACAGGAGCAGCCCATCTTCTCAAGCTGTCCCTTGATGATGTCATGGTGCTTCTCCTTCACCTGCCAGGTGCGCTCAAGGAACTTCTCGCGCCCGAGGTCCTGACGCCTCAGCCCTTCCTTCTGGAGCTGCCTCTCGACGACGTTCTGCGTCGCTATTCCCGCATGGTCCGTTCCCGGTACCCAAAGCGTAGGCTGGCCAAGCATCCTGTGGTAGCGCACTATGATATCCTGCAGGCTGTTGTTGAGCGCATGGCCCATATGCAGGATGCCAGTCACGTTCGGTGGCGGCATGACGACCGAGAAATGCTCCTTGTCGGATGCAGAGGGGCCGAATTCCCCCTTCTCCTTCCATGCCTTGTATATGCGATCCTCGAAATCCTTGGGATCATACGTCCTGGATAGCTCGACTGCCTTCATATCCATCCTCCGAATCGTCATGGATTCTATCAGATATGAAGGACAGCAACAACAGATGGGACGCGCTCCAAGGTATCGGGGAATCTTCATCCCAGGCGCAACAATGCCCTCCCGCCAGACGGAAACATGGGGTATAATGCTCTTCATTAGGAGAAAGTATGAAGAAGATCTTATTCGCGGCATCCGAGTGCGTGCCATTCGTCAAGACAGGAGGGCTTGCAGACGTCGTAGGCAGCCTCCCGCAGGCCTTTGATAAGAACGAGTATGATATCCGCGTGATAATCCCCTGCTACCATGCGATCAAGCCGGAGTGGAGGGAGAGGATGGAGACCATCTACTACTTCCAGATGGACAACAGGATCTACGTCGGCGTCAAGAGGCTTGAGCATGATGGGATTACCTATTACTTCATCGATAACGAGCAGTATTTCTCAGGCATCGTCCCGTACTATGACATGTTCCAGGATCTCGAGAGGTTCGCCTACTTCTCCAAGGCGGTGCTATCAGCGCTTCCGCTCATCGGCTTCCGCCCAGACATCATACACTGCCATGACTGGCAGACGGCGCTCATCCCGGTGTATCTCAACACCTTCTTCCAAGGAGACCAGTTCTTCCGCGGCATAAGGACCGTATTCACGATCCACAATATAAGATTCAAGGGAGAATGGGACGTAGGGCATATCAAATGGGTATCTGGACTGCCATATGAGTGCTTCGAGCCAGGACTCCTCGTGAGCCCGTATCAGGATCGCTCGATACCGCGTGATGATTGGAACTGCACGATGATGCGCGGAGCCCTCGTCTACTCCGACTACATCACCACCGTCAGCAACAGCTATGCCCAGGAGATACAGACACCGCAGTTCGGCGAGGGCCTCGATGACATACTCAAGTGGCGCAGCCAGAGGCTCTGGGGCATAATCAACGGCATAGACTACAAGGTATGGGATCCACGCACGGATAAGAAGATCCAGAACGCCTATGGCACAAATGACTTCACCTCGAAGAGGAAGAAGAACAAGACGGGGCTGCAGAAGGACCTTGGACTTCCCGTAAATGACAAGGTATTCACGCTGGCAGTCGTCTCCCGACTCACCAATCAGAAGGGGCTCGACCTCATAGATCAGGTGATGGACCGCATGTGTTCGATGGACATCAACCTCGTGGTACTCGGGACAGGCGATGAGTACTATGAAAACATGTTCAGGTACTATCAGGGGAAATATCCGGGGAAGATCGCCGCGTGCATCACCTACTCCGATGACCTCGCTCACAGGATCTACTCCTCATGCGATGCTATCCTCGTCCCGTCCGCCTTCGAGCCATGCGGGCTTACCCAGCTGATAGCCCTCCGCTACGGCATGGTCCCTATCGTCCATGAGATCGGCGGCCTGAGGGATACGGTAAAGCCATTCGATGAGCCCCATGACAAGGGCACCGGCTTCTCCTTCTACAACTATAGCGCCGATGAGCTATTGGACAGGATCAGGCACGCCTTCTACATATTCAATGAACGGAAGGATCTGTGGAAGCACCTGCAGAAGAGAGGCATGGAAGAGGACTGGTCATGGAAGAAGTCCATGGAGATCTACAAGGATCTCTATTCGAGGATGTGATGAGGTACGCCTTCCTGCTGATGGGGCCCTTCGATAGCGGTACCGACAGGGCCATCATCAAGAGCGAGAACATCGTGATCGGCGTATCCTCGATCGAGGATGCGGAGAAAAGAGCCAAGGAGCTTCTAGAAGAAGGCGTCCTTGCCATAGAGCTATGCGGCGCCTTCGGAGAGGAAGGGGCGAAGAGGATCATAGAGGCAACTGATCACAGGATAGCCGTAGGATACGTCACCCACTTCCCTGAGGATGATGCCTTATTCGAAAAGGCGTTTGGTTAGAAGGAGGCTTTGAACTTAGATCGAATCATGGTATAGTATCTACAGAGGCACTGCCGATAGACGGTACCGGCCTTAGTTAGAGTTGGATACCCGCATCAATCTTTGGACGGACGATGGCGGGTATTCGCATCTCTTATAAGAGCCAAAAGTCCGCGAAGAACCTTCAGGAACTCTAAAATCGCTTCTATAATCTCTTTCATACTGCCCTCCTTATTCAGTGAACCGAAACCAGAGAACATATCGTGCCTTGTATCGAAAAACCGAAGCAAGCCGATACCGCCTACCATCAATGGCAGGCCAAAGGCATGATAGCATGAGCTACAAGACCATGAATAGTATCTTTTAAGTAAACTTGAGGGTCAGATCTATTTACTATATAAGTATATTATTTATTAAGAAGAAGTAATCCGATGATATACAACGGTATCAGGAATGAATAATGGCCGGGTCTCCCCGACCGATCTCCCTCAAAAGCGGTATCTTACCTATCAACGAGATTTTAACATCTACCTCAGAGGAACAGCCTGCCTACCTCCGACTATGAACGTTATGTTCTCGTAATAATCCTCAAGCCTGATGTACTTTCCATTATTCCTGGCAAAGTCCCTAAGATATCTGTTACATGCGGCATCCCATGAATATACCTCGAACTTCCATCCCTTCCTTGAAAGCCTCACAGCATCAGACAGGAATCCTTCCCCCTTGTTCATTCCAGCACCATCGCCTGTAAGCAGGGCTATGGTATCAGGAAGAGGATGATCAAGCGCGAGCCGCAGAAGTGCAAGCTGCAGCACATGATCGGTGGTGTCAGCCTCGCCTTCTGACACGCTCCGGGGAAGCAATGATGGTATTATGCCCAACCTCTTCACAGAGTTCCATAGCGCATCATTCCTTGGAGGAACGCTACCGGCAAAGAATATATCATCAATATCCCTCCCCAGGGAAACAAGGTCCAGCAGTCCCTTGAAGTATGTCCTGTATCCTTCCCGTGCGACACCGGGCTCCTTTACCGGAAAGACCTGATTCAGCCCTGCATAATGTATATTCGAATTATCCCAGAATATATACATAGTAATCTAACCCCCATAAACCAAAGTGGGCTGTCCCCGCACAAGCTAAGAGACAGCCCGTTTATAAACTTTCGGAAGATCAGGACTAACCTTGATCCTCATTCCTGATTCAATGGGCCGCATCCGCTCAAGCTAAGATATCGGCCCTAAATCAATAATTCGGAAGACCTGGAAACCGGAGTCACCAAGTCGAATTCCCTATTTCACTAAGGGCCCAGCCTAGGCTGAGCCCAAAAGCATAAAATATTCGGAAGAGCTATAACTCTCTTCTACCTATTTCATTCCGTACGCCCAGGACGTATCCCCTG
>CASFZR010000021.1 GCA_949299185.1 uncultured Spirochaetales bacterium
TAGTGCTGCAGTATTGGCCTTCTGAACAGAGAGGGATACATATCTACAGTTCTTCATCTTCAGAGAATTCAGAAGCTCAAACAGGAGTACCGTCCCAATTCCTTTTCCTCTGTATTCAGGAAGGAGTGAGATTGAAAGTTCTGGAGTATCATTATCTACATAGCCATAGCTTTTCATTAGACGCACCCACGCTACTCCGACTGGATTGCCATTATCCTCTGCAACAATTCCTAGATCCAGAGGATTGGTACCAAAGGCTTCTGTGTATTGAATGAAGTCTTCCGTAAACACAATATCTGCTGATGGAGATTTACATCCTTCAGGAACATATATCGCATGGTATAGAAAAGTTCGCAGCAACTGTTCATCACAGGCTTTTGCCTGTCTGTAAATTATCATTGGTTTTTATTTGGCTTCCTTTTGATTGCAAGCAGTCTCATGAAATCAGAAAACAGGGACTCATCACCTGGATAGAACATAACCCATTTCCCGTCATGATATGTCTTGGATTCATCATATCAACTCTCCCTGATAGATGGTTACTACCTGGCATAATCAAACTCATAGCCCAGAATGCTTCGAATGTATTTGCAGCACCACCATGTTCGACAATTTTACCATCGATGACTTTATCGATATCGACGCCTGTGACTTCAAATGTTCCTTCTTCCCGTTTTCCCTTCACACCAAGGATGACCACACCGCCTGATGTGTTGGCAAACGATGAATATGTCTCTCAGAAAGACCGAGGAAGCTTATCTCCAGCCTCCTTACATTCTAGATGTATATGCTCATAGCCTTGTCTCAGTCCAAACGCTTCAAGGATGTCTACTCTTTCCATATTTCATATCCTCCGGAACCTGATACCGACAAGTAATCCCGTCATCAATGTGTTCAGGCATCGTTCTTCCATCGCCATTGCAAAAGCATCATCTTCAAGCGATATAAGCTCAGGATTCGCGAATCTATGAAGAACCCCAAAGGCCTTCAGCTGTGAGGCATCCTTCTTTTTCTTCTGTATGACGATGCTGCCGTCGGGATTGCCTGTTATCTCAACCTTATCACCTTCACTGATTCCGGATGATGCTATTTGAATTACCCCCATTTCGATACAATTGCGATCATTTACATCTCCTTGGCTATGACCACATTCTTGGCAAAGCCGTTTTCGCCCCTTAGATGACCCTAGTGCTATTTAGTACTGGAGTATTCGCCTTCACAGAATCGAGCCTCATCTTGATGTAATCCGATAGAGCCCTATCCTCACAATATATGAAGCAGCCTTTCTGCCCTCTTGAAAGCAGTGTCTTATAGACGTTCCTCGTAATACGGTCAGCCTTAGCCCTGTCTGCGTCGGTCTTCACGCCATAGACAGAAGCATCCCCTGCCTTGCTCCTCACCTCATAGTCCGTGACAACCTCTCCATCGATATACTTCAGATCAGTCCCGATGATTATGCCTACATAATCGAACTCCAGTCCCTGCGTGGAATGGATGCACCCTACCTGCTCGAATGAATCAGGATCGGTGGCAAATTTATCTGTAGTGAAGTTCCACTGCGCCTCGAAGCCTCCTGATAGCTTTATGTCCATTCTAGACTTGTCCTTCCGACTCACCCAAGGATAGCAATAACCGGCAATCATGCGCGCCTTGTTGTTCGTGTTCCTGACACGTAGCTGGTCGCGCATCTCACATGGATCATCAAATACCCTGATGTCATAATCAAGGTCAAACCAGTCCCTGTTGGCCGTATGCCTGATCTGTAGGAGATCATCTAAGAAGGCAATATAACCATCAGACCCATTGCACCTGAACTGGCTAGTCAGCTTCAGAGACTCATTGCAATGCACAACCGAGCCAAGTGCTTCAGCCTGCTTCTTGATTTCAGCGATCGTCCCTATATCCTTCATGGTGACAGCCTGTTCCTCATCGATGAAGAAGACGCTGATACGTGACGCATTGATCAGTTCCTTGACCTGGTTCTCCCCTACATTACCATACAGGCCCGACTTCATATTGAGGCGATGAGCCTCATCGACAAGGAGGCAATCGAAGGTATCGGCCTTAACATCATAGAATGAGCCTGAGCTTTTGAAGAGTCCTTTCAGATACGAAAGCCTGCGCCTGCCTGAGATGAGGTTATTGGAAAAGGTATTCCTCGGTGCGCTGTTCTTCGTCACATAGGCACAGGAATACCCACTGTTCAGGATCTTTGCCATGAGCTGGATAGCGATGACGGACTTTCCGGTACCAGGGCCACCCTGGACGATGATCGTATGCTTCTGCTTATCCTTTACGGTGTTTTCGACGAGCTTAAGGACCGTCGCATAGGCAACCTGCTGCTCATCGATCATGGTAAACTCCGGATTGCCATCAAGGATCCTCCCGATTGAATCCTGAAGGGACTTGGAAGGCTTGAGCTTACCGTTCTCGATGATCTCGAAGATATTGCTATTATGAGGCCTTCTCGTCACATGGCTTGCGATGAAATCGGAAAGCCTGTAGCCATCCTGCTGGAGAAAGACAGGAGCATCGCTTATTGCCTCTGCATAGCGAGGATTGCAGATCTGCGACCTAGTCTCCTCTCCATAATTATGAAGATAAGCACAAGGATGAAGCCCGATGCCATATTCCCTGATATCCTCATTGAAGTTCTCGATCAGCCTAGCATAGGAATAGGCCTGCTGCGAGGGATGGACCACATCCCTCAACGCACCTCCAGTGAAGGTCTGGACCACGTTCTCCCTTGTTGTCGCACTACAGCTCTGCCACTGCTTCAGCTCGATGATGACGACATTATCCCTATCTCCATCACTGCCTGCGACCATGAAATCAACACGCTTGCTTGTAAGGGGTATCTGATACTCAAGGGCAATCTGGACATCATCGTCTATACGTGGATCCATGACGACCATGCCGATCCTTGGGAGGGAATTCTCCCAGGACCGGTACTCGGCCTGGCTTTCCCTACCGATTCCCAGAAGACGGAACATGGTATCGAGGTTCCTCGATATCACTCCATTTACCATATCGACCCTGAATGAGGATTTCGTTCCAGAATAGACGATCATAGAAGCATCTCCCTCATAGCATGTCGCACATTCCAGACAGTCCAGTCCCACTCATCTGCAGAAGTATAGATGGTATTCTTCGGTTCTATCATGGAATCCATGGAACCTCCTATTCATGCAGGATATCTTCTCCATGTTGTCACAGGAGTTCATGCTCCCATGACTTCTTTCCGAAGGATAGAATTGATCCTCGTCTGATATCCCTTACCCTCAGCCTTAAGAGCCGCAAGAACATCATTGTCAATCATTATGGTAATCTTGCTTTTCGTAGGCTTATACCATTCAGGATGGACCTCATATCCTCTTCTGGCGTTACTTATCTGTTTTTTGCTCAATACGGGACTATCAGAGAAATCCGTATCAGCATGATTCTCGATTTCCTTACATTCAGCCTCCGTCATTGGAGGTATTTTCCTAGCTTCTTCCAAAGTAACCGTCTTCATAGCCATCGATTTCCTCCTTCGTAGCCTTCCTGGCTGAGATGATCCTGATCACATCGTCTTTTCGCTCTGTATAGACGACAAAGAGAACAGAACCTGCAAATCCTATCGCGTTCCAACGATCCTCATTTTCGCATGGATCAGGGATTTCCAGATAGATGCATAGGATCAAGGAAGACCTGAACGGCTCTCTCAAAACTGACCTTATGCTTCTTGATGTTCGCCTTGCTCTTCTCCTCATTCCATTCGAAACGCATCCTTCCCCTCTTTCTATAACCATATTATCTTATATGTATAAATATAGCAATATAAAATATACCGGATCACCTTGGAATACCGCAGTTATAGAATGTAGTGGTCATGAATAATTCTCCCTCAACGATGCGCTACCACCAAAAACAGCCCCACCTCTATCTCTGCAGAAGCGGGGCTATCACTCAGTTCATGAGGTTCTTCAGATGCGTCCAAGGCCCTTGAGTACCTTCTCCGGGGTTATAGGCCAGGAGCGTACCCAGACGCCTGTGGCATCGGCTATGGCCATGGCGATGGCAGGAGCCGCGCCGTTGCAGGCGATCTCCGAGATCGACTTGGCGCCGAATGGACCGTACTGATCGTTCACGTCTATAAGTACGGAACGGAAGTCCTCAGGAGCCTCCTGGATCATCGGCACGCCATAATCGGTGAACGTAGTCGTCAGGCAGCGTCCGTCCTTATCGAGTACGAGATCCTCATAGAGCGTATGTCCGATGCTCTTCATCACCGCCCCATACATCTGGCAGAGCGCAAGCTCCGGATTGATAGGCGTGCCGGCATCCTGCAGGGCATAGAACTTCAGTACCCGTATCTCTCCCGTGCGGATATTCACCGCGACCTCGGCAAAGTGAGCGCCATAAGGTATGGCGAAGTTCTCGGTGGAGAACGATCCAGTACCGATAAGCTGTCCCCTACCCGTGCCGGATGTGGCCGTATGGGAGATCTCCGCATATGTAAGGCTCGAGCCATCCTTAGCCACCACGACGCCAGGATACTCCACCTCAAGCTCATCCTCGGCCTTACCCATCTGCAGCGATGCCTCATGAATCACCTTCTTCAGGAGATCCTTAGCGGCATTGAGCGACGCGTTGCCGGAGAAGTACGTTCCGGATGAGGCATAGGCGCCAGTGTCGAAGAGGCAGGAATCGGTATCGCCGGAGATGACCGAGATCTTCTCCATCGGAACCTTCAGCACCTCGGAGGCAAGCTTGGCGGAGATCGTATCGAGGCCGGTACCGAGATCCGCACCTCCAGAGAGCACGATGAGCGTACCATCGGTAAGGAGCTTCACCTGAGCGTTGGAGTGATCGAGACCGGGAAGCCCAGAACCCTGCTGTATCATCGCAAAGCCCTTGCCGATCCTCCATTCAGGATCCTTCGACGCCTCCTTCTTACCCCAGCCTATCATCTCGGCGCCCTTATCCAAGGCCTCACGGAGTCCGCATGAGCCGACAGGGACGACAGCTCCCTCACGCCCCTCGCCAAGGCCGCGGAGGATCTCAAGCATATAGCCTTCCTCCACGATGTTCTTCCTCGCCATATCCAACGGATCGATTCCCAGCTTCATCGCCAGCTCACCCATCGCCGATATGATCGCGAAGTAGCCCTTCGGAGCCCCGTATCCCTGATACGCCCCCGTAGGAGGTATGTTCGTGTAATACGTCAGGAGATCATAGTACATGTTCTCCACGCGGAAGATCGGGAGCGTCTTTGAGGAGGCATTCATCGGCACGGTAAGGCAGTGGTTGCCATACGGACCGGTATTCGCCCTCACATCCATGTAGATCGCCGTTATCGTGCCATCCTTCCTACCGCCCATCTTCACGCGGACACGCATCGGATGACGAGTCGAGTTGGCGTAGAACTCCTCGGCACGGGTATTGCGGTAGTATATAGGCTTGCCGGTACGCCATACAGCGTATCCCAGGAGATCCTCGACAAGCACGTCCTGCTTAGAGCCATAGCCTCCACCGACACGCTCCTTGATGACATGGACCTTGTTCTCAGGAATCTGGCAGATACGCGCGACGATGCGCCTTACATGATACGGCACCTGCGTCGAGCAGTTGAGTACCAGCCGCCCTCCCTCGATATGACCATAGCAGACATGCGGCTCAAGAGGCGTACACTGCGGCTGTGAGGTCTGATAGGTCGAATCGACTATGGCATCGGCCTCCGCAAAGCCCTTTTCTATATCCCCGATACCACCATGGGCTCCAGCGGCGATGTTATGCCTTATATCCCCATGGAGAGGGAACTGGTATATGACCTTCTCCTCCCGCTCATCCGCGCCCTTATTGTATTCATCGAGATCATCAGGAGCGCCGGAAGCATATTCAACGACGCCGTTGTGTACCAGCGGAGCCCCTTCAGCCATCGCCTCCTCAACGGTGAACACTGGCTCGATCGGATCGTATACGACGCTGATGAGGGAAGCCGCCTTGTCAGCGCTCTCTGCATCACGGGCGATGATCGCGGCCACGCGGTCGCCTACATGGCGTACCTTCCTGTTCAGCAGCCTCCTGTCATACGGGGAAGGCTCAGGATTCCCCTGTCCTGCCTGCATGTAGTAGACATCCGGGCAGTCGAACGCCGTTATGATATCCTCGACACCATCGACCTCCAACGCCTTGGAGACATCGATGGAGCGTATGAACGCATGGGCGAACGGAGAGCGCAGCACATGAAGCACATACGCACCGCTCTCTACCCTGTCCTCCACGAAGAGCCTCTCTCCTGAGACCAGCGCCTTGCCATCGATCTTCGGCTCAGGCTTGCCCACCACGCGGAGGGAAGGCCTGAATGAAGGAGCTATCTCGGAGATGTACCTACCATGCTTCCTCTTCTCCTCCACCAGCTTGATGGCAAGATAGTAATGCTCATAGCCCGCATCACGGATGAAGATGCCAGAAAGCGCCTCCTTCACATCCTCCTTGGAAGGCTCAGGCTTGTTCTCCAAGAGCCATGTCAGGATCAATGCCGCGGCAGGAGCGTTATAGGCGCTCTGGACGATGCCGGCGGCAACCATCGCATCCTGCACGTCATTCGTCTCACGGCCGGAGAGAAGGCCCTCCGCCGTCCTGATCTCCGCGCCCTCAGCCTGATAGAGCATGATGAGGTTAGAGTATGCGAGGCGGCCACGGAAGACGATCGTATCTGAGCCGGCGAAGCCTTCCCTATCATCGCTATCCCTTACAGAGGAATAGCCAGAGCGGTAAAGCACATCACGAAGCCTCTCGTCCTCAGATCCTGAAAGAATGACACCCTTGCCGTTTATCGTGCATCGTACGTCCATCACCTTGCCTCCTCGAAGATCACAGACGCTATATAGCGCTTGTACTCGGCAGATCCCGTAAGATCATCCTTGAACTCGATATCCTTCCACGAGTCCATGCCGCCGAAGGCGATGCCCGAACCGCTCGCCTCATAGCAATAGCGGCTACCCGAGCGCGCGGCGATGAGGGCCGCATGGGAGTGAGAGGCACGCCCTATGCGACGGCTCTCACCCTCAGCCTCCTCTATGGTGACGCGCTCTATGATGGAGATAGAGCCACGGTCCCTGACATACTCCTCTATCGCAATATCCTTCCTTCCATCATCTGTCACTACCGTAAGGACGGCAGAAGAGGCATAGAGGGAAGGGATGAGGAAGCTGTCGAAGCGCCTGAGCGCTATGTTGCCTCCGATCGTCGCCTGCGATCGCAGCTGCAGGGACGCGCAGTACCTCGCGGCCTCTCTGATGAATGCTGGGACAGGGCCAGAGGCGATAGCCTCAAGCGTCGCGCCGCCTCCGATCGCGATATGCTTTCCATCCCTGGAAATGGACGAGTCAACGAGCGTGGAGATATCCACGACGGCAGAGGCCTCCACGCCTCCTGCCAATGAAAGCACCGCCGTTCCTCCCGAGAGATAGGAGGAGTCCTTCTCCTTTCCTCGGATGGCCACGGCCTCCTCAAGCGACAACGGGTGGATTATCCTCATCGGTCCTCCTATCTGACGATGCCCTCTGGCTCGCCATTGACGATCGCCTCCAGGAACCTGGTAAGCATCCTGGACGTGGTATTGCGCCTGTAACGCGGCATCGCGTGCGGGGATATCGCATGATCCCAGGCCTCAAGGAAGTCAGGGACGATACCCTCTATATCCTCTACCGGACGGCGGATTATCATCGACTCGGCCTCACGCGAGCGTATCACCTTCGGACCGGCAGCTCCTGAGGATGCTCTGAAGTCAACAACAAGACCATCCTTGACCGTAGCTGCGGCTGAGAGTGAGAGCTTGGAGATCGCGTTGGCCTTCCTCATGCCGATCTTGCGGTAGTAGCTATAGGTGAAATCATGAGGAGGGATGACAACGGACGCGATGATCTCATCATCATGTAGATCGGTCTTCTTCGATCCCTGGATGAAGTCATCGAGCAGCATCCGCCTCTCGCCGTCGAAGGAGATCAGCACGACCTCCGCATCAAGGAGGATCAGAGGCTGGGGAAGGTCTCCCTTAGGAGAGGCGTTCCCGATATTCCCTCCGATCGTCGCGCTGTTGCGGAGCGCTATGGCGCCCATTCCCGACGCGGCAGTGCGCACATGCCAGGGAACGAGGTCGGAAGAGGCTATCTCGGCAGCCGTGGCAAGCGCCCCGATCACGACAGATCCATCCTCATCCTTGCGGATCCCGCCAAGCTCATCCTTCAGGTGCGATATGATCATCACAGGGCGCTCCGGCTGAGGCGTAAGCCCAAGCCCGCGCTTTCCCTGCACCATGATGTCGGTACCACCGGCAAGAGGGATCGCCTTCCTGTCCTTCCTGAGAAGAAGGGCCTCATCCAATGTAGAAGGTACGTAGTTCACTGCCATAGCGATCCTCCCCTCTCAGCGGCGAGCCTGATGCTCTCCACGATCAGATCATAGCCTGTGCATCTGCATATATTACCGCTGATGGCCACGCGGATCTCCTCATCCGTAGGTGACGGATTAGATGAGAGCAGCACGTAGGCGGCCATCACCATTCCCGGGATGCAGAATCCGCACTGCACGGCCCCGCCATCACGGAAGGCCTCCACAATGCACCTGCCCTTCTCGGTATCCCTGATGCCCTCGATAGTGAGGATGTCAGAGCCGAGGCAGGCACCGACGGGAATGATGCAGGAGGTGACGAGACGTCCGTCCTTGATGACGGAACACGCGCCGCACTCACCCTCTCCGCAGCCTTCCTTCACGCCCGTAAGCTTCAGATCGTCCCTGAGGACATCGACGAGCCTCGTAAGCGGATCGCCGGAATAAACGACCTTGTTCCCATTAACTCGGAACTCTATCTGCCTATACATTCTCCAGTGCCTCCTCTATATCCTCAGGCGGGATAGGTATCTTGTTGACGGTTATGCCCAGCGCGCGTTCGACCGCATCGACATAGGCCGCGTCAGCGCCATTGAAGACAAGCTCTCCCATGCCCTTGGCGCCCTGAGGTCCCCACTGGTAAGGGTTATCCACAAGCGACCATTCCTGCTTCGGGAAATCCATGCTGGTCGGTATGACGTAATCAGACATCGATTCCTGGCGGAAGTGGCCGTTCCTGTTCTCCATCTTCTCCATCGCAGCATAGCCGAGGGATTGGATGATGCCACCATTGACCTGGCCATGGACGATAAGCTCATCGATCGCGTGCCCGATATCATGGCAGGACCAGATGCCGACGGTATTCACCTCGTTCGTGATCCTGTCGACCTCCACCTCCACGACGGCTGCTCCCCAGCCATAGCCGAGATAGGCATCGCCGCGGAACGTATCCTGATCCCATGGATGGCCTTCCGGATGGACGTACTCCTTCTCCACGGAGAAATCGCCCTCGTTCCAGCGCTCCTTCATCTCCTTGGCACACTCCTCCACGATCTTTCCGACGATCATCGTGGAGCGCGACGCGGCGGTAGGGCCTGAGTCGGGGACGAGGGACGTATCGGGATTAGGATAATCGATATCCTCCATCTCGATGCCCAGCGTATTGGCCGCGATCTTCCTGAGCGCGGTCTGGAAGCCCTGCCCCATCTCGGTTGAGCCGACCTCTATGCGCACGCGCCCTCCTTCCTTCACGAGCCTGGCGTGGGCCTTGATGATGGCCTGCTCGCCGTTCCCGGTAAACGCTCCGCCATGGTTGTAGAATGATATCCCGATGCCGCGGCCCGATCCGATGCCATACTCCTCCGCCTTGCGGTAGTAGTCAGAGGCCTTGGTAAGGCGTTCAAGCATCTCCGGCAGCTTCACATCCTCGATGATATGTCCATTGGTGACCGTCTCCCCACCCTTCTTGATGAAGTACCTGGACTTATATTCCGCGGGATCGAAGCCGAAGCGCCTCGCAATATGATCGAGATGCGTCTCTATCGCGAAGAGCGTCTGCGGCGCACCGAAGCCACGGAAGGCATCGGATGGGAACGTGTTTGTCGCGACGCCTATACCCTTGAGATAGGTCGCGGGGAAGTCATAGACGCCATTGGCATGGAAGACACCGCGCTGCAGCACCACGTACGACGCGGAGAGATAAGCTCCGCAGTTGTAGTAGATCGTTCCTTCGATGCCTAGGATATTCCCCTCCTTATCGAGGGCCGTACGGAATATCGTCTTCGAAGGATGGCGCTTCACCGAGTAGAGCATATCCTCGCTCCTGTCGAAGATGAGCTTTATCGGCTTATGTATCACGCTCTCAGCAACGAGAAGCGGCCCGCATAGCACATCGGGAAAATGCTCCTTGCCACCGAACGCGCCACCTGTGGTCGTCTGCCTGATGATGATATCCTCCGGAGAGATCCCGAGAAGCCCGGCGACAGACTTGCGGATATAGAACGGGCACTGGGCAGAGGCGTAGATGACATACCTGCCATCCTCCTCCGTGATCAGGGCTCCATTCGTCTCAAGATGCACATGCTCCTGGAATCCCGTCTCTATCGTCTCCTCGAATACCGAGTCGGCCTCGTTGAATACATCCTTCATAGGCCGTCCCTTCTCGCAGAAGAGGGAACACATGACGTTATCCTCGCCGACGATCGGGCCACCCTTGAGCGCGATGGCATCATCGATCGTCACGGCAGGCACGCCCTCCTCGTAATCGATCCTCGTATTGTCCTGGAGATAGCGGAGGATGTTCCTGTCCTTGCCTACGAGGAGGCCTATAGTCTCTCCGACATACCTCACATCCCCGTCGGCGAAGCATCTCCAGTCCTTGGCGATCATCCACAGCTCATTGCGGCCATTTTCCGGTATGTCCTTCGCAGATATGAAATAATATCCTTCTGGAAGCTCTGGAAGATGGATTCCCGTAATCCTTGCCCTAGGAACAGAGGAGCGGACCATGCATGCATAGAGCATATCTGGAAGCACATAGTCCGAGACGTACTTAGCCTCGCCCCTGGCCTTCGCCTCCGCATCTACCCTCACGACCTTGTCATCGATACCCGTAAGCGGCATATGACCTCCATCCATTGTGTTTTTCATTGTATGATGAAGGATTATCTCCATCATCTGATTCGATTATATACTACCCTTCTGCATTTTGGTACTCAGAGTTCTTCTCTACATACAGCGTCGCGCCCGAGATCTCGCGGATGATGACCGGCTCTCCCCTCTCTATCTCCTCGCCAGTCAAGGATACCACGCTCCACCTCACGCCATCGATCCGCACATGCCCGAAACCGGTGCGGTCGATCGGATCGATAAGCTCGGCGGTCCGTCCGATGAGGGACCGGACGTAGCCGCTCGACGCCTTGCCCGTCTTCACAAGCACGGGACGGATGAAGACGATGGAAACCGCCGCCACGACGATGAGCGTCACGAGCTGAAGGGAGAGGGAAAAGCCAAGAAGGGAGGCAAGGGCCGACAGTACCGTACCTACCCCGACAGAGATGAGGTAGTAGCCATGGATGCGGCGATCCATGATAAAGAGCAGCGTTGCCATGACTATGTAGACGAACCAAGGCATACCTTGATTCTACATCATAGATGTGACCTTTTGAATAAATCGGCGTGATTCAGGATTGTATCCTCTCATTCCGTAGGCTAAAGTCATAGTAAAGGAGGAAGGGAGAATGACCAACGACGAGATCTATGATTTCATCGGAGAGCTTGCCATAGCGCTGTATTCAAAGAAGATTCAGATATCCCTCGGATCGCTGAGGGCGATAATGCTAGACAAGGGCAAGGACTACGTGAACAACAGAGGCATGGCCTCAGCCGTATCGGCGGCGTACAGGAGATGGAAGGAGAAGGATCCGATCATCTACTACGCGATCGCGTATACGTATACGGATAAGGAAGGCAATCTCGCCTGGGACAGCACGACAGGCAGATGACCAAGGCCCGGGAAACCGGGCTCTTTCCATGGCTCATATGGCGGGAATGGTAAAGAGGCCGGAGGAGATAGGGGGCTATCATCAGGTTATGACAGTAGAAAGGATAGCAGAAGGATTCTCGGCTCTCCCCGGCGTAAGGGCAGTAGCACTCTCAGGCTCACGCACCAGTGCGATAAAAGATAGTTCCTCAGACTGGGACCTCTACATCTACTCCGATTCCCCCATAGCAAAGGATGAAAGGAAGAGGCTCTACGACGCGCTCTCACTCACATCACGGATCTCTATCTCCTTCTTCGAGGAAGGCGATGAGGCAGAAGACGGGGAAGGCAACGTATTCGACCTGATGATGCGCAGCACCGCATGGACAGAAGGAGAGGTCGATAACGTATACAGGAATCACCACGCGAAGATCGGCTACACCACCTGCATACTCTACAACATCGCCACATCGAGGATGCTCTGCGACAGGGATGGCTGGCTCTCTCGGCTGCAGGATGAGATCACAGGAGGATACCCAGAGGAGCTTAGGAGGAACATCATCCACGATAACCTCACTGTGATCGATGGGGCCTTCAGCTCACCCTTCATCAAGCAGCTTGAGCTGGCGGTGATGAGGGACGACATAGTAAGCCAGAACCATAGGCTATCTGCCATCATCGCATCCTATTTCGACGCGCTATTCGCCTATAACAGGGTCTATCATCCGGGAGAGAAGAAGCTGATGCGCTATGCCGGCCTTCTCTGCAACAGGCTTCCGCGAGGCTTTGATGAGGATATCCCCGCGATGATAGGAGCCATCGGAACGGAAGGGCTGCTGCCAAGGACGAAAGCGGCAATAGCCAGTCTCAGGGATCTTGTCGAGGCAGGATGATCATATAACAAGCAGCTATAAGGCGAAGGCAGGCCCGAAGACCTGCCTTGCCACATCTGAAAGCTAAATCAGCAGTGAATCATTCATTGCCGAACAGCTTAGCCGCCGCATCATCATCGATGAAGAGATGCCAATCAGGATGCGTCTTAAGCAGTGTTGCAGGAACCATATTCGTCACTGGCTCTGTTATCGTGGAATAGATGGCCTGGGCCTTAACGGCATGAGGAACCACGGTTATTATCGTCTTGCATGCCATGATCTGCCTTGGGAGCATTGAAATGGCCTGCTTCGGAACATCATCTTCGGTTGCGAACCATCCCTCACCGACCTGCTGCATCCTGCACTTATGGTCAAGATTGACGACACGGTAAGCCTCGACAGCATCGAAGTCAGCGGGAGGATCATTGAATGCGATATGCCCGTTCTCGCCTATTCCGATCAGGCCTAGATCGATCTCATCACTGCGAAGCTCTCTCGTCAGCTCTTCTATGTTCTTCTTGACATCACCCTCTCCATTCACGAAGTGAGCGGCCTTGGGATGCACGATATTCACGAATCTTTCCTTAAGATACTTCCTGAATGATGCTCCATGAGTCTCAGGGAGTCCCACATATTCATCAAGATGGAACATCTCTACCTTCGACCAATCAACAGGAAGGCCGACAAGCGCATCGAACATCTCGAACTGGCTGGCCCCTGTAGAAAGGACGATGCGGGCATGACCCTTTTTCTCTATCGCCTCGTTGATGACTTCAGCAGCCTTCAACGCCGCCTTGTACCCATTCTCCTTCGCGGTCGGGGAAACGGTAATGGTAATATTCATTGAACTATCCTCCTTCATGGTCATCTGACCATCTTTCCTCTTAGTATTATGTGCTTGATAGAGATATCATCATCAAACATAAGCAGATTAGCGCGCTTCCCACGGGAAATCGAGCCAATCTCCTTATCAAGGCCTACCGTCCTTGCAGGAGTCAATGTCGACATGCGGATAACATCAACAAGGTCTATTCCGGCGATCTTCGTAGCCGTCCTGACAAGGCGGTCAAAGGTCGCGATGCTTCCGGCAAAGCATGCTCTGCTTGGAACAAGCGCTACGCCATTCTCAATCCAGACACCGCTATCCTGACCATCTTCATAAGGGACAAAGCTACCTTCAGGAACATCCACGCCCGCATATCTGATCGCATCCGTTATCATCGAAATCCGATCAGGCCCCTTTATCTTGTATATCAGCTGCAGGAACTCCTTTGGAAGATGGACGCCATCGGTAATCATCTCAACATCCATGTCATCGATAAGCCAGGCAGCCTCAACGATTCCAGCCTCACGATAAGCCCCGTTCCTATGATAGCTGGAACATGCGCTATATAGATGGGTGATGCTTCTATAGCCATTGTCCCATGCCTGATAGACCTGGGAAAGGGTCGCCCCGGAATGTCCTATCGAGGCAAGTATGCCATGCTTCTCACAGTAGCGGCCGAAGGCCATTCCCCCTTCCCGCTCAGGCGCCGCAGTCCATTTACGGATATAAGGAGCAAGCGCCACGTACTGCTCGATCTCATTGAAATCAGGATCCCTATATGTCAGGGTATTCTGTGCGCCCAGGGCCTCACCGCTGCAATACGGCCCCTCCATATGGATCCCTCCGAATTCGGGAACATCATCCATGGTCCTGAACTGCGGGATCAGGCTATTGAGATTCTCCATCGACCTGATGTACTTCTCATGGGTCACGCTCGTCAGCGTAGGAAGGATAGTGGTTGTTCCACCCAGAAGATGAAGCCTCATGATCTCAAGGGCGCTCTCTGGCGTTGCATCGGTGAAGTCATGCTTCCTTCCCCCATGTACATGCGTCTCCACGAAACCCGGAGAAAGATATGATCCAGCACCGTCGATGATATCGGTGAAATCACCCTTAGGTACCGGCATCTCCCCAAAATCATCTATCCTCTCATCCTCTGTGACCAGCCAGGCATTCCGCATGATCCTGTCTGGTAAGATCAGATTGACATTCCTTATCAGGTTCCTCATGATTCCTCCTCCTATATGCTCACCCCTTGATCGACCCTGCCGTCATTCCTTCGACAAGCTTATCCTGGAAGATCGCGAAGATCGTAATCGGAGGAATGATCGACATCGTGATCGCAGCTGCAAGCACTCCATAGTTCCAATCTTCGCTCTTCAGCAGCGTAAGAGCAACCGAAATAGGCATTATAGAATCCTTTGATGCAAGGGTCTTGGCAATGGTGTACTCTCCCCAGACATTATAGAAGCCTGAGACAAGCACTATTATCAAGGCGTTCTGAGCCAAGGGCAGCATTATATGCAGGAAGGCCTGCGGTGCATTGCACCCATCGATCTCTGCCGAATCCTCAAGCTCGCTACTCATGTCTATGAATGTCCCGCGCATGATGAATATGGAGAACGGAAGGATGCATAGCAGGTTCGGCAATATGATGCCTAGGTATGTATTAAGCAATCCTATCTCGAATTCCATCATGTATATGGGGATAAGGATGGCACAAAGCGGAAATGCGAGCAGGAACAGGATCAGGGATAGGATCAACCGATTCCCTCTGAACGGAAGCCTCGCGAACGCATAACCGGAAAGAGCTGAAAGCACCAGCGTGATGGCAACGGAACACACGGTTATGATGATCGTGTTCAGGTAATATTGCAGATACTTCGCACCCCTTGCGAAGATATAGCCATAATTCACGCCGGACCATTTACGCGGGAAGAACGTAATGTCCCTTATTATCTCCGTCGACTCCTTGAAGGATGTGAAGATGCAGAAGACTATCGGCAGGATGAATATCAGGGATATCACGAGCAGGGAAATAGTAACGAATAATGAGAATGACTTGCTCTGCCTTCGCATATCACGCCTCCTTCTTCCCTATCTTCATGTTCAGTATCGAGAAGACCATCACCAATGCCGTAAGTACGAATGCCTGTGCGGCGGCATATCCCATCTCAAAGTAATTGAAGGCCGTATTGTATATATTCTGATACATGA
This sequence comes from uncultured Spirochaetales bacterium, assembly GCA_949299185.1. GTDB lineage: Bacteria > Spirochaetota > Spirochaetia > Sphaerochaetales > Sphaerochaetaceae > Ornithospirochaeta. Next base: position 15,773 of record CASFZR010000021.1, read on the forward strand.
CCAGGGTCGAATTAGCCGGCCCTCCGTTAGTAAGGACGTTCGGCGTCACGAATAGCTTAAGGCACTGCAGGATAGCCCAGATTCCGACAACGACGAATGTCTCACGTATATTCGGTATGATGATATAAAAGAGCTTCTTCCACCCGATAGCCCCATCCAGCTCGGCCGCTTCGAAAAGATCGACGGAGATATTCTGCAATCCAGAGAGGAAGAGGATCGTGCAGAAACCGACCTTGCCCCATACCTCCACTATTATCACGCACCACTTCGCCGTCTCACCATCAGTAAGCCAGTTATGGGTGAATCTGGAAAGCCCTATATCCATAAGGAACTTGTTGATTATCCCGAAGTTATCCGCAAGCATGAAGCTGAACAGGATACAGATCAAGGAGGCCGGAACGACTATCGGCATGAAGATGGAGATCCTGAAGAACCAGCTATGCTCCTTCTTATTGAAGAGAAGCAATGCTATCGCAAGGGAAAGGACAACCAGGATCACAAACATGTATAGCGTGAATTCCATCGTGTTCTTCAATGCGGTAAGGAACTGATTATCCTTGAACATATCAATGAAGTTCTGCACCCCAATGAATGTCATATTGCGGTCAAAGGCAAAGTTGTATTTGCTGAACGCCAGGATGAATGTATAGCAGACGGGGTAGACAACGAATACGAAAAGGACAATACACGTGGGCAACACGAATATCCTCCCCCATCTTTCCTTCGATCTTCTTCTTGAACTGATGGTATTCTGCATGATGCGATTCCTTAGATGACCATACGCATGCGGCGGCCGCATGCGTATGATATAGATGAAAGACTATTTCCTGATAGATGCTGACAGATCAAGGATCTGGTTAACCATATCCTGAGGAGTGGTCGTCGTGCTGACGAGACCTCCCTGGAATATCTGATTGAGACCATTCAGGAACTTCTGAGACTCCTCATATTCCTTGAGCGGCTGGGCCTTGCTCATGGAGTCTGCGATGCCATTCCAGATCGGAGTGCCTTCCAGGGCTTCATCGAAGTATTCCTGGATGACGGACATCTTTCCATACTGGCTGAATGCATTGACCTGAGAGTATTCACCATAGACAGCTTCCTTGATGAACTGGCATACGATATCAGGATTCTTGGATGCCTTCGGAATGACCATCTGGCAGCCAAAGCAGACCGTTCCGCCGAAGTCGCCAGGAATAGGAATAAGAGCAAGGTTCTCAACTCCGATCGTATCCACAGCTTCCATCCAGCGGCCAGCCGCTTCGAAGCACATCGCGATCTGTCCGGCCTTGAAGCCGTTTCTTCCACCTGCATTATCTACGAATGTCGCCTGCGAAAGATATCCATTCTGGATTCCCTTCTGCCATGTGCCTATCATATTCCTCACATAGTCATTATCGACATTATAGGTTATGCCATCCGCTGCATACGCATCTCCGAACTGAGCGTAAATTGCACTGCCGAGTATTATATGCAGGTTGTTGCCGAACTGGATCGTGCCACCGACCTGCGTTACCGTTCCACTGCTATCCTTCTTCGTCAGCTTCTCTGCAGCATTATAGAAGTCATCCCAGGTCTTAATCGGAAGAGGATCGCCATTCTCATCAAGAAGACCCGCCTCCTTAAACATGGCCTTATTGATTGAGATACCATAAACCTCGTAGATCGCAGGGAGACAATACTGCCCATCATTGACAAATCCTGTCTCAAGGGATCCTGGCGTGAACTTCGACTTCGGGAAATCAGCAAAGAAATCAAGGTCCTTATCAAAGTCATAGATCAGGTCTTTCGCGGCATATTCGACGGAGAAGATTCCACCATCGAGGAAGACAAGATCCACATCAGTGGTTCCCCTGCCCCAGTCAAGGATGTAATTCGCAAGCTTCGTCTGATCTGCGATCGTGACGATCTCAACCTCTACATCCGGGTGAGCGGCCTCGAACTCCTCTGCGGCATGCTCTAGGAAAAGCTTGTTGATTTCCCATGATTCCGCACCGATAGTGATAGTCTTCTTTCCACCATCAGCGCTTTCCTTCGCTCCGGCAGCAAAGACAGTGGAAATGGCAATGGCCAAAACCAGCAAAAAGACAAAAGCCTTCTTCATTGAATGAGCCCTCCTTTTGATAGGGATTCATGATCCCTGGATTGTTTTTATTATAACAATCTTAATATTGCGGTCTTGAATCCGCAACTTAAAAGCGATTCATGCATAAATCCTATGCATAAGGCCATCATCAATCCGGATCCGCATCAGCTGCCTGATATCGCCTGTATCAGCAGGGAAAGGCGGAAATAAGTCCCTGCGTGCGGGAAGCAGCCATAAGGCTGATCATACCCTCACGCCATCAGCCTCGGCCTGCCAGTACTCCCCTGTCTCGATATCCATGACGGTAAGAGGTCCACGCCCGGATCCTGCGCCGGTATCTATGGCATTAAGATGATAGCGCCTTGATATGAACGGCACGCACTCCGGCCTTATCTGCGTGTGCCCGATGAAGATCCTGCGGTGAGTATCCAGCGGCTCCACCCTATGCTCAGGGATCCTGTCCTCGCGAGTTATCCCGAGACCATTCATCGCTGAGAAGAGATAGCTTCTGTCCCATAATAGAGGCTCAAGGCGGCCTCTCTCCGGAGAGAGAAGGAGCGGGACCGTACGGTCATCATGGCTTATGTCCACAAGGGCCTCCTCGTCGTATCCTGATGGTATCCCTCCATGGACAACGATGAGGTCATCCTCGATGCGCACGACGGGGAATGACAGGAACCATGCCATCATCCTGGCCTTCTCCTCATGATCCACCGCCGCAAGCTTCCCTACCGTATCCTCGCCGCCATCCCAGCTATACCAGACGGAATCAGGAACCCCTGTCCAGAGATAAGCCTCAAGCCAGGCATCATGGTTGCCTAGGACCGGCCGGAAGTCCGGCAGCCCCATCAGGAAGCGCAGCGTCTCGACAGGCCGCCCTCCCCTGTCACAGAGATCACCTACGGAATAGAGCGTATCGGATGACGGATCGAAGGATGCCTCATCAAGCACCCTCCTGAGCATATCGTAATGCGCGTGGATATCACCGACGATCAGCCGTCTCATGGCTCGATGATAACCGGAAAGGCGAAGATGAAAAAGCGAGGCTGCCCACAAGGACAGCCTCAAACGGTTGTATCGGTCTACCCTTACTCTGTCTTTCCCTCAAGAGAGTATGGGAGCATCGCATAGAACTTGGAGCAGATCACAAGGTCCTCCACCCTGTTGATCTCATTTGGCGCGTGAGCCTGGGCCTCATCTCCCGGGCCGAAGCCGATGGCCGGGATCTTATGGCGTCCAGTGGTCGCGACAAGGTTGGTGCTGAAGGTCCACTTGTCGACGACGGGCCTCTTGCCGAAGAGCGCCTCATAGTCCCTGATTCCGGCCTGCACCAGCTCAGCCTTCTCATCGAGCTTCCAGGTCGGGAAGTAAAGCTCCTGTGAGTACTTCTTCCCCGTCCAGGCGATCTTATCGTAATCAGGCATCTCAACGACGATCTCGGACTCCGGATCACCGGTAGCCTCTGACACGTACTTCTTCACCTGGCTTATCGCGAGATCGGCATCCTCGCCCCAGGTGAGGCGGCGATCGCAGTAGAGCATCGCGTAGTCAGGAACCGCGCACTGGGACGGGCCCTTGACATCGATCTGCGACACCGTGATCGTTCCCTTGCCGAGGAAGTTATCATCATCGGGCTGGAGATCGTTATTGAGCTTCTCGATAGCCAGCGCGGCACGTGCGGCCTTGTATGCGGCAGAGACGCCGCGCTCCGGCGCAGAGCCATGGCAGGAGATGCCACGAAGGATCACGCGGATCTCCATCCTTCCCCTGTGGCCCCTGTACAGGCGGCATGAGGTAGGCTCGGTGGAGACGATCATATCGGGCTTGAAGCCCTCCTCCTCGATCAGATACTTCCAGCACATGCCATCGCAGTCCTCTTCCATGACGGTGAACGTGAAGTAGACGGTATACTCGCCGCCATAGCCAAGCTCCTTGAGGATGCGTCCTGCGGTTATCATGGAAGCGGCACCGCCCTTCTGGTCAGAGGCACCACGTCCCTTCACGAGTCCTTCCTCGATGGCCCCGGCGAAGGGATCGAAGGTCCAGTTCTCGATGTTACCGACCTCGACCGTATCGATGTGGGCATCGAAGGCAAGCTTCTTCGGACCGTTTCCGACACGTCCTATGACAGATCCGAGCCCGTCGATGCGGACCTCATCGAATCCTGCCTCCTCGCAGAGCTTCACGAGAAGATGGCAGACATCCTCCTCCTTCGAGCTATAGCTCTTCGTCTGAACGAGCTTCGAAAGGTTCGTGGCCGTATAGTCCCTATACTTCTCGGCCAGCTCAATGATCTTATCCTGTATCATAATCACTCCTTATGCCTTGATCTTATCTGCCTTCTCCCAGACTCGCCTGGCTACGCGGCTCGCCTCCTGGTAGATCCTATCTGCATCGACCGTGGTAAACCTCCTCCCATGGTAGACAAGGCGTCCATCGATGATCGTGCTTTCCACCGCGTTCGAGGAGATGCCCCACACGAAATGGGTAGCGGCGTTCTCCCTCACCAGCGGCGTCGGCGCATGGTAGTCGAGTATCACGAGATCAGCCTTATAGCCCTTCTCGATCCTTCCCCATCTGCCACGGCCGCGGAAGACGGACTCGACAAGCCTGTTGCCACGGCTGAGGGCGCCCAGGAAGTCTGCAGGCCACCATGCTCCTCCCTCGTCCTTATGCTTGAAGAAGGCGAGCTTAAGCTCCTCGAACATATTGCCGCCACAGCCATCGGTACCTATCACGAGCTTCTTCACATCAGGTATGCGCGATGTATACCCGACATGATTATTCATATTCGAACGCGCGTTATGGGCAAGGAAGCACCCTCTCTCATTGATAAGCCCTATCTCACCATCCGAGAGATGGACGCCATGGACAAGGAGGGTGTTGTCCCTGAGAAGGGAGAACCTGTCCAGCCTCGCCGCGATATCCTCGCCATGGTAATGATGGGAGCTTACGCTGTCATACTTATCCTCAGCCACATGGAGATGCATCCCGCGTCCCGTCTCATCGACGGCATCCCTCATCAGCGAGAGCGCGTCATCAGGAAGCGTGAAGGGTGCATGGCCTCCGATCATGGCCTCGCAGAGTACGTGATCGCCTGATGCGAGGCGCGAATCGACCTCCTTGGCAAAGCGGATATTCTCCGCAACGCCCTCCTCGACCTCCTTCATGCCGCCATTGCGGTCAGTGACCTCATAGCATGTAGCGCCGCGGATGCCTGTCTCCTCCATCCCGCGGGCGATCGAGGAAAGCGACCCCTCTATGTAGCAGGGCGAGGCATGGTGGTCTATCGCGGTGGTGGTGCCTGCCGCGATCGCATCCAGCGAGCAGATGAGCGACGAGTAGTAGCAGGCCTCCTCATCAAGGGCCCTGTCCAGCCTCCACCACCACTCCTTCAGGACCTGGATGAAATCGGTCTGGGGCCCTGCGGATATCAGCATGCCGCGAGAGAGCCCTGAGTAGTAATGGTGATGGGCGCAGACATTGCCTGGAATCAGCGTACGTCCAGTGCCATCGATCACGGTCGCGGCGGCGACGCCTTCAGCGGCCCCCTTGCCGACCCGCTCGATCTCCGATCCGGTGATGATGACATCGACGCCCTCCTCTATCTCAAATGGAGGTTCCGTCTGCATCACGCGGATATTCCTGATCACGATATCAGCCATATCATTCCTCCACGCTGCCGAGAAGATAGGAATAGGAGAGAAGGACGGTCTCGATCATCGCCCTGATCTCCTCCGGCACGTCAGCATCAACCTCCCCTTCGCGGCTTATCCTTCCTTCTATGACCTTTCCCTCAAGCCTGATGATGATCTCATCGTTCTCCACATAGAATCCACTGTTGCCGCTCTCCTGGAAATCCTCACGGAGCGAGAAGAGCGTGAACTTATCCTTGTATGGCCTGCCTTCATGAGGACAGAACGTAGCGCAGTTGCCGCACTCGTTGCAGTAGGCATCGAGATGGAGTATCTGATAGGGATCCTCGAAGAGCCCCGTGGATCTCATATCAAGGGCGACGTTCGCCCTGTTGGGACAGACCTCGACGCACTTCAGGCAGAGGTAGCTGCACTCCGTGCAGCGCTGGGCCTCGGATACGGCGAAGAACTCATCGCCCTTCTCCCCTGGAATCAGGAGCTTCGACTTCTTCCTCTTGATATCCAGGAAGAAACGATCCTCGGCATCCCTAAGCTCAGCTTCCTCTGCCTCGCTCATCTCCTCGTCATCTTCCTCCTCATCGTCATGATGATGGCCGCAGGAACACTCCTCCCCATCATGGTGATGGTGTTCATGTCCGCATGAGCAGCCTTCGTCATCATGATCATGGCCGCAGCAGCACTCATCCTCGTCCTCATCCTCTTCCTCCATGGACTCATACACGTCATCTATGGCCTTATCGACGGCGGCACGGGCAGAGGCCATGCATCTCACGACGGTGGACGGGCCGGTAGCGGCATCGCCTATGATGTAGAGGCCATCCTCCTCCCCATTGCAGCCTAGGGCGGCCAGGACGACGGGATCGACCTTCTCTCCGATCGCCGTTATGAGATAGTCCGCATCTATCGTGACGCGCTCTCCGCTATCGACAGGACGGCGGCGTCCGGAGGCATCGGGCTCGCCGAGCGTCATCACGGCAAGCTCCATCCTGCCATCCTGGAAGACGGTAGGATTGTGCAGGAACATGAATGACACCCCATCTGCGACAGCCTCCGCGTACTCCTCCTCATCGGCAGGCATCTCGCCGAGGCTGCGCCTGTAGACGACGGTGACGGACTCCACGCCAGGGATCCTGCGGGCCATGCGGGCCGCATCCATCGCGGTATTGCCTCCGCCAAGTACGACGACGCTCCGGCCTATGGACTTCACCTCACCGCGCTTCGCCCTGACGAGGAACGACACCGCGCTCTCGCGCTCGCCGTTCCCTCCGATACCCGGATCATTCGGCTTGGCAGCGCCGATGGAGACGAAGATGTACTCGAAGCCCTCTTCCCTAAGGCGCTCTACGGTAGTCTCAGTGGAAAGATGGAACTCGACGCCATTGGCGCGGATGAACTCTATATCCCTGTCTATGACCTCAGAGGGGATCCTGAACTCGGGAATGGCGCTCCTGACCACGCCGCCAGCCTCCGCCTCCTTCTCATAGAGGGAGGTCTCGAAGCCGGCACGGGCAAGGAAATATGCCGCGGAAAGGCCTGCAGGGCCTGCGCCTATGACGGCGGCCTTCACCGGAGCAGGCTCGGAAGGAGCCTCCCAGATCTCGCGACGGAACTCATCCATGCCGTTCTCGACGGCAAGGCGCTTTATCTCCCTGATCTCCACAGGCTTCTCATACTCATTGCGCGAGCAGTGCAGCTGGCACTGATGATCGCAGATCCAGCCTGTTATGCCGGGAAGCGCGTTCTTCAGGTAGATAAGCCCGAGGGCCTCTGCCCATCTGCCTTCTCCCGCCAGCGCGATATAATCAGGTATATCCTGCGCGATGGGGCAGGACTCGACGCATGGGGCCACGAAGCAGTCTGTAAGAGGAAGCGAGGATGAGACCTTCGCCTTCCTCATGCCATGATGCTCCTTCGAAAGGTACCCGGCCCCGTCGCTCTCCTCAAGAAGCGACCTGAGCCTCGCCACATCGACGCGCTCGGCATCCCAGCCTTCAGACTCAGTGAGTATCGCGGCGATCTGCGTCATGCGGGAGTATCCGCCGGGACGGAGCATATCGGTGGCAAGCGTCAGCGGATGGATTCCCGCGGAGAAGAGCCTCTCCGCGTTCAGCGCGGATACACCGCCGGAGAACGAGATAGGCAGGCGGCCATCAAACCGCTCCGAGAGCATGAGCGCGACGGAAAGAGAGAGCGGGAACAGAGCGCGTCCAGACATGTACTTCTCCGTGCCCGGAAGCACAGAGCCATCATTCACAGTACCAAGCGTGTTGGTAAGCTTCACGCCGAAATGGAGGCCCTTCTCGGAGGCAAGCACGTCAAGGCGCGAGAGCATCGAGAACGCATCCTCCGCCTGAAGGTCATGCTCGAAGGTCTCCCTCTTCAGCACGACATAGCCGAAGCCATGGCTGTCAAGGATCGCGCGCGCCCTGTCATATCCGAGGAGCGTGGGATTGAGCTTGACGAAGGTGTCGATACCCTTCTCGCTGAGCATGTATGCGCATATCGCCTCTATCTCATCGGGCGGACAGCCATGCATGGTCGAGATCGTCACGGAGGATGCGATGCGTCGCGGTATCCTCTCGATATCCTTCGCCACCTTCAGCGCGCCGGATTCCCACTCCGTGCCATCGAAGAGCCCATCCTCAAGCATCGCGCGGGCGATCGCGAGATACTCATCGAACTCCTCCTTCTCGGAATATATCATGTTATCGATATACTCCTGCATACGCTCTTCCTTGATGCCCTTGAGATCATAGCCGACGGACATGTTGAAGAGGAAGGAGGCCTTCTCCGGCATCCTTCCAGTCATCATCCCCTCTATGATATGCAGCAGGAACCACGCCTTCAGATACTCATCGTAGGCCTTCTCCAGCGTGAACTCGGTGGACCACTCGACGTTATAGCACTCATCGGAGGCGTCTATGCACGGCTTGGCGATCTCCAGGCGATCCATGATCTGCACCGTCTTCAGCTCGATGAAGCGCGCGCCTGCAAGATACGATGCCACGATGTTCTGGGCAAGCTGCGTATGGGGTCCGGCAGCAGGTCCCACAGGCGTTGTGCAGCTATCGGAGAACACGCGTACCCTCCTCTTCTGCCCATCATGATAGAACAGCTCCCTGTCAATGCCGAACACGGAACCCTGGTTCCGCAGCTCACCTGCGATCCTCTCCAGCATCTCCTGGAAAGGCACCGGCCTCATCTTATCGCCCATAGACTCTCCTTATCATTCTAGATTCTAAACCTCAGGCATATGGTGTCAACACAAAATGCAACATTCTGCAACAAATCTGCCTCCGAGATTCCCATCCATCCTGCTCATGATTATAGCAGAGTATCAGGAGAGGCAGAGGAAGGAGATTCATATACAATACGCGATTGCGGAGGCGCGAAGGCTGCCTTACAATCAGGCTATGATCGAGAAGCGGGAATATATCATTGCGGATCTGGACGTTATCAAGGCCGATCCGGAGATGGTCCTCTCCGGCTCGCTGGATGAGGAGATCAGGGACAGGATGGCCAAGGTCGTGGAGACGGAGGCCCCGATAAGGGAGGCGCTTCTATATAAGAGGGTCATCAACTCGCTTTCGATGAAGAAGGTGGGATCGCGCATAGAGCCCGTCTTCCGCCGCATCGCGCTCAGCCTGCCCTATGAGAGGACGGAGGAGAACGGGGAGATGGTCTTCCATGACGGCCCAGAGGACTTCTTCCGTACCTCGATCGGCTCTGACAGGTACTCCTATCAGATACCGATAGCCGAAGCTGCCGCCTGCATCCTCTACATCCTTGAGAGGGAGAACAGGATCATCACGAAGTCGGAGCTTGTGATCCTCTTCAGGAATGAGCTGGGATACGAGAGGCTCGGAGCGCAGGTCGATGCCCTATTCCGCGCCGCGGCGAAGGACGGAAGGATAGGACGCACCGGCAACGGACGTTTCAAACCCTGAAGAATCATCGCGGTATTCTGATGTATACCTCAAAAACTTCAGAGAAAGCTTCCGGCTTGCATATTTTCCTTTACAATCATCTCAATCCACAATAATCTTCTGAGAAGGAGGCAATATGCTTATCAACCTCAGGAAGAAGAACAGCATAATAAGGAAGAACGCTGAGCGTTGCCGCGAGAAGGGCATACTTCTCCCGACATTCGCCGAGATGAAGGATCCATCGCTTATCCCGGAAGAGATCAAGGAGAGGCTGAAGGGCGTAGGCCTCTGGGACGTCAACCCGCTCAATCTCTACAGGATCAACTGGCATAACGACCCGACGGACTTCGGCGGCGGATTCGGCGGCGTGAACTATATCGAGATACCGCGCGAGATCACAGGGGTGAAGGCAAGGGTGCTGGCACTGGCCGGCAAGTGGTTCCCATGCGGAGTGCATAAGGTGGGCGCGACCTATGCCTGCCTGGCCCCTGCCCTCGTAACGGGAAACTTCGATGCCGTCGAGCAGCAGGCGGTATGGCCATCGACGGGCAACTACTGCCGTGGCGGCGCATACAACAGCGCGCTTCTCGGATGCCAGTCCATCGCGATCCTCCCCGAGGATATGTCTAAGGAGCGCTTCGAATGGCTCAAGACCGTGGCAGGAGAGATCATCGCCACACCCGGCTGCGAATCGAACGTCAAGGAGATCTTCGACAAGTGCCATGAGCTTGACGAGGAGCGTGGCGCGCATATCGTCATATTCAACCAGTTCGAGCAGTTCGAGAACTACCTCTGGCACTACGAGGTGACGGGAAGCGCCATCATCGAGGTGCTGAGGAACCTCGGCGTCAAGAGGGCGAACGTCAAGGGCTACGTATCATCGACAGGATCTGGCGGAACCCTTGCCGCAGGAGATCACCTGAAGAACGCCTATCCCGGCATCAAGATCGGAGCCGGAGAGGCGCTGCAGTGCCCGACGCTCCTGCGCAACGGCTTCGGCGGACACAGGATCGAGGGAATCGGCGACAAGCACGTGCCATGGATCCATAACGTGCGCAACACCGACATGGTCCTCTCCATCGATGATCAGGACTGCATGGACATCTATAGGCTCTTCAATGAGAAGGAAGGCCATGAGTATCTTTCATCCATAGGCGTCAGCGATGAGGATATCGCGAACCTCCAGCTCTTCGGCATCTCCGGCATCGGCAACCTCCTCGGAGCGATAAAGATGGCGAAGTACTACGAGCTTGAGGAGGACGACGTGGTATTCACGATCCTCACCGACAGCTCGGTGATGTACACGTCGAGGCTTGCGGAGCTTACCGCGCAGCAGGGCGCCTTCACTCCGACGGAGGCCGCGAAGGTACACGCCTCGGCGCTGATGCATCAGGGAATCGACAATGCGCTTGAACTTGGCTACTACGACAGGCTCCGCATCCATAACCTCAAGTACTACACCTGGGTCGAGCAACAGGGAAAGACCTACGAGGAGCTTAACAGGCAGTGGTACGACAGGAACTACTGGAAGGCGCTTCCGCGCATGACGAAGCGCATCGATGAGCTTATCACGGAATTCAATTCCATGATAAAGGGCTGAGACGAAGCCGGCAGAGATGCCGGCTTTCCCATGGAGGAGAACAAATGAGATTTAGGTATGTATGTTCCGATTGCGGTAGGATATTCGAGACAGAAGGATTGATGTACCAATGTCTGGAGTGCGCCAAGGAAAATGACGGTAGCCGCTTCCCCAAGGGCAACCTCATCGTAGAGCTTTCCGATGAGGTGCTGAGGAGAGCCGCTGCGAAGGAGCATGTCACTCCGGATGACTTCTACCCCTATCCAAGCGAGGATGGGGATGCCTACCCTGTCGGCCCTACCCCGCTGATGAGGCCGCGGAGGATATGCAGCCGCCTCGGCCTTCCCTCCCTTTCCTTCAAGCTCGACAGCCAGCTGGTATCAGGATCATTCAAGGACAGGGCAAGCTATGAGGTGGCGCTGCAGGCAAAGGCCCTGGGAGAGAAGCGCATCGTGCTGGCTTCAACAGGCAATGCAGGAGCTGCAATGAGCGCTGTCGGAGCGGCGATGGGACTCGACATAGTGCTTTTCGTACCGGCATCCGCACCGATCAACAAGCTGATGCAGTCCGTGCTCTACGGGGCTCACGTGGTTCCGGTAAAGGGAAGCTATGACGACGCGTTCGCCCTCTCCATCGAGTACACGAAGAGGCATGGAGGAATCAACAGGAACACCGCCTACAATCCCATGACGATCGAGGGTAAGAAGTCGGTATCGATAGAGATATTCGAAGATCTCGGACGCCGCGTGCCCGATGTCATATACGTCCCCGTCGGCGATGGATGCATAATCGCCGGCGTCGCCAAAGGCTTCTCAGACCTGAGGAAGGCCGGGCTCATAGACAAGGTCCCACGCCTCGTCGCCTGCCAGTCCACCAGCTCCGATGCGATATCGAGGGCGATAGATAAGGACGACTACAGAGCGATAAGCGCCACCACGCGCGCTGACAGCATATCGGTAGACCTTCCCGCGAACGGCAGGATGGCCGCGCGTTACGTCAAGGAGAGCGGAGGCTGGGCCGTTACGGTGACAGACGAGGAGATACTCGACTCGCAGCTCACCCTTACCCGCTATGCTGGAGTCCTCGCGGAACCTGCGGCAGCAGCGGCATATGCGGCACTTGAGAAGGACAGGGACAATCTCGTCTCGAAGCTCGGCAGCGACGCTGAGGTGATGGTCCTCCTCACCGGCACCGGCTTCAAGGACATGAAGGCGTTTGACGGCAGGGTGACGCTCCCTCCTGCGATCGAGAATTCGGTAGACGAGCTTGATAAGCTCACGTTCTGACAGCAGGGCTCTTCGGAGCCCTCAATTTCTCCATCCGATTATTTGATGCAATTGTAATAAGATAAGCGAAGAGTCGTCAGCAAGAAGGCGGCCCGGGAATGAGCCGCCTCGCATGGCATTGGATATCCTATCAGAAGTTGATGGAGATCTTAGGCGTGATGGAGAATCCATCGGCCTTCACGCCGCCCTGCGCGATATCGCCGCCCTTGTCTCCGCCATCTCCGTGGAGGTATGAGT